>NZ_JBIDBC010000001.1:0-521716 GCF_043202835.1 Streptomyces sp. NPDC048142
TCAGCCACGTGATCATTCTGACCGCCCGGAGCTGCCGACCGCAGCAACCGGGCGACACGTCACGAGAGGGCGAACCCTGGCTGACGCGGCACTAGGTGGTCGGCTCCGGAAGTCCTTCGGGGGTTGACTTGAGCACTGGTCGTGCGGTGTTTGTGGGAGTGATCGCGCCCTGTGATGTGGACGTCACGTCAGGCGGCGCGCAATGCCTGCAGCAGTTGCGTCAGCGCGGCTTTGGTGTGGTCCAGGTCCTCGGGGTCGGAGGAGGATGCGAGCCACAGGGCGGCCTCGTTCATTGCCCCTGACAGCAGGTGGACCAGTGGTGCGACCGGTTGCGGGGTGATGATCCTTGCGTCGATGAGGGAGGACAACGCGTCGGCGAGGTGGCGGGCCGAGGCGGCTTCGTCCATCGCCCGCCATTGGCTCCATCCCAGTACGGCAGGCCCGTCGACCAGCATGACGCGTTGGATGTCCGGATCGGTGGTCGCGGTGAGGAACTCCTGGCAGCCGGCGGTCAGCTGGGCCCAGGGATCGTCGTAGGCGTCCGCGGCCGCGGCCACGCGTCGGCCCACCTCCTGCTGCATCTCCTCCAAGACGGCGCGGAAGAGGTCTGCCTTGCCGGTGAAGTGGTGGTAGAGCGCGCCCTTGGTCACTCCGGCTGCCTGGACGATTTCCGCCAGGCCCACCGCGCCGTAGCCGCTGCGGGAGAACAGGCGTCTGCTCTCCCGCAGCAGCGCCTGCCTGGTCTGCTCCCACTGCTGTGCCCGGATGCCGTGCTGTCGCATCGCACTCCTCATTGACATACCGAAGGTATGCGAATAGTGTCTTTCGCATACTGATGGTATGCGAAAGGGGTTCAGGCATGAAGCTGACCGGCTTCTATCCCGTGATCGGCACAGCGAAGCTGCGAGAGTCTCAGGACTTCTACACCCGGCTGCTGGGATTCGAGACGACGTTCGAGGCCGACTGGTACGTCAGTCTGCGCCAGCCGGGAGATCCCGGGTACGAGCTCGCCCTCCTCGACCACAGCCACCCGACGGTTCCCAACGGCCACCGGGTCCCCGCACAGGGTCTGCTGCTCAACTTCGAGGTGGAGGACGTGGACGCGGAATGGGAACGGCTCGTCACCAGCGAAGGGCTGCACCCCATCCTTGAACTGCGCAGCGAGGACTTCGGACAAAGGCACTTCATCGTGGCCGATCCCAACGGTGTCCTGATCGACGTGATCACGCCCATCGCCCCCACCGCGGAGTACCGCGACCAGTACGTCACCAGCTGACCCCGAGGGGCGTGTTCGTCAACGACCTATCGGGCACGCCTTGGCCGCCGGGGACTCGAGGGCCGCGCCGGCGAGGGAAGACGGCGCTGTCCCTCCCGTTCACCGCCCCGAGAGATGGGCCGCTCTCCTTCCATGCCCGTGTGCCTCGCCATGTCCGTGGAGCTGACCGCTTCCGAGCGCCACCGACTCAAGAAGATGGCCTACGGCCATAAAACCCCGCACCAGGCACGCCAACGGGCGACGATCGTGCTCCTGGCGGCACGAGGTCGCGGCAACGCCCGGATCGCCGCCGAAACCCACCTGTACGTGGACACCGTGCGCCGCTGGCGCGGCCGATTCGCGGCCGGCAGGGTGCCTGCCCTGGCCGACCGCAAGCGACCGGGACGACGGCCGGCATTCACCGCGCTGCAGATCGCCGAAATCAAGGCGATGGCCTGCCAGTTGCCCACCGAAACCGAAACCCCGCTCTCCCGCCGGTCATGCCCCGAGCTCGTACGCGAGGCCGTCACTCGGGCCATCACCAGGACGATCTCCGCCTCCACGGTGCGCCGCTGGCTCAAGGACGACGCACTCAAGCCCTGGCAGCACCGCTCCTGGACCTTCATCCGCGACCCGAACTTCCGCGCCGCCGCTCAAGGGATCCTGGACCTCTACGCCCGCACCTTCGACAGCGTCCCGCTCGGCGAAGACGAGTACGTCATCTCCGCGGACGAGAAGACCTCCATCCAAGCCCGCTGCCGCTGCCACCCCACCCTGGCCCCCGGGGCAGGCCCGCGCGATGCGCGTCAACCACACCTACGGGCGTGGCGGAGCCCTGGCCTACCTGGCCGCCTACGGCATCCACCGGGCCGAAGTCTTCGGCCGTTGTGAACAGACCACCGGCACCGTGCCGTTCATGAAACTGGTCGAGCAGGTGATGACCGGCGAGCCCTGCGCCAGCGCGAAACGCGTGTCCTGGTTCGTAGACAACGGCTCCTCACGTCGCGGCCAGTCGGCCATAGACCGCCTGGCCAACAGGTTTCCGAACGCCGTCATGGTCCATACACCCGTCCATGCCTCCTGGCTGAACCAGACAGAGATCTTCTTCTCCATCGTGCAGCGCAAGGTCGTCTCACCCAACGACTTCACCGACCTCAACCAGGTCAGGGACCGTCTCCGAAGATTCGAAGACCGCTACAACGCCACGGCACAGCCGTTCCAGTGGAAGTTCGCCACCTCCGACCTGGACGATCTGCTGGCCAGACTCGACCGGCACGCATTCACCGACCTGCCGGAAGAATCCTCCACGGCACTCGCGGTGTCGGGACGCACCGAAGATTTCAGTAGCCGACGGAGCGGGCGCGCTCGCCCGAACCTCCGGCCCGCCGATCAGCCCTGACGGCAACGTAGGTTTCCCTTGCTGAAATCTTCCGTGCGCTGCTGAAATCTTCGGTGCGTCCCGACACGCAGCATGATCAACCCCCGAAGGACTTCCGGAGCCGACCACTAAGGGCTTGCCGGGAATTAACCTGCTGTCGAACACCCCGCCTGAGCTGCGGTGTCAAGACTGGAAACACACAACTTATTCTTCGGCACACCCTAAGGCCGTTAGAGGCGAGGAAGAACATTCAGCCCGGCGGATCTGTCCCAGGAGCACCAGACTCTCACTGTGCCAGTGATGCGAGGGCCACGACTGAGGTCTGCGTTCACCGCCCGTATCTGGTCGGCCGGCTTCACGTCGGCGGCCCGCCGGGCGGCCCGGTCCGCGGCTGTCCGGCACCAGTAGTGGTCAGGCCGCCTCGCGAGCGGCCGAGTCCATGATTGTCCGGCTCGACGCCGATCCCGCCGGGGCGGCTCCTTCTGAAGGATCCCCTTCCGCGCCGCGGCAGCGTGCGGGTGAGTCCGACTGACGGCGGAGTCTACGTTGAGGTCCCAGGTGATGAGCTCCTCGCCGTCGGCCTGCGCCTGCAGATCTGCGAAGACCTGCGGCCAGGTGCCGTCCTACTGCCAGCGGCGGCATTCGGGTGAACTCGTGGGTTCGGGATCTCGCCGTCGAAGGCCGGGCGCGAGGGGGGTGCGAGGCTGGCCGCTATGTTCAGCCGTCGTACGTTCTTCAACGTCTCAGGGGTGACACTGGCCGGTACGGCAGCGGCGCCCCCCCGGCCCGCTGCCGCTGTGAACCGTTCCGCACGGACAGGGCCCGGACCCGACCACGCACGCTCCGAGGCTGCCCTCAGCATGGCCCGCCGCGTGCTGCTCACGGACGACAAGCACACCGACCTGACCCTGCGGTACCTGAGACTCCTGACCGGAAGTGCCCGTCTGCCCGGAAAGGGCAGGAGGCGGGTGATCGTCGTGGGAGCCGGCGTCGCCGGACTGACCTGTGCCCGCCTGCTGACGGCAGCCGGTCACGATGTGCGAGTGCTGGAGGCCAACGGCAACCGGATCGGCGGACGGGTCAAGACCTTCCGGGGGAAGGTCTGGCAGGATCCGCGGTTGCGGGCCGAGGCGGGGGCCATGCGCATCCCCTCCACTCACGTCCTCACCCTCGCACTCGCGGATTCGCTCGGCGTGGCACGCAGGCCCTTCCACCAGGTGGACGTACCTCCTTCCCCGGACATCAGCCCGGGCGCCAGCCGTGTCTCCTACCGCTCCTGGACCGGGGAACTGTTCAGCACCGGCAACAAGAAGCCCTATCAGGTCGGTCCGGGCCTGGGTAGCCGACTCCTGCACGTCAACGGCCAGACCGTGACCAAGGCGGAGTACCTGCGCGATCCACGTCCGGTCAACAAGAGCTTCGGATGGGACAGTGCGACGCCGGCGTCGCAAGCGTGGGCCCAGGCGGTGGAGAAGACCCGCGCCTACACCCAGACGCGGAATGCGGACGGAACGTGGTCGGACATGCCCATCGTGGACCGGGTCGAAGGCATGGCCCGGCTCCTGGACGACCTCGACGACATGTCGCTGCACCAGTACCTCACCGACATCGCTGGATGGGGCACCGCCCAGATCCAGGCCGTGGGAACCCTGGAGAACCTCACCAGCCGACTCTCCTACGGGCTGCTGCACTCCGCCCTCGACGCCGTGGACATCAACCCTGCCGTGACGTACTTCGAGTTCACCGGCGGCACCGACACCCTCCCCCGTGCCCTGGCCCGCGGCCTGCGCATCGAAACGGGCCGGGTCCTGACCAGTGTCGCCTGGCACGAACGTGGGGTCACGGTCCACGCGGCGCCCGAGACCGGCCCGGAGGACGAAGCCCTCCACGGCGGCACTGGCGAACCGAGATATACCTACGATGCCGATGCCGTCGTCCTGGCCGTTCCCTTCGCCGCGCTACGGCACGTCACCTTTGACCCGATCCTGCCCTACGGCAAACGACGCGCCATCATCGAACTCCACCATGACACGGCCCACAAGGTCCTCATCGAGTTCACCCGCCGCTGGTGGGAATGGGACGAGGACACCTGGAAGGCAGAACTCGGCAGCGCCTACCGGCCCGCTCCGCACGGCCCGGCCGTCCCGGCCGTCGGCGGAGGCTGCGTCTCCGACGAAGCCAGCCGGTTCGTCTACTTCCCCTCCCACCCCTCAGACGACGACTCCCCCGGCGGGGTCGTCCTGGCCGCGTACAACTGGGCCGGCGACGCACTGCGCTTCGACGCCCTGACCCCCCATGACCGGCACACCGAAGCCCTCGACCACCTCACGGCCCTCTACGGCGAACGCATCCGCAGATACGCCACCGACCGCTGCGTCTCCCAGTCCTGGCTGCGGAACCGCTGGGCCTTGGGCGAGGCCGTCATCGAAACACCGGGACAACTCCTCAGCCTCGGACCGCACGTGTCCACACCCGTCGGCGGCACCCTCTACTTCGCCGGCGACCACTGCCAGCCGCGCTACCACGCCTGGATCGCGGGAGCCATCGCCTCGGGAACCGAAGCAGCACTCCAGGTCGCCCATGCTCAATGACACCGGCCAGAGGGGCGGTACCCCCCAGCCGCCGCATCAGCCGCACTGCACACCCGACAGCCCCACCGCCACGCCCTCAGCCACCCCGGCAACGCCGCTTCCCACATCCCCGGCACCACCGTCGCCCACCATCGCCCCCACACCGACCCCCTCGCTCTCACCCACCCCCACTCCCAAGCCCTTTCCCACACCCACCACGGCGACACCGCCCCCAGCAGCGACGACCGCGCCCGGCACGCCGCCTTCCCTGCCCGATCCCGAAGGCTCGACCGCGATCGTCCAGCCCTCGCTTCCAGCACCACAGGCACCACAGGACCCGGTAGCACCTTCCGCTGTACTCGCCGTGGCACTGCCACAACCCGCGACCATCCAGCGCGTGGAAACCGAACCTTCCACGACGGAGGTGCTGCGCGTAGACCCTCCCCTTCCCACGCAGAGCAGCGACGCGACAGCATCGCCCGTACCGACAACGGTGGCCCTGGCGCAGGTACAGACATCGGGGGAAGCGACCCCGATCGCAAGGATCGGCCCACCCGAGGATGAACCCACATCCGACCTCCTGGCCATCCTGGTCGTGCTTCTTCTGATCGTGATCATCATTCCCGCCGCCGCTGCGGCGGCATCGTCCACGGGAAGCGGGAAGAAACGTTGACCCTGGCCCTGATGGCAGTCCCCGTCCTGACGGTTCTTTACAGCATCGGGCTCCTCGTCGCGATCGGCCGGCGCCCCGACGACGACTCCATACCGCACGCCGCGCTGACCGCGATCCCGAACGTCCTGTCCGCGGTCTTCATTCTGCTGTCGAGCTTCGAAGTCGTCACCGGCTGGGCGAACCGCACCGCGGCACACCCCATCAAGCCCCCGCCGATCGTGTTCGTAGTGGATGTCGTCGCGGCCGGGGCGCTGCTTGCCTACCCCGCGCTTGCCGGGCTCCCCAACACTCGTCGGCACAGGGTCCTGCTTGGCCTGTTCGCCCTGCCCGTCGGCGCGATCCTGAGCCTCGCCTGGCACCTCCAGCACTGAAGTTCCCCGCCGAGTAGCCGAGGGGACTCTCACTCCTCGGCCCTCACAGGTCCGTACGTGGCGATCTCTCGTCATACGGCTCTTGTCGTTCCGGTCACCAGACACGGGGGTGTGGTGGTCCAGACCCGGTGGGCGAAGAACCGGGGTCGTCGTACGACGGCCTGGTTCCACGCGGTCCGGGCCTTCTTCCTGCTCCGCAGCGTATGGCTCACACTGCCGTGACCTGCACACCTACAAGATCACTCAGACTTGAAGCCGCCCTGCTATGGAGCGATGTGTGACGACCAATCGCTTCTCGCTCTGACGACGGCCCGGATGGGCCAGGAGGACCGCGACGCCCTCTTTGCCCGCCTGCGTGGGGGCATCTCGCTCAGGAGGCGGGGGGAGCTTCTTCCGGGTGCACGTCGGGCCAGGTGAACGCGATCGAGCCCCAGGAGAAGCCGCCGCCGAAGGCGGTGGCCAGGGCCGGGGAGGACGGGGGTGCTGCGGTGCGCTTGGTCGCGTCCGCGAGGGCCAGGGGGATGGAGGCGACGGCTGTGTTCCCCACGTCTCGGATGTACTTGACCATGAGGGAGGCTGGCAGTTCGAGCCGTTCCGCCACGGCGTCCACGATGCGCTCATTGGCCTGGTGGGCGACCACCGCGTGTAGTTCCTCCGGTTTCCAGCGGGCCCGGCGTAACACCTCGAGCGAGGACTCTGTCATCCGGCGTACGGCCTGGAGGTAGACGTGACGGCCGTTCATCGCCAGGTGGCGGGCAGCTCGGGGTGTGTCGTGGGGTGCGACGGGACAGCGCGATCCTCCCGCCTCGATGAGTACATGAGGCAGCCCGGCTCCGTCGCTGCCCAGATGCGTGGCGATGACGGCGCCCGGCTCGTCCGCTCTCCCTGCCGTCAGCAGGATGGCGCCGGCGCCGTCGCCGAAGATGACGGCGGTGCCCCGGTCCAGTGGGTCCACGATCGTGGAGTAGGTGTCTGCGCCGATGACCAGGATGTCCCCGGCACCCGCACGGATCATCGCCGACGCGTAGGACACGGCGTAGACGAATCCCGCGCAGACAGCGTTCAGGTCGAAGGCGGCCGCGCCGTCGAGGCCGAGGCGGGTCGCCACGGCGGGTGCGGTGGAGGGCAGCCGGTGGTCCGGGGTGGAGGTGGCGACGATGACGGTGCCCGGCCGCACCATGCCGGCCGAACGCAGGGCGGCCGCACCTGCGGCGACGGCCAGGTCGCCGGTCGAAGTGCCGGGGGCCACTCGGCGCCGCGCCGCGATGCCGGTGCGGGAGCGGATCCATGCGTCGCCGGTGTCCAGAGTGCGGGAGAGTTCGGTGTTGTCGACAGATCGTGGTGGCAGGCAGGTGCCGATGCCTCGGATGACGGCGACCCGCTCATCCCGCTGTGAAGTCACGTGGCCCCTCCGCTCATCGTGCGGGCGGCCTGGGTCGCCCCTCCTGGTGCGGCCTGTGTGACCAGGACGGCGTCCAGCCGTGCGGAGTTCTGCCTGAGCGGCAGGACGCGCTGGTAGGCAGGGTCCTGATAACAGGCGTGGAAGGCTTCGGTGCTGGGGAATTCGAGGATGGCCACGGCCCCGTCCCAGCTCCCCTCGATCACTGCGTCGGGCAGGCCCACCGCCAGGTGGCGGGCACCGTGGGCCTTCAGGACGGTGTCCAGGGTGGTGAAGTACTCCATCCAGTTCTCGGTGGGCTTCAGTTCGTGGGCGTGGACGACGAGATAGACAGTCACCGGTTGCCTCCGTGTGCCCCGGTCACGGCCGGGGACGGTTGTAGGGGGGGACAGGACGCGGCGACCCGCGTCGGGCGGGGCCGGTCATCGGGGGGATGCGCGGAACGACCCTGGGGTCAGCGCGTCTTCACGGCGTCCGGACCGGGCGCCGAGGAGTCGGAGTAGCCGCGGACGTAGCGCGAGCGGACCCGGGCGGACACGGCGGGCAGGTGGCGTTCCAGGGACCAGGCCACCCGGTCTCGGAAGGAGGCAACGACGACCGCACGGTCGCGGTCGACGGCCCGCAGCACCCGGCGGGCCAAGGAGTCCGCGGTGACGATTCCCAGACCGCGACGGCTGATCTGTTCCTTCGCGTGGCCATTCATCCACGTGGCCGGCAGTGCGTCGTTCACCCGCTCCAGCATCGGAGTTTCCACCAGACTGGGGCAGACGGCGGTGGCTCGCACGCCGTGCCGCGCGCCCTCGGCGCGCAGCACCATCGTCAGGGAGGTGACACCGGCCTTGGCGACGGTGTAGGGCCCCATGAGCGGAGCATGGATGATGCCTGCCAGGGAGGAGATGTTGATGATGTGGCCTCGGCCCTGGGCTGCGATCAGCGGGTAGGCGGCCAGCACTCCATGGACCGCGCCGCACAGGTTGGTCTCGATCGAGCGCTGCCAGTGCGCCAGACCCAGTTCGGCGACCGATCCCGCGACGGCGACGCCTGCGTTGTTCACCAGGAGGTCCAGCGAGCCGTGTTCGCGCTGGACGCGGGTGCACACGTCGTGGAACGCTTCTGGGTCCCGTACGTCCAGGACGGCGTGGGAGGCCCGGGGGGAGACGCCGCGCAGTTCCTTGACGGCCGTGAGCAGACGCTGTTCGTTGCGGCCTGCGATCACTATGGTGACGCCGTCGCGGGCCAGGAGCCGACGTGCCAGGGCGAGGCCGATGCCGGAGCCGCCCCCGGTGACCAAGGCAACGGTGGCAGGGTGACCGTCGGTGAAACGGGACATGACGGGTAGTCCTCTCGTTCAGACCGGTCGGTACAGGACGCAGGACTCCGATGGGCCGGAGCCAGCCGAAAGGAAGAGCAGGGGCCTGTCCGAGTGGACCCGTCCGGCCGTGAGAGCTTGGCTGTAGGCGAGCATCGGCGCAGCTGTGTGCGGGAGTCCGGGCATGGGGTCGGGCTCGCGTACCTGATGCGGAGAGATACCGAGACGGCGGGCGACCTTGTGTGCGACACCGCGGACGGGGGCGTTGAGGAACAGTGTGAGCCGGGCCAGGTCGAGTTGGTGTTCCTCAGCGACGGCGAGGGCCAGAGCTGTGGAGCGCGCGGCCGTACGGTCGGCGGCATCGACGTCTAGGAGGATGCGGGTGGTGGATTCGTGGATGTTGCCGTACGACTCCAGCGGTGAGGCTTCCTTCGGTTCGTAGCGAGTGTGTACCGGCCCGAATCCGATGCCTGGTTCGGCGGCGACGAGGAGGAAGGCTCCGGCCGCGGGGGTGAACGGGGTGGGTGGGCCGTCGACCGGGAAGCCGTCGGCTGCCACGATCAGAGCTGTTCGCGCGCTGCCCGTGAGGAAGAAGGACCGTACGGTCGCCACGGCTTCCAGCACTGAGCAGGAGCCGTTGAGGAGGTCGAAGGAGAGGGTAGGGGAGGCGGGGGGCTCGTCAGGGTCGTGTACCAGGCCGAGCGCGAGTCCGTGCTGGACGAGTGCGGCGGTGGCGGGTTCGATCAGGTTGTCGTCGCGGTAGATGCCTGCGAAGACGAGAAGGTCCACTTTCCGGTCCGGTTCCGGCTGCCGGTGCAGTACCTGTCGGGCCACGCGGACGGCTTGGGAAACGACTCCGTCACCGGGTCCGTAGCGGAAGGCGGTTGCCGTGATCAGTGTCATCAAACCACCGCCCGGGGCGAGAGTGTCACGGTGGCGATGCCGCTGACGACGCCGGATGCCTTGGAGACGAGCAGGAAGCGCTCGGGCCGTTCGGGGCGCCGGGTGGTGAAGTGATCGTGCAGGGCCACGAACAGCGAGGTGCTGGCTGTGTTGCCGTACCTGCCGACCACGCTGACGGCCGGTGGCATGGGCCCGAGGGCTCGCTGCCCGCTGCGCCGGATGCGCTGGACGAAGTGGGTACTGACCTGGTGGGGAATCAGGTAGTCGCACTGGCTCGGTGTCGGGTCGGTGAACGACTCCGGACGCGCGGCGTGCAGGGCGGTCCACTGTCGGACGGCTCGGGTGTCGTGGAGCCGGGCGGTGTCGGTGAGCATGACGAGGCCGGGACGCACGGGCGAGGGCATCGCCTTGCAGTGGTGTGCGAACTCCGCGCTGGTCATCATCTCGATGCCATGGATACGGTCCGGGGACGTATCCCTTGCGGCGTCCACGATGACGCAGGCGGCGGCATCTCCTGTCGTGAGGGAAGCGAGCTGTGGGTGGCGTGGCCCGTCCACGTCGCGCAGGGCTCGGCGGGCCAGGGTGCTGCATGGCTCCCCGCTGACCACCATGCCATTGCGGATCCGCCCCGACCGGATCATCCGGTCCAGGACCAGGATCCCGGTGAGCATGCCGGCGCAGGCGTTGATCAGGTCGAACTGGACGGACGGACGGGCGCCGAGCGCGCGTGCCGTCTCAGCCGCCAAAGAAGGCTCCCACGCGAGTCGGCCGGGCTCCCGCAGCCGGATGACCGGCGTGCACACGACTGCGTCCAGGTCGCCGACGGAGTAGCGGGAGCGCTCCAGGCATCGGCGTGCGGCCTCGGCCGCCATGGTGACGCTGTCCTCGTGCACGCCGCACACGCGCCGCTCGGAAACGCCTGAGAACCGGCCGAGCCCCAAGGAGAGCCGATGAGTCATCTCGTCGTCCAGCTCTGCGCTGGTCACCCGCTTCTCAGGCAGGTACACGCCGACGGATTCGATGCGGGAGTGGCGCACTGCCTCCTGCGCGGGTCACCGGCCGGGCTCCCCGATGTTTCCCTCGGTCCCGAAGCACGGCCGACCATCGTGGGGCCGTCGGGCTCTCCCTCGGGGCGGAGCGGGTCATTCATGACCGCGCCCCGACCTGTCGGGGCCCACCGCACGCAACACGAGGGCGACGTTGTGCCCGCCGAACCCGGAGGCGTTGCTCAGCGCCATCGCACCCGGCACTCCGTCGAGGGGCCGTGGGGCGTCATGTACCAGATCGAGACCCAGGTCTTCGGGCTCGTCCAGGTTGACGATGGGCGGCACCAGACGCCGGCTGAGCGAGAGTGCGGCGAGCGCGGTCTGGGCCACCCCGGCCGCGCCCAGCATGTGCCCCAGTCCCGACTTGACGGCGCAGACCGGAATCCGGCCTGCGAACGGCCCGAACACCTGACGCAGGGCCGCGGCCTCGGCCGCGTCACCGCGCCGGGTTCCGGTCGCATGGGCGCTGACCATGGCAACCGCCTCCGGGACCGTGCCGGCGTCGTCGAGGGCAGCACGGACGGCTGCCGCGATCCCCCGGCCGTCCGGCGCTGGCTGGACGAGGTCGTAGGCGTCGGAGGTACGGCCCACCCCGGCGACCTCGCAGTAGGGCACGGCACCACGGGCCCATGCGGTAGAGCGCCGCTCCAGCACGACCGCGGCGGCGCCCTCGGCGAGCAGGAAGCCGCGGCGGCGCCGGTCGAAGGGGCGTGACACTCCGGCGGGGTTTCCGTCGGAGTCCGGTGCCAGGGCGAGGGCCGCACCGAAGCCGGCCATGACCAGCGGGATCAGCGCCGCGTCGGTTCCGACGGCTAGTACCGCTCGTGCCTGACCGCACCGCAGCAAGGCCACACCGGCGGCCACGGCCTCCGCCCCGGCGGCGCACGCGCTCACCAGAGTGTGCACGCCGCCCCGAACTCCGAGATCGAGGCCGATCCGTACCGCCGCACTGTCGGCGATCATCGCCGGAATGGTGAACGGGGAAGCCTTCCGCGTGGTCTTCTCCCTCAGCTCGTCGTGCATCGCAAGAGTGCGTTCCACCGCGCCGAGGGCCGTTCCCACCACCACCGCGGTCTCGGCCGGGTCCAGCCGGTCACCGAAAGCCGGAATGGGACGTGGCAGCCCGGCGTCCGTCCACGCCTCACGCGCCGCCACCAGGGCCAACTGCCCCGAGCGATCGAGCCGCCGCAGACCGCGCCCGTCTAGTACGGACAGCGGCTCGACCGCCACGGGGGCGCCGATCCCCGCAGGCCGCGCGGTGCCCCGGGCGTCCGCCAGCCAGCGTCCCGCCGAGCAGCCCGCAGCCACCGCCTCCCAGGTCGAGGGCGTGTCACCCCCCAGGGGGGTGGTCATCCCCACACCGGTGATCACCACCGCGTCCCCGCGCCAGTCCACGGATTCACCCACCTCTCCTTCACCGCCATCGCCGACCGTCAACGGACGACTTCCACAAGGGTCACGAGATCCGTGACTGTACGGATCTGCTCCGCCTCCTCGTCAGGTACGACGCAGCCGTAGCGGTCCTCCACGACGGCCAGAAGCTCGACCATGCTGAGCGAGTCCAGCTCCAGGTCGTCCCGCAGATCCGCGTGCGGCAGGACACCTCCCACCGGGATCTCCGCGAGCCTCGCCACCTCGGCGGCGATGACAGCGAACACAGGGCTGGGGGCTGCCGTATTTCCCATCATCAGATGCCCTCCTTGGGTCTCTTGTGCGCTTCACCGCACGCAGTTCAGGACAACAGAGGCCCTTGGATCCTGTACAGGACGAATACGCCGGCTGATGTTGAAATCCCGACGGTGTTGAAATATTCCAAGTAGCCCGTATGGGTGACCCCCGGCATCGAACTCGTGTGCTTTTAGCGGGAATTCATGCAGCCCGCAGAGTCTCGGCTGTCTTGCATGCGCCAAAGACGCTCGAACGGGGAATGGTTGAAGCAGCGCATCTTCGCCCTCGGCGCGGGGAACCACCCTGGGTGGGATGAACGAGCAGGATCGGAAGGAGGGCGGGTGATGATCCATGGGCGGACAGAGCATCTTGGCGCGGTCCTTGCGGAGAATCACCCCAAGGGAATGAACACCAACATCAAGCTCCGTGCACTCCTCGACGAAACGCACTGGACGAGCCAGCGGTTGGCGAACGCAGTAAACGAGGCGGGAGCCCGCAGAGGTATCACCCTGCGCTACGATCGAACATCCGTTGCCCACTGGCTGACCGGGACCATGCCCCGGCCACCCGCGGCGGAACTCATCGCGGCGGTGCTCTCCCAATGCCTAGGCAGAACCCTGGAGGTCGCTGATGCCGGATTCCACCCAACCGCCCCGCCACCCCACAGCGACATGACCGATCTGTTTACACTCCTCGCACAAGCAGACAAGCGCCCGACCGCACATCCTGGATCGCTCGTTTTCCGCCCCCAGGGAATGTTCGAGCCGGCCGGCCCCTTAGTTCCGTCTCAGGACTCCAGGGCGTCGTGGAGGGTCGGCCGCAAGGAAGTGGCCTCTGCACGGCAACTCCTCGAACTCTTCTCCAAAGGCGACCTTACTTTCGGTGGTGGCCATGCCCGGCAGGCACTCCAGAGCTATCTCGCCTGGACGGTCGCCCCATGGCTGCGAAGCCCTACTGGCCCCACCGCACGGCGTGAGCTGCTGGTCGTGGCGGCCCAGCTCAGCTATCTCGGTGCTTTCACGAACATGGACTGCGCCCGGCCCGGCCAGGCGCGGCACTACTACCTGATTGCTCTGCGCCTGGCCTACGAGGCGAACGATCCCGTGATGTCCGCCATGGCACTCCGCGGGCTGAGCATTCTCACCCTGTCCTTGGGGAACCGGACCGAGTCCAGGAAGCTCGCGCAAAGCGCCCTCGAGATCGCGGGCAGCTGTGTCCCTCCGCACACCGGCGCATCCCTGCTCAGTCAGCTCGCCGTCACCTACGGCGCCTGCGGCGACTACAGAAGCGGCCGAGCGGCACTGGCCCGAGCCGAGCACCTGATGCACGGCGCCGACGATACGTCCCCTGCGGTCGGCGGCTTCCACCTTGCGGCACTCGCCTACCAGGGAGCACAGTTGTTCCGGGCTGCAAAGGACCACCCCAACACGCTGGCCTCTCTGGATGATGCTCTGAGCCAGCGCCCGGCGGGCGAACAGCGCGCCAGGGCCCTGACCCTGGCGCAGATAGCCACCACACGGTTGGACGGTCAGCAGTTCGACCAGGCCTACGCGACCTGGCACCTGTTCCTCGACGCGATCCCGCCCGTAAACAGCGCGCGGATCACCGCCGCGCTGCACCAGGCCATCGCCCAGTCCCGCGCCTTCCACCGTCACCCCGCCTCCGCGTCGCTCCTCCGCCGCGCCGCACTCGCCCTCAGTCAACGGGCGCGGCCCACAGATCAATGAGCGACTCTGTTGGGGATCTTGGGATTCGCCGGTGGATCATGCTGCTTGACCGGAATGATCGGCGTGGAGATCAAGGGGTGCCCGACGACGAGCCGCCCGGGGTCGGCGGCCTCCGTCTGCATGTCCGTCATCGGATAGCGGGCTGGTCCACGATCACCAGGACAGTGCCGAACTTGGCCTTGAGCTTGTCGAAGACGGTTCCGTAGCCTCGGTTCGCTGTTGGGCGTCGGCTTGTCGAAGACCTTCATCCCGGCCGGGGTGATCCCGTGACCGTGGTGGGCCGTCTTGCCGACGTCCATCCCGAGGAAGACACCCACGCCTTCGATGTCGAACATTGCATGCTACCCCGCTCGTTGACCTTGCCGGCCATGGCGGTAGCGCCGTGCTCGCGCATCCACGTCATGCAGACCTGCCGCCCGCGAACCGCTGGCATTGCGCCGGACCGGACGGTGGCCGGGTCTCTCATCAGGGTCTCCGACGGCACCCCCGTTATGTTTTCGCGGTCCTGCAAGGGGACCGCTGGCCCCCGGGCCCGAAATGACTGTGTCCCCTCACTCTGCACGCTCATCCGTACGCGGCTACGTGCGTTCACGGATCTGGCAAGATTTTCGTAGGCGGAGGTGAGCGATCAGGACCACGCGGTGGCGGAGGAGACGGACGCCGGCTCGTCCGGCCATGATGCGTTTCTGCAGTTCGACGTCCGTGATGCGGCCTTCGTTGACTCCGGAGTTGTACGAGGTCGTGATGCCCTGAGCGACTGCATGGCGATCTTCGTGGAAGGCCCTGGCCAGGCCGACGAGTGGTGCCAGTCCGCTCCAGCACCACCTGATCTGCGACGGACGCGGCACCCCGCTCAAGGTCATCGCCACTGCCGCGAACGTCAACGACGTCACCCAGACGCTCGCCCTGGTCGACGGGGTCCCACCCGTCGCAGGGCGCCCGGGCCGGCCCCGCCGCCGGCCCGACGCCCTGCTCGGCGACAAGGGCTACGACTCCAACCCGAACCGCGACGCGCTACGCAAGCGACGGATCCTGCCAGTCATCTCGCGCAAGGGCTTCCCGAACATTAAAGATGGTCAAGCTCCGCCACGTCGTCGAGCAGACCTTCGCGCTCCTCCACCACTTCAAGCGTCTCGCCGTCCGCTGGGAACGACGCACCGAACTTCACGACACCTTCGTCTCCCCCGCTGTGTGGAGCGGAGGAGAGGGCCTTGAACGTTATGCCGAACGGTGGCTTCGCCGGTCCCTTCGAGGGATTGAGGCCCTGGTCCCGGGCCCCGGAAGGCTGCTTGCATAGGGATATCCCAGGGACTTTCGCGTCTGTCCCAGGGCCGATCCAGGGACTTCCCGCCGTGCAGGCAGGGAAGGCCCCGACCAGTGCTGAAAGATAGAAAAGCGCTGGTCCGGGCCCTAGCACTCGATGATGTTCACCGCGAGCCCGCCCCGCGCCGTCTCCTTGTACTTCACGCTCATGTCGGCCCCGGTCTCCTTCATGGTCTTGATGACCTTGTCGAGGGAGACCTTGTGGCTGCCGTCGCCCCGCAGCGCCATCCGCGCCGCGGTGACCGCCTTCACCGCCGCCATGCCGTTGCGCTCGATGCAGGGGATCTGGACGAGGCCGCCGACCGGGTCGCAGGTCAGGCCCAGGTTGTGCTCCATGCCGATCTCGGCGGCGTTCTCCACCTGCTCGGGGGAACCGCCGAGTACCTCGGCCAGGGCTCCGGCCGCCATCGAGCAGGCGGAGCCCACCTCGCCCTGGCAACCGACCTCGGCGCCGGAGATCGAGGCGTTCTCCTTGAACAGCATGCCGATCGCTCCGGCCGCGAGGAGGAAGCGGACGACGCTGTCCTCCTTCTCGGTCTCGGTGCAGCCGCCGGCCGCGAAGTTCATGTAGTAGTGCAGAACGGCGGGGATGATGCCCGCCGCGCCGTTGGTGGGGGCGGTGACGACGCGGCCGCCCGCCGCGTTCTCCTCGTTGACCGCCATCGCGTAGAGGGTGATCCACTCCATCGCGTGCGCCTGCGGGTCGCCCTCGGCGCGCAGCTGGCGGGCCGAGTTCGCGGCGCGGCGGCGGACCTTGAGGCCGCCGGGGAGGATGCCCTCGCGCGACATGCCGCGTGAGACGCAGGCCTGCATGACGCGCCAGATGTCCAGCAGCCCGGAGCGGATCTCCGCCTCGGTGCGCCAGGCCAGCTCGTTCTCCAGCATCATCGAGGAGATGGACAGGCCGGTCTCCCGGGAGAGCCGCAGCAGTTCGTCGCCGGTCCGGAAGGGGTGCCGCAGGACGGTGTCGTCCGGGACGATCGGGTTCTCCCCGGCCACCGCGTCCTCGTCGACGACGAAGCCGCCGCCGACCGAGTAGTACGTCTTCTCCAGGACCGGGGCGCCCTCGGTGTCGTACGCGAGGATCGTCATGCCGTTGGCGTGGTACGGGAGCGCCTTGCGGCGGTGCAGGACCAGGTCCTGGTCGAAGTCGAACGGGATCTCGTGCATCCCGAGCAGGTTGATCCGGCCGCTGGCGCGGATCTCCTCGACCCGGCCGTCGGCGGACTCCACGTCCACGGTCTGGGGCGACTCGCCCTCCAGGCCGAGCAGGACCGCCTTGGGCGTGCCGTGCCCGTGGCCGGTCGCGCCGAGGGAGCCGTACAGCTCGGCCCGTATCGAGGCGGTGTGCGCGAGCAGGCCCTCGTTCTTCAGGCGGCGCGCGAACATCCGGGCGGCGCGCATCGGGCCCACCGTGTGGGAGCTGGACGGGCCGATGCCGACCGAGAAGAGGTCGAAGACCGAGATGGCCACGGGAGTACTCCTTGGGGGTTGGAAGACGCCGTTGTCTGCCTGGGTGGTGCGGGAAACGGGCCAGGTGGTGCGGGAACGGACCGGGTGGTGCGGAACGGGCCGGGTGGTGCGGAACGGGCCGGGGGTGGGGCCCGCGGAACGAGCAGGGCGAAGGGCGGAGCGGGGGACACACGGGTCGGGGCACCGCGCCCACACTGTTCAGTGTGCGCGGTGCCCCGCCCGAACGTGCAGAACCGCAGGCCAGGTGCTACTTCAGGCCGGAGTACAGCGGGAACTTCTCGGCCAGCGCGACCACGCGGGCCTTGAGGTCGTCCGCGTCGTAGGACGGCTTGAGGGCGGCGGCGATGATCTCCGCGACCTCGGTGAAGTCCTCGGTGCCGAAGCCGCGGGTGGCCAGCGCCGGGGTGCCGATCCGCAGGCCCGAGGTGACCATCGGGGGACGCGGGTCGTTCGGGATGGCGTTCCGGTTGACCGTGATGCCCAGCTCGTGGAGCCGGTCCTCGGCCTGCTGGCCGTCCAGCTCGGAGTTGCGCAGGTCGACCAGGACCAGGTGCACGTCGGTGCCGCCGGAGAGGACGGAGACGCCCACCTCGGTGACGTCCGGCTGGACCAGGCGCTCGGCCAGGATCCGCGCGCCGTCCAGGGTGCGCTGCTGGCGCTCCTTGAACTCCTCGCCCGCCGCGATCTTGAACGAGACCGCCTTGGCCGCGATCACGTGCTCCAGCGGGCCGCCCTGCTGACCCGGGAAGACCGCCGAGTTGATCTTCTTGGCGAGCTCCTGGGTGGAGAGGATCACGCCGCCGCGCGGACCGCCGAGGGTCTTGTGCGTGGTGGTGGTCACGACATGGGCGTGCGGCACCGGGTTGGGGTGCAGGCCCGCCGCGACCAGGCCCGCGAAGTGCGCCATGTCGACCATCAGATACGCGCCGACCTCGTCCGCGATACGGCGGAAGGCGGCGAAGTCCAGCTGGCGCGGGTAGGCGGACCAGCCGGCCACGATCAGCTTCGGCTGGGACTCCTTGGCGAGGCGCTCGACCTCCTCCATGTCCACGACGCCGCTCTCGTCGACGTGGTACGGGACCACGTTGTAGAGCTTGCCGGAGAAGTTGATCTTCATGCCGTGGGTCAGGTGACCGCCGTGGGCCAGGTTCAGACCCATGATCGTGTCGCCCGGCTTCAGCAGCGCGAACATCGCGGCGGCGTTCGCCTGGGCACCGGAGTGCGGCTGCACGTTCGCGGCCTCGGCGCCGAACAGGGCCTTGATCCGGTCGATCGCGATCTGCTCGACGACGTCGACGTGCTCACAGCCGCCGTAGTAGCGGCGGCCCGGGTAGCCCTCGGCGTACTTGTTGGTGAGGACGGAGCCCTGGGCCTCCATGACGGCGACCGGAGCGAAGTTCTCCGAGGCGATCATTTCGAGGGTGGACTGCTGACGGTGGAGCTCGGCGTCGACGGCGGCGGCGACGTCCGGGTCCAGCTCGTGGAGGGAGGAGTTCAGAAGCGACATCAGGGGGTCCCTTAAGGTCTCAGTTGCCGGAGAACGCGGTGTATTCGTCGGCGGAGAGCAGATCGGCCGGCTCCTCCGCGACGCGCACCTTGAACAGCCAGCCGCCCTCGAAGGGAGCGGAGTTCACCAGCGAGGGGTCGTCCACGACGTCCTGGTTGGCCGCCGTCACCTCACCGGTCACCGGCGAGTACAGATCGCTGACGGACTTGGTCGACTCCAGTTCGCCGCAGGTCTCGCCCGCGGTCACCGTGTCGCCGACCTCCGGGAGCTGGGCGAAGACGACGTCACCGAGCGCGTTGGCCGCGTACTCCGTGATGCCGATGGTGGCGACGCCGTCCTCGAGGGCCGACAGCCACTCGTGCTCCTTGCTGTACCGCAGCTGCTGGGGGTTGCTCATGACCTGAATTCTCCTGTACGCGGGGGAGTGCTGATGAACGGTGGTCTTACGGGGTGAGACGGAGGTACGTCACTTCCGTGACGCCTGCGTGTGAGTGAGAAGGCCGGTTTCTACCGGGATATCACTTCTGGCGCTTGTAGAACGGCAGCGCGACGACCTCGTACGGCTCGTGCGTGCCGCGGATGTCCACGCCCACGCCCTCGGTGCCCGGCGCGGCGAAGGCCGCGTCCACGTAGGCCATGGCGATCGGCTTGCCCAGGGTCGGGGAGGGGGCGCCGGAGGTGACCTCGCCGATCACCTTGCCGTCGGCGACCACGGGGAAGCCCGCGCGCGGGACCCGGCGGCCCTCGGCGACCAGGCCGACCAGCTTGCGCGGCGGGGCGGTCCCGGCGCGCTCGGCGGCGGCGATCAGCGCCTCGCGGCCGACGAAGTCGCCCTCCTTCTCGAACTTCACGACCCGGCCCAGACCCGCGTCGAACGGGGTGAGCGCCGTCGTCAGCTCGTGCCCGTACAGCGGCATGCCCGCCTCCAGGCGCAGCGTGTCCCGGCAGGACAGGCCGCACGGGATCAGTCCGTGCGCCGAGCCCGCCTCGGTCAGGGCACGCCACAGCTGCTCGGCGTGCTCGGGTGCGACGAACAGCTCGAAGCCGTCCTCACCGGTGTAGCCGGTACGGGCGATGAGCGCCGGGACCCCGGCGACCGTGCCGGGCAGGCCCGCGTAGTACTTCAGCCCGTCCAGGTCGGCGTCGGTGACGGCCTTCATGATGGCGGGCGACTCGGGACCCTGGACCGCGAGCAGCGCGTACGCGTCCCGGTCGTCGCGCACCTCGGCGTCGAAGCCCCCGACGCGGGCGGTCAGCGCGTCCAGCACGATCTGCGCGTTGCCCGCGTTGGCGACGACCATGTACTCCGAATCGCCGAGCCGGTAGACGATCAGGTCGTCCACGATCCCGCCGTCCTCCTGGACGATCATCGTGTAGCGGGCGCGGCCGTTGCCGACGGTGGCGATGTTGCCGACCAGCGCGTAGCTCAGGAAGGCGGCGGCCCCGGGGCCGGTGACGGTGATCTCGCCCATGTGCGACAGGTCGAAGAGCCCGGCCCGGGTGCGTACGGCGTTGTGCTCGTCGCGCTCACTGGCGTACCGCAGGGGCATGTCCCAGCCGGCGAAGTCGGTCATGGTGGCGCCGAGCGAGCGGTGCAGAGCATCGAGGGCGGTGAGACGGGGGGCAGTGCTCATGGATACAGCTCCAGGGCATGACGACGTCAGGACGAATCCTCCCCATCTGTCATCGGAACCTGAGAGGTTCGCCGATAGCCCCTGACGGGGTATGCCCTGGGAGGGCGCCCCTGTTCAGGGGGCTCGGCTTGCACCTTGGGTGGAGCCGCGGGGCGGCTCGCTTTTCAGATCTGCCTCATCCACGCGGTACGGGGCCTGAGAGATTCAAGGGAGGATCTTGCTCCTTCGGCGCCCGGCTCACACTGTGGCCGGAACTCTCCCGCGCGGATTCGAACGGCCGGTATGCAGTTGGCGGGGTCATCATCGCACGCATTGGGGGAGAGTGGGGGGTCAGGTCCCCACGCGGATGAAGACGGCCGGGACCCGCGAGCCCGGCCCGATCCGCCGGGCAGGCCCCGGGCCGGTTGTGCCGCATTACCTTTTCTTTACACTTCAGAGCCAGGCGTGGGTGACCCGACAGCAGGGGGATGGGCGATGACGTTGCAGCGGTCGGTACCGACCGCGGGGGTGGCGCACGGCGCGATGCCCGCACAGCCCGGCGCACCCGTACGGGAGCTGCTCACGGAGGGCGCGCCGGTGGTACGCGACCTGCGCGGGCGCACTCTCTGCGGCCCGTACGACCTCGATTTCACCGCCGGTGACGTCGTGGTGGTCTCCGGACTCCCCGGCAGCGGGAAGTCGACCCTCATCCGGCGGGCCGCGCGGGGCCGCGCCATCGACTCCCAGAACACCCGCGACAGCTGGGCCGCGGCCCTGCCCGGCTTACTTCCCTACGCCCTCTACCGCCCGCTGGTCCGCGCCGCGCACTACCTGGGCCTCTGGAACGCCCTGCGCTCCGGCGAATCCGTCGTCGTGCACGACTGCGGCACCCAGACCTGGGTACGCCGCTGGCTCGCCCGGCACGCCGTGAGCCGGGGCCGCACCCTCCATCTGATCCTGCTCGACGTGACGCCCGAGGTGGCCCGGCGGGGGCAGCGCGAGCGTGGACGCGGGGTCTCCGGTTACGCCTTCGCCCGCCACCGGCACGCGGTGGCCCGGCTGCTCCGTGACACCGAACAGGGGCTGCTGCCCGCCGGCTGCTCCTCCGCGGTGCTGCTGGACCGGGTGGCCGCGGGGGCGCTCGGCCGGATCTCCTTCACGGACGCCTGAGCCCCGGCCGTCCACTCCGGCTAAGGTGCTGGCCGGAGCACGACGGCCGCCGCGCGCGGCCGAGGCGGTGAAGAGAGGGCACAGAGCCAGTGGACATTCCGGCACCCGCACCGGCGCACCCCCGGCAGGGGTGGCCCGCGAACGAGCTCGAAGAGGTGCTGACGGCCTCGCTCGGCGTCCCGGACGCGGGCGGCCGCCTCGTCGAGGTGCTCGGCCGCAGCTCCGTCTGGGTGCCGCTGCCCGGCGGCGGCAGCCCCGCGAGCGCGGACCTCGACCTGCCGATGATGGAGATCGAGGGCGCGGCCTTCGTCCCCGTCTTCAGCTCCGAGGCCCAGTTCCTCAGCTGCGTCGGCAGCCACATGTCCTTCGCCGTCGCGCCCGCCCGCGACTTCGCCCGGGGCCTGCCCCCGCAGGTCGGCATCGCCGTGAACCCCGGCGGCGCGGTCGGCGTACCGCTTCCCCCGCCGGCCGTCGCCGAGCTCTGCCGGACCGGCCGCAGCGCCCTGGACGGGCCCGCCACCGGCGGCCGGGTCCGGCTGTTCGAGCCGGACTGGCAGCACGACCCGGTCGACTTCCTCACCGCCGTGTCCGAGGAGTTCGAGGCCGCCGGTGTGGTGAGCACCGCCCGCCGGGCGCTGGCCAGCATCGAGGGCGGGGACCCGGTCCTCTTCGTCGGCGTCGAGTTCGCCACCTGGGACGGCGCGGGGCAGAGCGCCCCCATGGACGCCATCGGCCGCGCGCTCGGCCGGGTCCAGGTGCCCTGGCCGGTCAACCTGGTCCTGCTGGATGTGGCCCAGGACCTCGTCGGCGACTGGATGCGGGAGAAAGTACGCCCGTTCTACCGGCGCGAGGGCCACTGATCCACCGGCACGAGGTCCACCGGCCGGACCGGAGGGCAGCCGGGTCACTGCGCCGCCGGACCGTGCCGTCAAGTCGGTGTCAGAAGTGGCGCATAAGACCCACCGGCAATTGGGGGGTGGGAGAAGGAGCGGGGCTGGGTGCGTGCAGCTGCAAGGCGGAGGATTGAGGCAGATGGGGTCTCCCCTGGTCGAGCGGAGCCGAGAGCTTGGGGGAGTGCGTGCCCAGCCCCGTGACGCCACCCCCCAATTGCCGGTGGGTCTAAGCTGGTTTGATGGCGTGGTCGCTCCCGTGTGCCCGGGAGCGGCGGCGCGAACGCGACGGATCGACGAGGGGCGGGACCCAGGGTGAGTGCGTCAGGCACCGCGGCGGCCGGGAAGGTCGAGCACATGCTGCGCCAGGTGACCCCCGGGCGTTACGACACCTACGAGGCGCTGCTCGCCGCTATCGCCGAGGGCCGGATCTGGATGCTGCTCTGGCACGGCACGGCCGGTTCACCGGACGCCCAGTACGGGAACATGGAGGTGGACGGCCTGGGTTACGCCCCCTGCGTCACCTCCGCCCAGGAGCTCTCCGCCAGCGGCTGGAACCGAGCCCACGAGCTGGTCACCGGGCGCGACATCGCCCGCGCCCTCTTCCCGGACCGCTGGGGCATCTGGCTCAACCCGCACGCCCCCGGCGGAGGCGTCGGCGTCCCCTGGCTCGACCTGCGCCGCGTCGCCACCGGCCTGGACCGGCTGCCCGCCGGACCGCTCCGGCTCTCCGACCCCGCCATCGAACTCCCGCAGTTCTACGCCCTGCTCACCCAGAACGCCCACCGCACCCCCGCGATCCGCTCCCTGCGCCGCGCCTGGGTGCACCCCGCGGTCGGCGTCCCGTATCTCGCGATCGGCCTCGACCTCTACGACACCGGCCGCGCCTCCGTCGAATCGGTGCGCGAGATGATGCGGCAGTCGGTCGGGGCGGTCCCCGAGGGGCTGCCCGTCTCCACCGTCGCCATGTCCGACGAGTACGACCCGGTCGGCATGTGGCTGCGCGCGAACGCCCGCCCGTTCTACGACCGTGAGGCACACGTCCCCGCCGGTCCGCCGCCGCTCGCCGCCCCCGGCTACGGATACCCGCCCCAGCCCCGCTGAACTGCGCCGAGCGGTCGGGCGCGCCCGCCGCCTCCGGTCACCCTCCGTCGAACACCCCTTGATGTCCGGCTTGTTAACTTCCCCCGCGAGGATGTCCCGGATCTGGACGGTTTGTTAACTGTCCGGGTCTCGACTAGGTCTCACCGCTATCCGGACTGTTCTCAGCGGCAGGCACCGTCTGTAGTGTGCGGCCATCAACCTCACCACATGGCGAACCAGGGGTGGACCCATGCGCATATTCAAGTCCCGGGCTGTCCGGGCGATCACGACAGCGGTCGCTGTCGGTCTGATCGCCACGGGCTGTTCCAGCGAGCGGGACGAAGGCGGCTCCAAGGGGGGCGACAAGGACACCTTCGTCTTCGCCGGAGCCGGTGACCCCGGTTCCCTCGACCCGGCCCTCGCGAGCGACGGCGAGACGTTCCGCGTCACCCGTCAGGCCTTCGAGGCGCTCCTGGAGCACGAGCCCGGTGGAAGCGAGCTCGTCGGCGGCCTCGCCGAGAAGTGGGAGAGCGACCCGGCCGGCAAGGTCTGGACGTTCAACCTGCGCCAGGGTGTGAAGTTCCACGACGGCGAGGCGTTCAACGCCGCCGCCGTCTGCGCGAACTACGACTACTGGTTCAACTGGACGGGCACGTACCAGTCCAGCGCGGTCTCCTATTACTGGCAGAGCATCATGGGCGGGTTCGCGAAGAACGAGGACCCCGAGACGCCCAAGCCGAACTACAAGTCCTGCACCGCCAAGGACGACAACACGGCTGTCATCGAGGTCAACGAGCCCTCGGCGAACCTCCCGGGCGGCTTCTCCCTCCAGGCCCTGGCGATCCACTCGCCGAAGGCTCTCAAGGAGTACGCGAAGCAGAACGCGACCGCCAAGGGCGACGCGATCACGTACCCCAAGTACAGCCAGGAGGCCGGCACGGTCGCCGGCACCGGCCCGTACAAGATCGTGAAGTGGAACAAGGGCAACAAGGAGGTCTCCCTGGAGGCCTTCGACGGCTACTGGGGCGACAAGGCCAAGGTGAAGAACCTGGTCTTCCGCACCATCTCCACCGAGGAGACCCGCCGCCAGGCGCTCCAGGCGGGTGACATCGACGGCTACGACCTGGTCGCGCCGGCCGATGTGACGACGCTGGAGAAGGAGGGTTACGAGGTTCCGACCCGTGACGTCTTCAATATCTTCTACCTGGGCATGAGCCAGTCGGCGAACCCGGCGCTCAAGAAGCCCGAGGTCCGTCAGGCGATCACGCACGCCATCGACCGCGAGAACCTCGTCAACACCCAGCTGCCCGAGGGCGGCAAGGTCGGGACGCAGTTCATGCCCGACACGGTCGCCGGCTACTCGGACAAGGTGAAGACGTACCCGTTCGACACCGCCAAGTCGAAGGACCTCCTCAAGCAGGCCGGCGAGGAGAAGCTGAGCCTCGACTTCTGCTACCCGACCGAGGTCACCCGCCCGTACATGCCTGCCCCGCAGGACATGTTCGAGCTGATGAAGGCCGACCTGGAGAAGGCCGGCATCACCGTCAAGCCGAAGGCCATGAAGTGGGCCCCGGACTACCTGGACGCCACCGAGGCGGGCTCCTGCGCCCTGCACATGCTCGGCTGGACCGGTGACTTCAACGACGGCTACAACTTCATCGGCACCTGGTTCTCCGGGCCGGACAAGCAGTGGGGCTTCAAGGACGAGAAGGTCTTCGACGCCGTGAACGCCGCTTCCAAGGTCACCGACACCGCCGGTCGCACCGAGGCGTACAAGAAGGCCAACGAGGCCATCATGGAGTACGTCCCGGGCGTGCCGATCTCGTCGTCGCCGCCGGCCATCGCGTTCGCCAAGAACGTCAACCCGCCGAAGGTCTCCCCGCTGACGCAGGAGAACTTCGCCGAGGTCTCCTTCAAGTAATCGCACACCAGCGGGTCCGCCCGGCCACAGCAACGAGGTGGCCGGGCGGACCCGCATCGACGCACGTGAGAAAGGGGCATGCGGGGTGCTGCGACTCGTCGTAAGAAGACTTCTCCAGCTCATTCCCACCCTGCTCGGCCTGTCGGTCCTGCTGTTCCTCTGGCTGAACCGACTGCCCGGCGGGCCCGCCACAGCGATCCTGGGCGAGCGGGCCACCGAAGCCGAAGTGGCGAGAATCAACCGGGCACTCGGGCTCGACGAGCCGGTCCACGTCCAGTACTGGCGCTTCCTCAAGCGCATCTTCGAGCTCGACCTCGGAACCTCCACCCAGACCGGGCAGCCGGTGTGGGACGAATTCACCCGCGCCTTCCCCGCCACGGTGGAGTTGAGCGTCACGGCGATCCTGATCGCCGTCGTCGTGGGCATTCCGATGGGTTACCTCGCGGCCAAGCACCGCGGCGGCTGGCTGGACGTGGCCTCCGTCTCCGGATCACTGCTCGGCATCTGCATCCCGGTCTTCTTCCTGGCCGTGCTGCTGCGCGGGATCTTCTCCGTGGAGCTGGGCTGGTTCCCGAGTCAGGGCCGGCTCGACTCCGGCATCAACGCCACCGACGTCACCGGATTCGCCGTCCTGGACGGCTTGCTGACCGGCGAGCTCGACGCGAGCTGGGACGCGATCGAACACTTGGTCCTGCCCGCCGTCGCGCTGGCCTCGATCCCGCTCGCCGTCATCGTCCGGATGACCCGCGCCAGCGTCCTGGAGGTGCTCGGCGAGGACTACATCCGTACCGCCGAGTCCAAGGGCCTCGACAAGAGGACCGTGCGCGGTCGCCATGTCCTGCGCAACGCGCTGCTGCCCGTGATCACCGCGGTCGGTCTGCTGACCGGCAGCCTGCTCTCCGGTGCGGTGCTCACCGAGTCCGTCTTCGACTTCGGCGGCCTGGGCTCCTTCATCCGTACCGCGATCGACGGCCGCGACTACCCGGTCCTCGTCGGGTTCATTCTCTTCATCGCGATGGTGTACGTGCTGATCAACCTGCTGGTCGACCTGGCGTACAGCATCATCGACCCGAGAGTGCGGGTGCACTGACGTGACGATCCTGACCAACAAAGCAGACAAGATCGACCGTCTCGCCGAGCTGACGCAGAGCTCGGCGACGGTCACCGGCACCAGCCTGTGGCGCGAGGCCTTCCGCCGCATGCGGTCCAGCAAGATGGCGATCATCGGCGCGGTCATCATCGGCGCGTTCGTCCTCGTCGCGATCGTCGGCCCCTGGGTCGCACCGCACGGCCCCACCGCGCAGCTCTGGCGCAGCGAGGTCTTCCCCAACCAGGGCAAGTTCATCGGCATGCGCGGCGAGAACTGGTTCGGCCTCGACCACCTGGGCCGCGACATGTTCTCCCGCTGGCTCGTCGGGGCCCGGCAGACGCTCCTCGTCGGTGTGGTCTCCATGCTCATCGGCCTGACCGTCGGCGCGCTGGTCGGTGTGCTCTCCGGCGCCGCCGCCACCCTCGGCGGCAAGGTCGGCCAGCGCGTCGACACGGTGATCATGCGCTTCACCGACATCATGCTGTCGCTGCCCTCGCTGCTGCTCGCCGTCTCCATCGCCGCGGTCCTCGGCCAGTCGCTGACCACCGTGATGATCGCCGTGGGGGTCGTCCAGATCCCCATCTTCGCCCGCCTGCTGCGCGGTTCGATGCTCGTCCAGGGCGGCGCCGACTACGTGCTCGCCGCGAAGGCGGTCGGCATCCGGCGCAAGCGGATCGTGCTCACGCAGATCCTGCCGAACTCGCTGAGCCCCGTGATCGTCCAGGCCACCCTGAGCCTGGCCACCGCGATCATCGAGGCCGCGGCCCTGTCCTACCTGGGCCTCGGCAACCCCGACCCGGCCGTTCCCGAGTGGGGCGTGATGCTCTCCCAGGCGCAGCGCTTCTTCGACAACGACCCGATGATGGCGGCCTACCCGGCTGTCGGCATCATCATCACCGCCCTCGGCTTCACCCTGCTCGGCGAGGCCATGCGCGAAGCCCTCGACCCGAAGTTGCGAGGCTGAAATCCTATGTCACTGCTCTCCGTTGAGGAACTCAGCGTCACCTTCACCGCCCGCGGCCGCAAGGACGCCACGGCTGTGGACGGTGTCTCCTTCGAGGTCGACCAGGGCCAGGTCGTGGGCCTGGTCGGCGAGTCGGGCTGCGGCAAGTCCGTCACCTCGCTCGCCCTGATGGGGCTGCTGCCCCGCAAGGGCGCGCGGGTCGGCGGCCGTGCCGAGTTCGACGGCCAGAACCTGCTGACCATGAACGAGCGCAAGCTCCGCGATCTGCGCGGCAGCCAGCTGGCGATGATCTTCCAGGACCCGCTCTCCTCGCTGAACCCGGTCGTCCCGATCGGGATCCAGGTCACCGAGATCCTCCAGCGCCACCGCGGGCTGAAGGGCGAGAAGGCCCGCAAGGAAGCCGCTTCGCTGCTCGACCGGGTCGGCATCCCCGACCCGGACCGGCGGCTCAAGGAGTACCCGCACCAGCTCTCCGGCGGGATGCGCCAGCGCGCGCTGATCGCCATGGCGGTCGCCTGCGCCCCCCGGCTGCTGATCGCCGACGAGCCGACGACCGCCCTGGACGTGACCATCCAGGCGCAGATCCTGGAGCTCCTGAAGGAGCTGGTCGACCAGGAGGGCACCGCCCTGCTGATGATCACGCACGACCTCGGCGTCGTCGCCGGCCTCTGCGACGAGGTCAACGTCCTGTACGCCGGGCGGGCCGTGGAGTCGGCGGGCCGCCGCGAGCTGTTCGCCCACCCCACCCACCCGTACGCGCACGGGCTGCTCGGCTCCATCCCGCGGCTGGACGCGCCGCGCGGCGAGGCGCTGCACCCGATCCGCGGGTCCATCAACGACAAGATCGCCTGGGCCGACGGCTGCGCGTTCGCACCCCGGTGCGACCACTACACGATGGAGTGCCTCACCGGCACCCCCGAACTGACCGAACCACGCACGGCCGGACACCAGGTGCGCTGCGTCAACCCGGTCCTGCCCAAGGCGGAGGTCCCGGCATGAGCCTTCTCGAACTGGACGGCGTCAAAGTCCACTTCCCGGTCAAGAAGGGCCTCTTCTTCGACCGTACGGTGGGTCACGTCTACGCGGTCGACGGCGTCTCGCTGAGCGTCGAGTCCGGTCAGACGTACGGACTGGTGGGCGAGTCGGGCTGCGGCAAGACGACGCTCGGCCGCGCGGTCCTGCGGCTGAACGACATCACCGAGGGCGGGGTCGTCTTCGACGGCACCGACCTGGCGAAGCTGCCCTCCGAGGAGATGCGGGCCTTCCGCCGCCGCCTCCAGATGGTCTTCCAGGACCCGCTGGGCAGCCTCAACCCCCGGCAGAACATCGAGTCCATCCTCGCCGAGGGCATGGCGGCCCACGGCATCGGGAAGGACGCGTCGGAGCGCCGGAAGAAGATCGAGGACATCCTCGCCAAGGTCGGCCTGCCGTCCAACGCGATGTCCCGCTACCCGCACGAGTTCTCCGGCGGCCAGCGCCAGCGCATCGGCATCGCCCGCGCCCTGGTCCTGGAACCGGACGTGATCATCTGCGACGAGCCGGTGTCCGCGCTGGACGTCTCGGTCCAGGCGCAGGTGATCAACCTGCTGGAGGACCTCCAGGAATCGCTGGGTCTGACCTACCTGGTCATCGCGCACGACCTCGCGGTCGTCCGGCACATCTCGGACGTCATCGGGGTGATGTACCTCGGCGGGCTCGTCGAGGAGGCCCCGAGCGACGCGCTGTACGCGGGGCCCCGGCACCCGTACACCAAGGCGCTGATGTCGGCGGTCCCGGTGCCCGACCCCGAGATCGAGGACCGCCGTGAGCGGATCCTGCTCCACGGCGACCTGCCCTCCCCGGCGAACCCGCCGGCCGGCTGCCGGTTCCACACCCGCTGCCCGTGGGTGCAGGAGACCAAGTGCGCCACGGAACGCCCGCCGCTGCTGGACACCGGCAACGGGCACAAGGTGGCCTGCCACTTCACGGCCGAGATCGAGGCCGGAACGGTGAAGCAGAATCCGGCCACGGGCGGCGGGAAGGCCATCGGCACGGAAGCGGTGGCGACCGGGGCGGTGGCGACGACCGAAACGGCGGTGGCGGCCGAAACGGCGGCGGCGGCCGAAACGGCGGCGGCCGCGAAGGTGCCTGGTCAGGGCGGTGTGCCCGCCGACGCACCGGCCAAGGACGGAGCCCAGGACTAGGACCGGCACAATTGTCCGGTGCTCACCGAACTGTTCACGCCCTCCGTCCTGCACGCGCTCGACATCGCCGGGATCTTCGTCTTCGCGATCTCGGGCGCCCTGCTCGCCGTCCGCAAGAACTTCGATGTCTTCGGCATCGCGGTCCTCGCGGAGGTGACAGCGCTGGGCGGAGGGCTGTTCCGCGACGTGATGATCGGCGCGATCCCGCCCGCCGCCTTCACCGACCTCGGCTACTTCATCACCCCGCTGTTCGCCGCCGTGCTGGTCTTCTTCCTCCACCCGCACGTGGAGCGCATCCAGGTCGGCGTCAACGTCTTCGACGCGGCGGGCCTCGGTCTGTTCTGCGTGACCGGCACGGTCAAGGCGTACGAGTACGGCCTCGGGCTCACCGCGTCGGCGGCGCTGGGCCTGGCCACCGCGGTCGGCGGTGGTGTGCTGCGCGACGTACTGGCCAACGAGGTGCCCTCGCTGCTGCGCTGGGACCGCGACCTTTACGCGGTGCCCGCGATCGTCGGCGCGACCATGGTGGTCCTGTGCATCCGCTTCGACACCCTCAACGCCCTGACCAGCGGCCTGGCGGTGATCGCCGCGTTCGCCCTGCGCCTGCTGGCGCTGCGCTTCCACTGGCGGGCGCCGCGCGCGTACAACCGTTCCTCCGCACGGGCCGAGGAGGGCGCGGCGGCCACGTAGCCGAGTATTGCGGGACCAAAAAGCTACCGCTCAGTAGGGTGATCGATGTACCGTCCATGCCATGGCACAGGCAGCGACTGAGGCGGCGCAGACCGCACGGGCAACCATCGGCGACAGCGAATTCGACCGGGACACCGCGGTCACCCTGCGCGAGGAGGGCGTCTACGACGCCGAGCTCTCCGCAGGCTGGACCATCATCCACGCCGTCAACGGCGGCTACCTCCTGGCCCTGCTCGGCCGGGCCCTGGGCGAGGCCCTGCCGCACTCCGACCCGTTCTCCGTCTCGGCGTACTACCTCACCGCCTCCGTGCCGGGCCCCGCCGTCGTACGCACCCAGACCGTCCGCACCGGCCGCACCCTCTCCACGGGCCAGGCCTCCCTCTTCCAGTACGCCGAGGACGGCAGCGAGATCGAGCGCATCCGCGTCCTGGCCACGTACGGCGACCTGGACACGCTCCCCGACGACGTCCGCACGACGGCCCTCCCGCCCGCCATGCCCGACCGGGACCACTGCCTCGGCCCGAGCGACGGCGCGCCCAGGATCCCCGGCAGCTCCGCGATCACCGACCGCCTCGACATCAAGCTCGACCCGGCGACCGTCGGCTGGGCCGTCGGTGCCCCGTCCGGCAAGGGCGAGATGCGCGGCTGGTTCGGCCTGGCCGACGGCCGCGACCCGGACCCGCTGTCGCTGCTGCTCACGGTGGACGCCCTGCCGCCGACCTCGTTCGAGCTGGGCCTGACCGGCTGGACGCCCACCGTCGAGCTGACCACCCACATCCGCTGCCGCCCCGCCCCGGGCCCGCTGCGCGTCGCCATCACCACCCGCAACCTCGCGGGCGGCTTCCTGGAGGAGGACGCGGAGGTCTGGGACAGCGCCGACCGCCTCGTCGCCCAGTCCCGCCAGCTCGCCAAGGCCCCGCGCAGCGAGTAGCCGTACGGGGGCGGGCGCCGCGCAGCGAGTGGCTGTACGGGGGCGGGCTGGTCACCGCCAACGGCGCGGCCGCCTGGAACTTCGGCGGCTGACGGACGCCCCCGACGCGGCCCGTGAGCCGCTCTCCCCGTGCCGGACCGGACTCCGGAGCAGGTCCCCGACCGGGCTGTGAGCCGGTCCGCCGCACCTCGCGCGGGCGTGCGCGAGGGCCGGGCCGCGATGCGCCCGGCATGCGCCCCGCCAGGGCTCGTAGAATCGGCTCCACCATGGCCTACCTCGACCACGCCGCGACCACCCCGATGCTTCCCGAAGCGATCGAGGCGATGACCGCCCAGCTCTCCGCCACCGGCAACGCGTCCTCACTGCACGCCGCCGGACGCCGGGCCCGCCGTACCGTCGAGGAGTCCAGAGAAGCCCTCGCCGACGCCCTCGGCGCACGCCCCAGCGAGGTCGTCCTCACCTCCGGCGGCACGGAGGCCGACAACCTCGCCGTGAAGGGCCTCTACTGGTCCCGCCGCGACGCCGACCCCCGCCGCACCAGGGTCCTCGCCGGTCCCGTCGAACACCACGCCGTCCTGGACGCCGTCGACTGGCTCGCCGAACACGAGGGCGCGACCGTCGACTACCTTCCGGTCGACCGTCACGGCCGGGTCCATCCCGAAGACCTGCGCGAGGCGATCCTCCGCAATCCCGACGACATCGCGATGATCACCGTGATGTGGGCCAACAACGAGATCGGCACCATCATGCCGGTCCGCGAACTGGCGGCCGTCGCCGCGGAGTTCGCCATCCCCATGCACGCCGACGCGGTCCAGGCGTTCGGCCAGCTGGAGGTCGACTTCGCCCGCTCCGGACTGGCCGCGATGACGGTCAGCGGGCACAAGATCGGCGGGCCGTTCGGGATCGGCGCGCTGCTGCTGGGCCGTGACCACACCCCCGTACCCGTGCTGCACGGCGGCGGCCAGGAGCGGCACGTGCGCTCCGGGACCCTGGACGTGCCCGCCGTCGCCTCCTTCGCGGTCGCCGGACGGCTGGCGGCCGAGCGGCGCGAGCAGTTCGCCCGGCGCGTGGGCTCCCTGCGCGAGGACCTCGTGGCCGCCGTGCGCCGGGCCGTGCCGGACGCCGTGCTCGGCGGTGACCCGGATCCGGCCGGACGCCTTCCGGCCAACGCCCACTTCAGCTTCCCGGGCTGCGAGGGCGACTCGCTCCTCCTGCTGCTGGACGCCCAGGGCATCGAATGCTCCACCGGCTCCGCCTGCACCGCCGGGATCGCCCAGCCCAGCCACGTCCTGCTCGCCACCGGTACCGATCCGGACCTGGCCCGGGGCACTCTGCGCTTCTCGCTCGGCCACACCTCGACCGAGGACGACGTGAAGGCGCTCGCGGAGGCGATCGGCCCGGCGGTGGAGCGGGCGAGGACGGCCGGGCTCAGCTGAGGAAGGCGTGGCTACGCCTTCACGGACGGCGAGGGGGAAGGGCTGGGCGGCGCCGCCGCGGCCCGCCGTACCAGCTCCAGGTAGCGGTCCCAGTCCCAGTGCGGCCCCGGATCGGTGTGGTCGGTGCCCGGCACCTCCACATGCCCGATGATGTGCTCACGGTCGATGGGTATGTCGTGCCGGGCGCAGACCGACGCCGTGAGCCGCGCCGAGGACGCGTACATCGCCTTCGTGAGGTCCTTCGGCCGGTCCACGAACCCCTCGTGCTCGATGCCGACGGCGCGCTCGTTGTAGGCGCGGTTGCCCGCGTGGTATGCCACGTCCAGTTCGCGGATCATCTGCACCACCCGCCCGTCCTGCCCCACTATGTAGTGTGTTGCGGCTTGGTGTGCGGGGTCCTGGAACACCTTCACCGCGCTGTCGAAGCTGCCCTGGGTGACGTGGATGATCACGAGGTCGATCGTGAAGTCGTCCGGGCGGTCCGCACGCCGCCAGTTCGCCTCGGACGCGGCCACCCAGGTCGCCCCCGCGTAGTCCAGCTCGCCCGGTTTCCGGGGCTTCTCGACGCCGGGCAGCCGCCACCACAGGCGCTTCGCCTTGTCGCGCGCGAGCACGGCGGCGGTGCCGGCGGCCGCCACCGCGCCGCCGCCGATCAGCAGTGCGCGCCTGCTGACGCCGTCCGCCGCCTTCTTCCGCGAAGGCTTGCGCGACGGCTTTCCCGACGGCTTTCGCGATGCCCGGGTGCTCCCGTTGTTCCCCATGTGACCGTCAACGCATATCCGCGAGCGTTCGGTTCCCGGCGACCCGTACCCTGGAGGAGCTATGACTCAGACTTCCCAGCGCCCCCTGCGTGTCCTCGCCGCGATGTCGGGCGGCGTGGACTCCGCCGTCGCCGCGGCCCGCGCCGCCGAGGCGGGCCACGACGTGACCGGTGTCCACCTCGCCCTGTCCGCGAACCCCCAGTCCTTCCGGACCGGGGCGCGCGGCTGTTGCACCATCGAGGATTCCCGGGACGCCCGCCGCGCGGCCGACGTCATCGGTATCCCGTTCTACGTCTGGGACCTGGCGGAACGCTTCCGCGAGGACGTCGTCGAGGACTTCGTCGCGGAGTACGAGGCCGGGCGCACGCCCAACCCCTGCCTGCGCTGCAACGAGAAGATCAAGTTCGCCGCGCTGCTCGACAAGGCCCTCGCCCTCGGCTTCGACGCGGTGTGCACCGGCCACTACGCCACGGTCGTGCTCACCGAGGACGGCAGCCGCGAACTGCACCGCGCCTCCGACATGGCCAAGGACCAGAGCTATGTGCTCGGCGTCCTGGACGAGAAGCAGCTCGCCCACGCCATGTTCCCGCTCGGCGACACCCTCACCACCAAGGACGAGATCCGCGCCGAGGCCGAGCGCCGCGGCCTGGCCGTCGCCAAGAAGCCCGACAGCCATGACATCTGCTTCATCGCCGACGGCGACACCCAGGGCTTCCTGGCGAACCGCCTCGGCGGCCCCGCCGAGGGCGACATCCTCGACGAGTCCGGTACGAAGCTGGGCACCCACGAGGGCGCGTTCGGCTTCACCATCGGCCAGCGCAAGGGCCTGAAGATCGGCCACCCGGCGCCCGACGGCAAGCCGCGCTACGTCCTTGACATCTCCCCGGTGAACAACACCGTCACCGTCGGCCCGGTCGAGGCCCTCGACGTGACCTCGCTGACCGCCATCAAGCCCCGCTGGTGCGGTACGCCCCCGGCAGGCCCAGGTACGTACACCGCCCAGCTGCGCGCCCACGGCGGCGAGAGCGAAGTCACGGCCGAGCTGGTGGACGGCACGGAGCTGAACGTCACCTTCACCGAGCCGGTCCGGGGCGTGGCCCCCGGCCAGGCGGTCGTCCTGTACGACGGCACGCGCGTGGTCGGCTCGGCCACCATCGCCACGACGTCCCGCCGCGAGCGGGTGGCGACGGGCGGCTGAGCCCGCGCCCTTCGTCCGGACCGGCCGGGGACGCTCACGGCGCTTGACGCGCGTAACCGGCCGTCCTACCGGCTCGCGACGCCTGACGCCCGACGCGCGTAACCGGCCCACCGGCTCACGACGTCTGCCGGAGCGCGTACACGTTCGTGGCGAAGAAGTCCGCCAGCACCGGGGCGATCACCTGGGGTGCCACCTCGCCCATCTGGCCCGTCAGCGTGCGGTGCCGGCCGCGCGGGAGGGCCTCGGCCAGCGTCCCGGTCGCCGCGCGTGCCGGGGCGCTGCTGAAGCCGCCGCAGATCACCAGCGTCCGGGCGGCGACGGCCGCGAACCGCTCGGCCGGGACCGACCCGTCGCCCAGCAGGGCGTCGTCGTACGCCAGGGTGTGCGCCATCGCCTCCAGCTCCGCCCACACCGGGGTGCGCCGCATCCGGGCGGCCGTCTCCTCGGCGACGCCCGTCATGGACAGGAACAGCTCCACCGCCCCGCCCCGGTCCCCGGCCGCCAGCAGCCGGTGCAGCCGGACCGTGCAGCGGGCCTTGAACAGCAGGTCGGACGCGCCCGGCGTGTAGGGCGGCTCGTACACGGCGAGCAGCTCCACCGGGAGCCCGGCGGCCGCCGCCTCCAGGGCCAGCGCCCCGCCGGACGACATCCCGAAGACCGACGCGCCCGGACCGGCCGCACCGACGACGGCGGCCAGATCCTCGACCTCCCGCGCCACGGTGCAGTGCCCGGCGTCAGCACTGGCGCCCCGGCCCCGGCGGTCGTAGGTGAGCACCGTGAATTGCGGCGCGAGCAGGGCGGCCAGCGGTGCGCCGGCCGCCCCGGCGCTCAGCGCCCCGCCGACCAGCACCAGCGGCGGCCCCTCGCCCTGACGGCGGTAGGCGATAGGGGTGCCGTCGGCGGAGAGAGTCCTGTCCATGGGAGAGGAGACCGGGGCGGTCCGGAAAACTCATCGTTCCGGCGGAAGAAAATTCCAGGAAGGCGAACCGGCGGTCATCCGGACGGTGTTCCCGGCACCGCTCACGGCGCTTCCGTCTTCGCCTCCGGCACCATCCGCGTCTCTTCTCCCTCCGGCACCGTTTCCGCGGCGTAGAAGCAGAAGTGGTCCTTGATCGCGGCGACTTCGGGCTTCGGGTCCGGGTAGGCCCAGACGAGATCGGCGGCCCCGGGCAGCGACCAGTAGGAGGCGTCCCCCTTGAACGGGCAGTGAGTACTGGTGTCCGACGGGGAAAGCAGCTCGGTGCGGACGTCCTCGGGCGGCAGGTAGTAGCGGGCGGGGAAGCCCGTCTCGCGGAGCACGAGCGGGCGGCGGCTGTCGGCCAGCACCTGTCCGTCGTGCACGACCCGGACGTGCTCGGTGCCCGGCTCGACGGTGATGCGGTGTCCTCGCGTGGCAGTCATGCCTGTTCCAGCGGCGCAGGGGTCCGTAATCTTCCCCGTTCCTCTGCTGTGGCCGGAATCCTCCCCGGAACGAGGGAGCGTACGAGGGAGTGAACCGGGGAGTGAACGAGGGAGCGAGCAGGGGAGTGTCCGAGGCGGGTCGTACGGTTTTCCCATGAACATCTGCGTCTTCCTCTCCGCCGCCGACCTCGACGACCACTACACCGTGCCCGCCCGGGAGTTCGCCGAACTGCTCGGCAGAGGCGGGCACACCCTCGTCTGGGGCGGATCGGAGCGCGGCCTGATGAAGGTCGTCGCGGACGGCGTACGGGCTGCGGGCGGGCGGCTCGTCGGAGTGTCGGTCGAATTCCTTGCCGCGAGCGCCCGGACCGACGCCGACGAGATGGTGATCGCCCGCGACCTCGCCGAGCGCAAGGCGCTCCTCCTGGCGAAGGCCGACGCCGTCGTGATCATGGTCGGCGGGACCGGGACGCTCGACGAGGCCACCGAGATCCTGGAGCTGAAGAAGCACGGCAAGCACACCAAGCCGGTCGTCCTGCTGAACACGGCGGGCTTCTACGACGGGCTGCGCCAGCAGTTCCAGCGCATGGAGGACGAGGGCTTCCTCCCCGTCCCCCTGGCCGACCTGGTCTTCTTCGCCAAGGACGGCGTCGGCGCGCTCGCCTACCTGGAAGAGGCCGCCGGTCACCAGTGAGCAGGGGAGTCCGTCGGACCCGGTGATCACCGCTCCACCTAGGATCGCCCCATGTCTACCCACCTCATCACCGGCGCCGGATCCGGCATCGGGGCCGCTGTCGCCCGCCGCCTCCAGGAGCGCGGCGACGACCTCGTCCTGCTCGCCCGCGACGCCGGCCGCGCCAAGGAGTTCGCCGACCTCTACCCGGGAGCGCGCACGCTCGTCGGCGACCTCGGCAACCCCGACCGGCTGTCCTGGGCGTTCGGCCAGCAGGCCATGCCCGAGCACATCGACACCCTGCTGCACATCGCGGGCGTCGTCGAGCTCGGCGAGGTCGGCGAGCTCACCCCCAAGGCCTGGCACTTCCAGCTCAACGCCAACCTGATCGCCCCCGCCGAGATCACCCGCCTCCTGCTCCCGCAGCTCCGTGTCTCCCAGGGGCAGGTCCTGTTCGTGAACTCCGGCGCCGGGCTGGCCGCCCACGCCGGGTGGAGCGCGTACGCCGCGAGCAAGCACGGACTCAAGGCCCTCGCCGACTCGCTGCGCCACGAGGAGCACGGCAACGGCGTGCGCGTCACCACCGTCTACCCCGGCCGTACCGCCGGCCCCATGCAGGCCAAGGTGCACCAGCAGGAGGGCAAGGAGTACGACGCCGCCCGCTGGATCGACCCCGAGTCGGTGGCGACCACGATCCTGATGGCGCTCGACCTGCCGCGCGACGCCGAGGTCAACGACCTCACCGTCCGACCCGGACGCTGACGCCCTGGAGAGCGGCTTCCCCGCCGGTGACCGTAGGCTTCCCGCGTGAGCGAGAAGAGCAAGTTCAGCGGGTGTCCGGCGACCGGCATCGGGTCGATGCCCGGAGGAGACGCGAGGGAGGCGGCGAAGACCGTCACCGGCTCCTTCGCCGACGGCCAGGGCATCCCCCACCTGGCGGAACTGCCCGCGCGCGGGCCGGGCGCAGACATGATCGGCCGGACCATCGGCATGCTCGTCGAGATGTACGGCCATGTCGAGCCGAGCGGCTGGCGGATCAGCGACCGGCCCGGCCGCGACACCCGGCGCGCCCGCTCCTGGCTGGGGGAGGACCTGGACGCCCTGGAGGAGTTCACCCAGGGGTACGAGGGCCTGCTCAAGGTCCAGGCCGTCGGACCCTGGACCCTGGCCGCCGGACTGGAACTGCGCGGCGGCGAAGCCATGCTGGCCGACCCCGGCGCCTGCCGCGACCTGGCCGGATCCCTCGCCGAGGGACTCCGTGCCCATCTGGCGGAAGTCCGCCGCCGGATGCCCGGGGCGAAGGTCGTCCTCCAGCTGGACGAACCCTCCCTGACCGCCGTCCTGCTGGGCCGCGTCCGCTCCGCCAGCGGCTACCGCACCTACCGCGCCGTCGACCGCCAGGTCGTCGAGGCGACCCTGCGCGACGTCCTGGCCGCGGCGGGCGAGGACGGGACGACGCTCGTCCACTCCTGCGCCCCCGAAGTGCCGTTCGCGCTGCTGCGCCGGGCCGGGGCCGACGGGATCTCGTTCGACTTCTCGTTGCTCACCGAGCGTGAGGAGGAAGCGATCGGGGAAGCCGTCGAGGGCGGCACCCACCTCCTCCTCGGCGTGGTGCCCTCCACGGATGCCGCCTCGGACGGATTGTCAGACCCGGGCGGTAGCGTCATGGGAGTCAGGACGCTGTGGAGCAGGCTGGGGCTGAATCCGGGGACTCTCGCCGAGTCCGTCGCGATCACCCCGTCGTGCGGTCTCGCGGGTGCGTCGCCCGCGTACGCCCGCACCGCGCTCGCCCACAGCGCCAGAGCGGCGAGGTCGCTCGCGGACAACCCTGAGTGACGGGGACGACGGGCAAACGGGAGGACGGGAAGATGGCCGGCGAACAGCGGGTGGAGCAGGAGAGCTCGGTTCCGGCGGACGTGCGGGAGAAGCACGCGCTGCTGTCCGAGCAGATCGAGGAGCACCGTTTCCGCTACTACGTGAAGGACCAGCCGGTCGTCAGCGACGGTGAGTTCGACCGGCAGATGCGTCTCCTGGAGGCCCTGGAGGAGGAGCACCCGGCGCTGCGCACCCCGGACTCCCCGACCCAGAAGGTCGCCGGGCCCTACCGCACGGAGTTCACCTCCGTGGAACACCGCGAACGCATGCTCTCCCTGGACAACGCCTTCGACGACGAGGAGCTGGCCGCCTGGGCGGACCGGGTCGCCAGGGACGTCGGCACCCCCGACCACCACTTCCTGTGCGAGCTCAAGGTCGACGGCCTCGCCGTCAACCTCACCTACGAGCACGGCCGCCTCACCCGGGCGGCGACCCGCGGCGACGGCCGCACCGGCGAGGACATCACCCCCAACGTCCGTACGATCGCCGAGATCCCGCACCGCCTCAAGGGCGAGAACATCCCCGCGCTCGTCGAGATCCGCGGCGAGGTCTTCTTCCCCATGGAGGACTTCGAGGAGCTGAACGCCCGGCTGGTCGCCGCCGACGACAAGCCCTTCGCCAACCCCCGCAACGCGGCGGCCGGATCACTGCGCCAGAAGGACCCCAAGGTCACCGCCACCCGCCCCCTGCACATGGTGGTGCACGGCATCGGCGCCCACGAGGGCCTGAGCATCGACCGCCTCTCCGGGGCCTACGACCTCCTCCACGCCTGGGGCCTGCCCACCGCCCGGCACAACAAGGTCGTCGACTCCCTCGCCGGCGTACGGGAGTTCATCGCGTACTACGGCGAGAACCGGCACTCCGTGGAGCACGAGATCGACGGCGTCGTCGTCAAGCTCGACGAGATCCCGCTCCAGGGGCGCCTCGGCTCCACCTCGCGCGCCCCGCGCTGGGCCATCGCCTGGAAGTACGCCCCCGAAGAGGTCAACACCAAGCTGGTCAACATCCGCGTCGGCGTCGGCCGCACCGGCCGCGTCACTCCGTACGCCCAGGTCGAGCCGGTCGAAGTGGCCGGCTCCGAGGTCGAGTTCGCCACCCTGCACAACCAGAACGTGGTCAAGGCCAAGGGCGTCCTCATCGGCGACACCGTGGTCATCCGCAAGGCGGGCGAGGTCATCCCCGAGATCCTCGGCCCCGTCGTCGACCTGCGCGACGGCACCGAGAAGGCCTTCGAGATGCCGTCCCACTGCCCCGAGTGCGACACGGAGCTGCGCCCGATGAAGGAGGGCGACATCGACCTCCGCTGCCCCAACGCCCGCACCTGCCCGGCCCAGTTGCGCGAGCGGGTCTTCTACCTCGCCGGGCGCAAGAGCCTGGACATCGACCACTTCGGCTATGTGGCCGCCGCCGCTCTGACCCGGCCGCTGGAGCCCGCCGAGCCCGTCCTGCGGGACGAGAGCGATCTGTTCGACCTCACCATCGACCAGCTGCTGCCGATCCGGGCGTACGTCCTGGACCAGGACAGCGGGCTGCCCAAGCGCGACCCGAAGACCGGTGAGGAGAAGATCGCGACGGTCTTCGCCAACCAGCAGGGCGAGCCGAAGAAGAACGCCGTCGCCATGCTGGAGGGCATCGCCGCCGCCAGGGAAGCTCCTCTCGCCCGGATCCTCACCGGGCTCTCCATCCGGCACGTCGGGCCCGTCGCCGCCCAGGAGCTGGCCCGTCAGTTCCGCTCCGTCGACCGCATCGAGGAGGCCACCGAGCAGGAGCTGGCCGACGCCGACGGCGTCGGACCCACCATCGCCGCCTCGGTCAAGCAGTGGTTCGCCGAGGACTGGCACCGCGAGATCGTGCGCAAGTGGCGCGAGGCCGGGGTACGGATGGCGGACGAGGGCTCCGACGAGGACGAGGGCCCCCGCCCCCTCGAAGGGCTCACCGTCGTCGTCACCGGCACCCTCACGGGCCACACCCGCGACGGTGCGAAGGAGGCGCTCCAGAGCCTCGGCGCGAAGGTCGCCGGATCGGTGTCGAAGAAGACCGCCTTCGTGGTCGTCGGCGACAACCCCGGCTCCAAGTACGACAAGGCGATGCAGCTGAAGGTGCCCGTGCTGGACGAGGACGGATTCGCGATCCTGCTCGAACAGGGACCCGAACGTGCCAAGGAAGCGGCGCTGCCCGCCCCGGAAGCCGCGCCCGGGACCGACCCGGGGGACAGCGGCGAGTAACCGACCGCCGGGCCGCCCTTCGCCCACTGTTCTCCGGATCGAGACGCCATCGAGACGCTGCCCCGGCGTGGCGCGGCCCGAGCGGGGAAGGAAACGGGGCAGAGGGGTGAAGAAGGGTCCGCCGCTCCCCGAACGGCCCTGCCGCACCACCCGTTCGGTGCACTAGCAGATGGTGACGGGTGGTCGGTTCGCATTCGGGCAAGAGCTGTAGAGCGCTGCCCCTGGAAGCCTTTAGCGGCCTACTGTTGAGGGGTGCGCCCGCCGTGCACGGCCGCTCGACCGGGCCGTGGCGCCACGGGACCGGGCGCCACCGAGGGCCATCGGCACCGCCGGCTGTGAGAGGGACGGAATGAAACCGACCGAGAGCGCCGCAACGGTGTCGCGGCTGCAAGGTTTCGTCGGCCTCACGCCCCCCGTGGGCGCCGCCGTCGTAGGGATCGCCGCGTTACTGCTGGCGGTCGGTTCCTACCGGACCGTGTCGCAGGGGCACGCGCTCTTCCCGGACGGAGCGGTGGGCTGGTCCCTCGCCGTGCTCACCGGGATCATCGTCGGCCACCTGGTGGCGCTCGGCCGCGACCGCTGGTGGGGCGGCACCGGCTCCGGGGCCGCCCTCACCCTCGCCGTGCTGCTGCTGTACGGCTGGCTGCCGGCCGTGCTGGTCAGCCTCGCCGTCGTGGTGCTCGTCGGGACCGCCCGCCGACACCGCTGGTGGCAGGGGCTGCTGCACGGCGGGGTGGACATGCTGGGCATCGGCGCGGCCGCCCTCGTCCTGGCCGCCTTCGGCGAGGTGCCCACCGTCGAGAAGCCCTGGCAGCCACTCGACTGGGGCATCGCGGCCGTCCCGGAACTGCTCCTGACGGCGTCGACGTATCTGCTCGTCACCCGGGTCCTGCTGTGGTACGCCCAGGCTCCGCACAACGGCGGGCTGCCCACCATCGCCCGTACGGCGATGCTGCGCCAGGGGCTCGTCGCCGTCGCGCTCCTCGGGCTCGCCCCGCTGATCTGCGCCGTGGCGATGTCCATGCCCGTCCTGCTGCCGCTCTTCGCGGTGCCGCTGATCGCCCTGGACTCCACACTCTGGATCGCCCGTGCCCGCGCCGAGGAGCAGCTGCGCGACCCGCTGACCGGGCTGCCCAACCGGCAGTGGCTGCTGGAGCGGACCTGGTCGGCGCTGGAGGACGCGGAGAGCATCGGCACCCGCTCCGCGCTGGTCCTGATCGACCTGGACCGCTTCCGCGCGGTCAACGACACCCTGGGCCACCTGGCCGGCGACCGGCTGCTGCTGCAGATAGCGGAGCGCCTGCGGCTCGCTCTGCCGCGCGGCGCGGAGGCGGCCAGGCTCGGCGGCGACGAGTTCGCCGTCCTGCTGCCGCACACCGACTCCACCACCAGCGCCCAGCAGGTCGCCCGCCACCTGGTCGCCGAGCTGTCCTCGCCGCTGGACCTCGACGGGCTGACCCTCGTCCTGGAGGCCAGCGCCGGGGTCGCGGTCTACCCGGACCACGCCCTGGACGCCGAGGGCCTGCTGCGGCGGGCGGACGTCGCGATGTACCAGGCCAAGCGGGACCGCACGGGCGTGGAGGTCTACGAGTCCAAGCGGGACAGCAACACCCCCGACCGGCTCGGGCTCCTCGGGGACCTGCGCCGGGCGCTGGACGCGGGCCAGGTCGAGCTGCACTACCAGCCCAAGGTCCGTTTCGACGGGCAGGTCGCCGGCCTGGAGGCGCTGGTGCGCTGGGTGCACCCGGAGCGCGGCCGGGTTCCCCCGGACGAGTTCATCGCCATCGCCGAGTCCTCCGGCCTGATGCCGCACCTCACGGAGTACGTCCTGGAGACGGCGCTCGCCCAGGTCGCCCGCTGGCGGGCGCAGGGCCTGTTCGTGCCGGTCGCGGTCAACGTCTCCCCGCGCGACGTCCACACCCCCGGCTTCGCGGGGGGCGTCGCCGCCCGCCTCGCCCGCCACGGCGTGCCCGCGGGAGCGCTCCAGCTGGAGATCACCGAGCATGTGCTGCTGGAGGATCCGCAGCGTGCCGCCGACACCCTGGCCGGACTCACCGCGCACGGCGTGAAGATGTCCCTCGACGACTTCGGTACCGGCTACTCCTCCCTGGTCCACCTGCGCAGACTCCCCGTGAGCGAGCTGAAGATCGACCGTTCCTTCGTGGCCCGGCTGGCGGTCGACCACGAGGACGCGGAGATCGTCCGCTGCACCATCGACCTGGCCCACTCGCTCGGCCTGGTCGTCGTCGCCGAGGGCGTCGAGGACGACGAGACGTGGGAGCGGCTGCGGGACCTGCGGTGCGACGCGGTGCAGGGCTGGCTGGTGGCGGCCGCGATGCCGCCCCAGGAGACGACGGCCTGGCTGCGGGCGCGCGGCGAGCACGGCTGGCGGCGGCCCGCGGAGCTGAGGGCCCAGGCGGCGGCCGCCGCCACCGGGTCGGCGACCGGCTCGATGAACGCGTCGCTGAACGGCGCGGTGAACGGCACGGCGGAGACCGAGAGCCCATGAGGCCGCTCGGGGGCGTCCCGGTGATCATGATCGGGTCGCCGGAAAGGCGTGGGCCGGTCGGGGTGGGGCACCCGCTCGCGGGAGACCCCATAGGATTGGGGGCCGGTGGCACATTTCCACCTGCCGCGCGACGCCTGGCACGCACGCTCGCCGCGTTGCCGAAACGCCCACGTGACTCCGCCACGAGGGCGCTCCGGCGCCTTGCGATCGCACGCACCGGACGCCGCGCGGCCCGTCCTTCGGACGGACGCGGAAATGTGCCACCGGCCCCGGCCAGAACCACACACCAACCCCTGAGGATCGCTGCATGCCTGGCATCACGCGCGAGGAGGTCGCCCACCTCGCCCGGCTGGCGCGTCTGGAGCTGAAGGGCGAAGAGCTCGATCACTTCGCCGGTCAGCTCGACGACATCATCGGCGCGGTCGCCCGCGTCTCCGAGGTCGCCGACCAAGACGTACCGCCGACCTCCCACCCGCTGCCGCTGACCAACGTCATGCGCGCGGACGAGGTCCGTCCGTCGCTCACACCCGCGCAGGCGCTCTCCGGCGCCCCGGCCCAGGAGCAGCAGCGTTTCAAGGTGCCGCAGATCCTGGGGGAGGACTAATCGCCATGACGGACATCAGCACCATCATCAAGCTGACCGCGGCCGAGATCGCCGGGAAGATCGCCTCCGGCGAGCTGACCGCCGTCGAGGTCACCGAGGCCCATCTGGCCCGGATCGACGCGGTCGACGAGAAGGTCCACGCCTTCCTGCACATCGACCGCGAGGGCGCGCTCGCCCAGGCCCGTGCCGTGGACGCGAAGCGGGAGGCGGGCGAGAAGCTCGGCCCGCTGGCCGGCGTCCCGCTCGCGCTGAAGGACATCTTCACCACCAAGGACATGCCGACCACCGTCGGTTCCAAGATCCTCGATGGCTGGGTCCCGCCGTACGACGCCACGCTCACGCAGAAGCTGCGCGCCGCCGACGTCGTCATCCTCGGCAAGACCAACATGGACGAGTTCGCCATGGGGTCCTCCACCGAGAACAGCGCCTACGGACCCACCGGCAACCCCTGGGACCTCACCCGCATTCCCGGCGGCTCCGGCGGCGGCTCCTCCGCCGCCCTCGCCTCCTACGAGGCCCCCCTCGCCATCGGCACGGACACCGGCGGCTCGATCCGCCAGCCCGCCGCCGTCACCGGCACGGTCGGCGTCAAGCCCACCTACGGCGGCGTCTCCCGCTACGGCATGGTCGCCTTCTCGTCCTCCCTCGACCAGGGCGGGCCCTGCGCCCGTACGGTCCTGGACGCGGCGCTGCTGCACGAGGTCATCGCCGGGCACGACCCGCTGGACTCGACGTCCATCGACGCCCCGGTCCCGCCGGTCGTCGAGGCCGCCCGCAACGGCTCCGTACAGGGCATGCGCGTCGGCGTCGTCAAGCAGTTCCGCGGCGAGGGCTACCAGGCCGGTGTGCTCCAGCGCTTCGACGAGTCGGTCGAGCTGCTGAAGTCGCTGGGCGCCACGATCGTCGAGCTGGACTGCCCGTCCTTCGACCTGGCGCTCTCCGCGTACTACCTGATCGCCCCGTCCGAGTGCTCCTCCAACCTGGCCCGCTTCGACGCCATGCGCTACGGCCTGCGGGTCGGCGACGACGGCACGAAGTCGGCCGAGGACGTCACCGCGCTCACCCGCGAGGCCGGCTTCGGCGACGAGGTCAAGCGCCGCATCATCCTGGGGACGTACGCGCTCAGCTCCGGCTACTACGACGCGTACTACGGTTCGGCCCAGAAGGTCCGCACCCTCATCACCCAGGACTTCGAGAAGGCCTTCGAGCAGGTCGACGTGATCGTCTCCCCGACGACCCCGACCACCGCCTTCCCGATCGGCGAGCGCGCCGACGACCCGATGGCGATGTACCTCGCGGACCTGTGCACCATCCCCACCAACCTGGCCGGCAACTCCGCCATGTCGCTGCCCTGCGGCCTGGCCCCGGAGGACGGTCTGCCGGTCGGACTGCAGATCATCGCCCCCGCCATGAAGGACGACCGGCTGTACAAGGTCGGAGCGGCCGTCGAGGCCGCCTTCGTGGAAAAGTGGGGGCATCCGCTGCTTGAGGAGGCTCCGTCGCTGTGAGTGCCATGGCAAAGAAGGCCAAGAACTTCAAGAAGTCCAAGACCGGCGTGTACATCGCGCTCGGCAGCACCGCGTTCGGCGCGATCAGCGTCGCCAAGCAGGCGAAGCTCGCCCGCAACGAGAACGACATGCTGCGGCTCGTCGACGCGGCCGTCTCCGCGGCCGCCATCGCCACCGGACTCGCGATCCTCTATCGCGAACTGAAGCGTCTCGGCGACGATGACGTCCTGCTGGGCTAGAGAGGGAAAGTTTCACCGTGACTGTCACTGACCTGGTGTCGTACGAGGACGCGCTCGCGTCCTACGACCCCGTCATGGGCCTCGAGGTCCATGTCGAGCTCGGCACCAAGACCAAGATGTTCTGTGGCTGCTCCACGGAGCTGAAGCAGGACGCCAACTCCCAGACCTGCCCGGTCTGTCTCGGACTGCCCGGCGCACTGCCGGTCGTCAACGAGATCGGCGTGGAGTCGGCCATCAAGATCGGTCTCGCGCTCAACTGCGAGATCGCCGACTGGTGCCGCTTCGCCCGGAAGAACTACTTCTATCCGGACATGCCGAAGAACTTCCAGACCTCCCAGTACGACGAGCCGATCGCCTTCAACGGCTATCTGGACGTCCAGCTGGAGGACGGCGAGATCTTCCGGGTGCAGATCGAGCGCGCCCACATGGAGGAGGACACCGGCAAGTCGACCCACGTCGGCGGTGCCACCGGCCGGATCCACGGCGCGTCCCACTCCCTGCTCGACTACAACCGGGCCGGCATCCCGCTCATCGAGATCGTCACCAAGCCGATCGAGGGAGCCGGCGCCCGCGCCCCCGAGGTCGCCAAGGCGTACGTCGCCGAGCTCCGCGAGCTGATCAAGGCTCTCGGCGTCTCCGAGGCGCGCATGGAGATGGGCCAGATGCGCTGCGACGTGAACCTGTCGCTGCGCCCGCACGGCCGCGAGGCGTTCGGTACCCGCTCCGAGACGAAGAACGTGAACTCGCTGCGTTCCGTCGAGCGGGCCGCGCGCTTCGAGATCCAGCGGCACGCCGCCGTGCTGTCCTCGGGCGGCACGATCGTGCAGGAGACCCGGCACTTCCACGAGGAGGACGGCTCCACCACGGCCGGCCGCATCAAGGACAACGCCGAGGACTACCGCTACTTCCCCGAGCCGGACCTGGTGCCCGTGGCGCCGGCCCGCGAGTGGGTCGAGGAGCTCCGCAAGGGCCTCCCCGAGCTTCCCCGGCTGCGTCGGGCGCGGCTCAAGGAGGAGTGGGGCGTCACCGAGCACGACATGCAGTCCATCCTCAACGCGGGCGCGGTCGATCTGATCGTCGCCACGACCGAGGCGGGCGCACCCTCCGACCAGGCCCGCAAGTGGTGGATGGGCGAGCTGGCCCGTAACGCCAACGAGACCGGCCGCGGCCTGGAGGCGCTGCCGATCACCCCGGCGCAGGTCGCCCGGGTGGCCGCGCTCGTCGCCGCGGGCGACCTCAACGACAAGCTGGCCCGCCAGGTCATCGAGGGCGTCCTCGCGGGCGAGGGCGACCCGGACACCGTCGTCGAGAAGCGCGGCCTGAAGGTCGTCTCGGACGAGGGCGCGCTGTCCACGGCCGTGGACGAGGCCATCGCGGGCAACGCGGCCATCGCGGACAAGATCCGCGGCGGCAAGGTCGCGGCGGCGGGCGCGCTCGTCGGCGCGGTCATGAAGGCCACCCGCGGCCAGGCGGACGCGGCGCGGGTGCGCGAGCTGATCCTGGAGAAGCTCGGCGTCGAGGGCTGACCGGCCGATCACCACCCCGAAGGGGCGGTGCACCCGTACCACGGGCGCACCGCCCCTTCGGCGTAGAGCGGCGGCAGGTGGGTTGGACTTCCGGTCCGGCCTGTTGGACGTTCACCACCGGTCCGTACGCAGTCCTTCCCCATGCCACCTGGGCTGACTAGCTTCCCGGCTGTACCCACCGGAACCAGGAGGCTCTTTTGACCACGGACATGTCACGGCGACGGCTCTTCGCGCTGGGCGGCGGAGCACTCGGCGCCGCTGCGGCCGGATCGTTCCTGCCGCCGTCGCTCCAGGCCGCCATCGCCGCGCAGCCCGCCCACGCGGGGTCCGGCGGGCGAGGCCTCGGCTCCATCAGGCATGTGGTGATCCTGACGCAGGAGAACCGTTCCTTCGACCACTACTTCGGCACCCTGCGCGGGGTACGCGGCTTCGGCGACCGTAACGCCATCGAGCTGCCCACCGGCGGAACGGTGTTCGAGCAGCCCGGCGCGGCCGGCTCCGCCGTGCTGCCCTTCCCGGTGCGCGGAGCGGCCGAGGAGCAGCAGAAGGACCTCCAGTACATCGGCGCCCTCGACCACTCCTGGAACGGCGGTGCGAAGGCCTGGGGCGGCGGCTGGATGAACGGCTGGATCAGCGCGAAGACCGCGGCCACGATGGCGTACTACGACCGCCGTGACATCCCGCTCCACTACGAGCTGGCCGACACCTTCACCGTCTGCGACGCCTACCACTCCTCGATCCACACCTCCACCAGCCCCAACCGCAACCACCTGTGGAGCGGCAGGACCGGCTTCGAGGCGAACGGGAAGCGGGCCGTCGGCAACGACGCGTACAGCGAGGGGACCCACCCCGGCTACGACTGGCCGACCTACGCCGAGCGGCTTGAGAAGGCCGGGCACAGCTGGCGTACGTACACCGAGTGGGAGAACTTCACCGACAACCAGATCGAGTTCTTCGCCTCCTTCAAGGCGATCGCCCGCAAGGCGCTCGCCAGGACCGGCGGCCACACCTACATGGAAGCCTTCTACGCGAAGGTCCGGGGCGCGTCCGAAGCCGAGCGCGAGCGGCTGCTCGGGCTGCTGGAGGAGGGCGTCGCCACCCTCACCCGGCGCGAACGCAGCCTGTTCGAGCGGGGGCTGCGCCGGGTTCCGACCGGGACGCTGGCGGAGGAGTTCGCCAAGGACGTGGCGGCCGGGACGCTCCCGGCGGTCTCCTACCTGGTCCCCTCGGCGATCGACTCCGAGCACCCGAGCGTCTCCTCGCCGGTGCACAGCGCCACCGTCGTCTACAAGATCCTCGACGCGCTCGGCAAGCACCCCGAGGTGTGGCGGCACACCGCCGTGCTGATCAACTACGACGAGAACGACGGCTTCTTCGACCACGTCCCGCCGCCCGTCGCACCCCCCGAGGTGACCGACGAGCAGTGGGAGGGCCGTCCCACCGGCCTCGGGATCCGGGTGCCGCTGCTGGTCGTCTCGCCGTGGACCGTCGGCGGGTACGTCTGCTCCGAGGTCTTCGACCACACCTCCGTCATCCGCTTCCTGGAGCGCTGGACCGGTGTGAAGGAGCCCAACATCAGCGACTGGCGGCGCCGGGTCACCGGCGACCTCACCTCCGCCTTCGACTTCGACCGGCCCCGGCGGCGGCCCGTCGTCGAGCAGCCGGGGGCGATCCCGCCCTTCAGCGGACGCTGGCAGCCGAAGCCGCCCGCCGTCCAGCAGCTCCCCGAGCAGGAGCCCGGCGCACGCCCGGCGCGCCCGCTGCCGTACCGGCCGGACGCCCGGGTGCGGCGGTCGGGCGACGCCCTGCGGGTGGAGCTCGCCAGTACCGGCCGGTCCTCGGCGCACTTCGCGCTGTACCCGTACGCGGGCGAGTTCCCGGCCCCGCAGCACAAGGACGTCCACGGCAGCGCGCACTGGACCGTCCCGCTGACGGGCGAGGCGTACCGCTTCACGGTCACCGGGCCGAACGGCTTCCGCCGCGAGTTCGCCGGACCGGCCGACGGGGGAGCGGAGGTCGCCACCCGCATCGATCACCGCGACCGCGACCTGCATCTCATCCTGCGCAACACCGGCCGCCGGACCCTGACCTTCCTGGTGCGGCCGCTCGGCTACGTGGACGAGGAGGACGTACGGGACTGGACCCGCCGTGTCAGGGTCAAGCCGGGCCGCAGCCGGGCGCTCGTGCACTCGGCGGCCGACGCCCACGGCTGGTACGACCTCGCCGTCACCGTCGACGGGGAGGACGGCTTCCGGCGGCGGCTCATGGGGCACATCGAGAACGGCCGCGCCAGCGTCTCCGGCTGACCGGATCCGGTGGTCACCGGGCTTGATCCATCCCGTGTAGGGAACAGATCAAGCCCTGTGACCGTGGCCACGAAGCGGACAAATGATGAGGTTCTGCTGTCAGAGTGGCAGTCTCAGGTCATGAGACGTTTACGGGCAGATCGCGTTATCTGTGGGTAAAGGTCCACGAACCCACAGGGAGCTCGTCCGTTGGCTGCCATTGCCCGCTGGTGCATCAGGCACCGTCTCGTCGCCGTCCTCATCTGGCTCGCCGCCCTCGGCGGGACCGCCGCCGCGGCGGGCTTCGCGGGTTCGGCGTACTCCAACGACTACGAGGTCCCCGGCACGGAATCCGGCCGCGCCACCGAGCTTCTCTCGCGCGGCTTCACCGACCTCGGCGGCGACACCGACACCGTCGTCTGGCACACCACCGGCTCCACGGTCCGGGCCGACGACGTCGAGCAGACCATGACCCGGACGCTCCACGCGATCGAGGACCTGCCCGGCGTCGGCGCGGTCACCGGACCCTACGGAGCGGCCGGCCCCGGCCAGATCAGCGAGGACGGCCACACCGCCTACGCCACGGTCACCTTCGAACGGTCCGCCGACGAGATCCCCGCCTCCCAGGCACAGGCCCTCGTCGACACCGCGAAGGCCGCCGAGGCCGACGGGCTCCAGGTCGAGCTGGGCGGCAGCGCCGTCGCCCTCACCGAAGCGCCCACCGCCCACCTCGCCGAGGGCATCGGCGTCGTCGTCGCGGCCGTCGTGCTCTTCCTCGCCTTCGGTTCGCTCGCCGCCAGCCTGCTGCCCATCGCCACCGCCCTGGTCTCCGTGGGCACCGCCTACGCGGGCATCGTGCTGCTCGGCCACGTCATGACCGTCGCGGACTTCGCCCCGATGCTCGGCATGCTCATCGGGCTCGGCGTCGGCATCGACTACGCCCTGTTCATCGTCACCCGGCACCGCAGAGGACTGCGGCGCGGCATGTCGGTCGACGAAGCGGCCCAGAACGCGGTCACGACCACCGGCCGCGCGGTCGTCTTCGCCGGCGCCACCGTCTGCATCGCGCTGCTCGGCATGCTGATCCTGCGGCTCGGCTTCCTCAACGGCGTCGCCATCGCCGCCTCGCTCACCGTCGTCCTCACCGTCATGGCCTCGGTCACCCTGCTGCCGGCCCTGCTCTCGCTCATCGGGATGCGGGCGCTCAGCCGCCGTGAACGCCGGCAGCTCGCCGAACACGGACCACGGCCCGAGCTGCCCACCGGCTTCGCCGCCCGCTGGTCGGCCTTCGTGGAGCGCCACCCCAAGCTGCTGGGCGGGATCGCGGCCGTCGTCATGCTGGTGCTCGCCCTGCCCGCCCTCGGCCTCCACCTCGGCACCTCCGACCAGGGCAACAACCCCGCCACGGCCACCACCCGGCAGGCCTACGACCTGCTCGCCGACGGCTTCGGCCCCGGCGTCAACGGCCCCCTCACCATCGCCGCCCAGCTCGACGGCGCGGACGACCGGTCGGCGCTGGACACACTGCCCGAGCAGCTGAGCGCCACCGACGGCATAGCCTCGGTCGGCCCGGTCACCTACAACAGCGCCGGCGACACCGCCTTCCTCACCGTCGTACCCGACTCGTCCCCCCAGTCGCAGGACACCAGCGAACTGGTCGACCGGATCCGGGACGACGTGCTGCCGCCGGTCCAGGAAAACACCTCGCTGGAGGCCTACGTCGGCGGGATGACAGCGAGCTACGACGACTTCGCCGAGATCATCGTCGGGAAGCTGCCGCTCTTCGTCGGGGTCGTCATCGGACTCGGCTGCCTGCTGCTGCTCCTGGCCTTCCGGTCCATCGGCATCCCGCTCAAGGCCGCCGTGATGAACGTGGCCGCCGTCGCCTCCTCCTTCGGCGTCGTGGTGGCCGTCTTCCAGTGGGGCTGGGGCAGCGAACTGCTCGGCCTCGGCAGCGCCGGGCCCATCGAACCCTTCCTCCCCGTGATCATGGTCTCGGTCCTCTTCGGCCTCTCCATGGACTACCAGGTCTTCCTGGTCGGCCGGATGTACGAGGAGTGGCTGGAGACCGGCGACAACCGGCGCTCCGTCCGGGTCGGCCTCGCCGAGACCAGCCGGGTCATCAACTCCGCCGCCGTGATCATGATCTCCGTCTTCCTCGCCTTCGTGCTCAGCGGCGACCGGGTCATCGCCATGTTCGGCATCGCGCTGGCCACCGCCGTGGCCCTGGACGCCTTCGTCCTGCGCACCCTGCTGGTGCCCGCCCTGATGCACATGCTCGGCGGGGCGAACTGGTGGCTGCCGGGCCGGCTGGAGCGGCGGCTGCCCCGCATCAGCATCGAGCCGCCCGACTGCGTACCGCTGCGTGCGAGGATTCCGGGGGCGCGCTCGGACGAGGGCATCGAACCGTCGGGGGACCGTGCCCACCTGGTACGGGAGTCCGAGAAGGAGCACGATGTTCGCCATATCCCTGGGTGACGACACGGCGGAGCTGCGGCCGCTGGAGGTCTGGCAGGCCGAGGAGTTCCTCGCCCACCTGGACCGGGCCCGGGAGGCGGTCGACCCCTGGATCCCCTTCGCCTCCTTCGCCGCCGACCCGGACTCGGCGCGCGCCCTGCTCCAGCGGTACGCGGAGAAGCAGGCGGCGGACACCGGGCGGCTGTACGGCATCTGGCTGGAGGGCACCCTCGTCGGCGGCGTCCTCTTCCGGGTCTTCGACGTGCGGTCCGGCAACTGCGAGATCGGGGTGTGGCTGGAGTCCGCCGCCCAGGGCCGCGGACTGGTCACCCGCGCCGCCGGGCACCTCATCGACTGGGCGGTGTACGAGCGCGGTATGCACCGCGTGGAGTGGGACGCGTCCGCATCCAACATCCGGTCGATCGCGGTGGCGAAGCGGCTAGGGATGACCCGGGACGGCGTGATCCGGCAGAACTACCTGCACCGGGGCGTGCGCCACGACTCGGAGATATGGTCCGTCCTCGCCCCGGAATGGCGGGCCCGCGCCGGGCGCTGAGCCCCGGCGGAGTCCGGGGACGGCCCCGGCGCGGCCCCGGCGCGGCCCCGGCGTTAAGAGGGCTCTCATCCGGGCCCCTTAGCGTGCGGCGTATGAACACCACCCCCTCCAGGACCTCCACGACCACCCCGCCCGCCGGGACGACCGATCCCGCAGACGCCGATACGGCGGACACCACCGCGCAGGACTCCACCACGGGGGAGGCCACCGCGAAGGGCGCCTTCGCGAAGGACGCCACCGGCACACCGTCCGACGCCACCGACTTCGCGACGGACTCCGGCGATATCGCCGGGCGGGCCGACGACGAGGACGAGGACCTGGAGCCCGACCCCTTCAACGACGACGAGGACCTGGACGACCCCTTCGGCGAGGCCCGGCACGGCGTCGGCACGGGCGCGGCCGCCGTCGTCTCCGCCGCCCTGGGCGTCGTCGCCCTGACCGGCGCCTGGACCGGCCGGGTCGCCGCCGAGCGCGAGACGCTCATCGGCCAGATCAAGACCTCCGGCGGCGGCAGCGCGGCCCAGCAGATCTCCGAGATCTACGGGGACGCCTGGCACACCACCGCCCTGGTCAACGGCGTCTTCGCCGTCCTGGCGCTGCTCGTCGGCGTCTTCGTCCTGGTCCGCCCCGCCTTCGGCGCCCCCTCCGAGAAGCCGCAGCCCACCTGGGTCCGCGCGGTCGCCCTGGCCGGTGTCGCCCTCGGCGTCCTCGGCGTGCTGATCTCCGCGGGCATGTACTTCGACCTCTTCGTCGCGCTGCCCACCGCGGGCACCCCGGCCGCCGGCTGACGGCCGGGCCACGGCGCCCTAAGCACCCCTCGGACACGGGGTGAGCCCGTCCAAGGCCCCCACTAAGGCCCCCACCGCCGCGAAGATGCGGAACTCGCCCGATGCGGCGCCCCCTCCTGGCCGACGACAGTGGACACACAGCGAACACAGGGCCCCGGCCGACCGGCCGGGCAACCCTCCGGTCCGCTGCCACGACCAGGAACCAGGGGCACCCCATGTACGAGTACGAGCTCTACCGCTCCACCTCCGCCGAGCTGATCCGCCGGGCCGACGCCGAGCGCGAGATCGGCCGGGCCCGCCTCGCCCGCCGGGCCGCCCGCCGCACCGGACGCGGAGACCCCGAAGGGAAGGTGGTGGAGGACAGGCGCACCCGCTTCGCCCCCGCGGCCTGACCGGGAGCATGATCACCGTCGGCGAAAATGGTCCCGCCGCCTCGTACGCGTATGCGATGCTCAGCGGCGTGGAGACCAGGTCAGTCAGCCCCGTGTTCGTCGGGCGCGCCGAGGAGCTCGCCTCGCTCACCGAGGCGCTCGCGCGTGCCGCGTCCGGCGACCCGCAGGCGCTGCTGATCGGCGGCGAGGCGGGCGTCGGCAAGACCCGGCTGGTCGAGCGGTTCACCGCGGCGGCCGAGCGGCGCGACGCCGTGGTGGCCGTCGGGTCCTGTGTGGAGATCGGGGCCGACGGGCTGCCGTTCGCCCCCTTCCCGACCGCCCTGCGCGCCCTGCGCCGGGCCCTGCCCGAGGAGATGGCCGCCGCCTGCGCCGGCCAGGAGGGCGAGCTGGCCCGGCTCCTGCCCGAACTGGGCGAGGTCCACCGGGACGCGACCGACGAGCACAGCATCGCCCGCCTCTTCGAACTCACCGCACGACTGCTGGAGCGGATCTCCGCCGACCGGGCGGTCGTCCTCGTCCTGGAGGACCTGCACTGGGCGGACGCCTCCACCCGGCACCTGCTCGCCTATCTCTTCCGGACCCTGAGCAGCGGCCGCCTCATGATCGTCGGCACCTACCGCGCCGACGACATCCACCGCCGCCACCCCCTGCGCCCGCTCCTCGCCGAGCTGGACCGGCTGCGCAGCGTCACCCGCGTCGAACTCGACCGGTTCAGCCACGACGAGGTCGGCCGCCAGCTCGCCGGCATCCTCGCCGAGACCCCCGATGCCGCACTCGTCGACGAGATCTTCGACCGCTCCGACGGCAACGCCTTCTTCGTCGAGGAGCTGGCTCGCTCCGTGGAGTGCTGCGGCGACAGCTCAGGGCTGACCGAATCGCTCCGCGACCTCCTGCTGGTCCGCGTGGAGGCGCTCCCCGAGCACGCCCAGCGGATCGCCAGGACCGTCGCCGAGGGCGGCTCCAGCGTCGAACACGAACTGCTGGCCGCCGTCGCCGGACTCGGTGAGGACGACCTCGACGAGGCCCTGCGCGCCGCGGTCGGTGCCAACCTGCTGCAACCCGCGCCGGACAGCGACGGCTACCGCTTCCGGCACTCCCTGGTCCGCGAGGCCGTCAGCGACGACCTGCTGCCCGGTGAACGCACCCGCGTCAACCGCCGGTACGCCGAAGCCCTGGAGGCCGATCCCTCCCTCGTCCGGGACGACGAACGTGCCACCCGCCTCGCCAGCTACTGGTACGCCGCCCACGACGCCGCCAAGGCCCTGCCCGCCGTGCTCCGGGCCGCCGTCGAGGCCCGCCGGCGCTACGCCTACTCCGAGCAGCTGAGGCTGCTGGAACGGGCGATGGAGCTCTGGGACGACGTTCCCGACGCGGTGCTCGCCACGCTGCGCCCCTTCGACTACGCGGAGGTCTACCCGGCCTCCGGCTGCGACCCGGAGCACGCGCCGCTGCGCTACCTGGACGTGATGGCCGAGGCGACCGTCGCCGCCCGCTTCGGCGGCGACCGCAAACGCGCCCTGACCATCTCCAAGAAGGCCATGCGGGTCCTGGCCGCCGAGGCCGACCCGCTGCGCGAGGCCTGGTTCTGGGTGCAGCGGTCCCGCCTGATGCAGGGGCTCGACAAGGGGGACGGCTGGGAGGAGCTGGCCACCGCGCAGGAGCTGGTGCGCGGGCTGCCGCCATCCCCCGTGCAGGCCGACGTCCTGACCAATGTGGCCAGTTGGCGGGCGCTGCACCAGCCGGGCCCGCAGGCGCTCGCCGACAGCGACCGCGCCGTGGAGTACGCCCGGCTCGTCGGCGACGAGTACATCGAGCTGCACGCCCGCCTCACCCGGGGCTGGCTCACCGCGGACGCGGGCGGCATCGAGGACGGTCTCGCCGAGATGTACGCCGTCCGGGACCGTGCCGAGAAGCTGCACCTGACGAACCTCCTGGGCCGGGTCAGCGTCAATCTGCCCTCCTCGCTCGAAGCGATGGGCCGCTCGCTGGAGGCCGTCGCCGCCGCCGACCACGGCATCGAGATCTGCCACAGCCGCGGCCTGGCGGACTCCGGGGCCTGGGTGTACGCGAACCAGGCACAGTCCCTGTTCTCCCTCGGGCACTGGCGCCGGAGCGAGGAAGCCGCCGCGTCCGCCACCCGCCTGGCACTGGCCCCTAAGGCGAAGGGCCTCGCCGCCCTGCGCCGTACCGAACTGGCCGTCGCCCGCGGGGACATCGCCCAGGGGGAGGAGCTGCTCGCCCTGTCCCGGAAGCACTTCGGCCAGCGCGACCCGCAGCCCCAGCACTTGATCGCCCCCGTCCGGCACGCCATGGTGCTGGCCGCCTCACAGGGCAGGCTCGCCGAGGCGCGGGCCGCGTTCGAGGAACTGGCCCGGCCCGGTTTCCCGCCCGGCACCCAGCGCTACGCCCTGCCCCTGCTCCAGACCGCCGCCATGATCGAGGCGGACGCCCGCGGACTGCCCGCCGCCGAACCCGACCGCCCTGAGCTGCTCGCGCTCATCCGCCGGTGCGTGAAGAACCTCCCGATGCTCGTCCCCGTATGGGCGGCGTACGGCGTTCTCATCGACGCGGAGCTGGCCCGCGCGGAGGGCACGGACACCCCCGGACACTGGGCACGCGCCGCCGAGGCCTTCGGCCCGCTGAGCCGCCCGTACGAACTGGCCCAGGTCCACCGACGCTGGGCCGAATCCCTGCTCATCGCCCCCGGCGACCGGTCCACCGCCACGGCCCTGCTGCACCGCGCCCGGGAGGTGGCCCACCGGCTCGGCGCGCGCCCGCTCGCCGAGGCGGTCGAACAGCTGGCGGCACGGGCCCGCATCACCCTGGACGGCTCCGGCGCGGCACCCGGCTCCGACACCGGGATCCACCCGGCCGTCCTGACCGTCGTACCCGACGGAGAGGGCCCCGGGCCGCTGTCGGCCGAGGAGCGGGACCCCGCCGTCGCCGCCGTGGCGTCCTTCGGGCTGACCCCGCGCGAGCAGGACGTGCACCGGCTGGTCGCGGCCGGGCACACCAACCGCAGGATCGCCGAGGAGCTGTTCATCTCGCCGAAGACCGCGAGCGTGCACGTCTCCAACATCCTGGCCAAGCTCGGCGTCTCCAGCCGTGGCGAGGCGGCCGCCCTCGCCCACCGCCTCCGCCTCTACCCGGCCGCGTAAGGCTCCCGGGGCCCCTACTCCTCGGGCTCCTCGTCCGCGCGGCGCTCCGGCCCGCCCACCGGCTTCCCGGGCCGGGGCCGGTCGAGCACGGCGTCCTGCTCGGGCGCGACCGGCCGCATGTGCCCGTGCCGGGGCTCCGGGGCACTGCCCGGGGCCGGGGCGCCGGACCGTATCGGGGCGCCGGCCGGTATCGGAGCACTGGCCGGTGTCGGAGCGCCGGCCGGTATCGGGGCACCGGCCGGGGCCGAAGCACGGTCCGGGGCCGGATCAGCGGCCGGGCCCGGGGCGCGGACGGTCACCTTCCCGGAGGTCAGGTCTATCGGCCCCCGGTCCGGATCGCCGATGCCGAGATCCACCCGGCTCAGCTCCAGCCGCCTCTGCTCGGCCGAGGTGTGTTTGCGCCCCGGGGCGAAGAGCTCCTCGAAAAAATTGAACACCGGCCGTGCTCCCTCCGACATGCCGCGCGGGCGGACGGCTACCGCACTTCCACCTGGAGGATCCTGTCGTCCCCGGGCTTCTGCGTGCCCCGTCCGTCCGTGTTGCTGGTGACCAGCCACAGACGGTCGCTCCCCGCACTCACCACCGTGCGCAGCCGACCGTGCTCCTCATCGAGGAACGACTGGGGGTCCGCAGAAGGTTCCGCCGCCTTCTCGCCGGACAGCGGAATCCGCCACAGCCGCTCGCCGCGCAGCGCGGCCATCCAGATCGAGCCCTCCGCGTACGCGATCCCGCTGGGGGAGGCCTCCGAGGTCCTCCACTGTGCCACCGGGTCGATGAACCCGTCCTTGCCCTCCCGGCCCTCGGCCTCGGGCCAGCCGTAGTTCCCGCCGGGCTCGATCAGATTCAGCTCGTCCCAGGTGTTCTGGCCGAACTCGGCGGCCCACAGCCGCTTCTGCGCGTCCCAGGCGAGCCCCTGCACATTGCGGTGCCCGTACGAATACACCACCGAGTCCGCCTCCGGATTGCCGTGCACCGGCTCCCCGTCGGGGGTCATCCGCAGGATCTTGCCCGCCAGCGACTCCTTGTCCTGGGCCAGCCCGGTGTCCCCGGTCTCGCCCGTGCCCGCGTACAGCATCTTGTCCGGGCCGAAGGCGATCCGGCCGCCGTTGTGGACGATGCCCTTGGGAATGCCGCGCAGGACGGTGTCCGGGGCGCCCAGCTGCTGCCCCGCCGGGCGCTTCCCGTCGTAATTCATGCGGACGATCCGGTTGTCGGACGTGGTGGTGAAGTAGGCGTACACCAGTTGGTCCGCGCCGAACGTGGAGGAGACGGCGAGCCCGAGCAGCCCGCCCTCGCCGCCCGGGGACACCCCGGGCACCGAGCCCAGCAGCGTCTGTTTCCCGTTCTCGCCGTCGATCCGGTGCACCGTGCCCTCGTCACGCGAGGCGACCAGCAGATCACCGCCCGGCAGCGCGGCCAGCCCCCAGGGCGACTTCAGGCCCTCGGTCAGCGTCGAGACCACCTTCGCCGACCCCTTCGCGGGCGGCAGATCGGCCGACCCGCTCGGCGAGGTCGGGGGAGCGGAGCCCCCCGAAGCGGTCGGGGAACCGGCGGGCCGCCCGGCCGAACCCCCGTCCCCCTCGGCGGAACACGCGGCCGACAGCAGCAGGGCGGCCGACGTCAGCGAGGCCACCACCCCCCTGCGCATCGCCGGGGACTGCACAGGTCCGAACAGAGCACCACGCACGGAACCGATCCTTTCGACGGTTGCCTGACTCGTTGCCCGACTACCTGTTCCTACACCGCGGCCGGCCCAGGAGTTCCCGCCGCGCCCATTCTCCCGCCGCACGGCCGACGACGCTCGGTCCCGCACCGCTCGGTCCCATGACGTACGGCCGACGCCGCTCGGTCCCATGACGCTCGGTTCCACGTCGCTCGTCCCACGACGCTTGGTTCCGCGCCGCTCAGGCCCGCGCCGCTCAGTCCCACGATTCGCGGGCGGCGGGCAGCCCGTCGATCTCCGCGAGATCCCGGCCGTCCAGGACCACCTGCGCCGCCCCGGCGTTCTCCACCGCCCACCGCTCCCGTTTCGCCCCCGGCACCGGCACCACATGCGGGCCCTGACGCAGCACCCACGCCAGCGCCACCTGGGCCACGGTCGCACCGCGGCGCTCCGCGATCCGCCGCAGACCGGCCACCACCGGCTGGTTCGCCGCCATCACCTCCGCCGTGAACCGCGGATGCCTGGCCCGCAGATCCTCCGGCTCGAAACCCTGGCCCGGCTTCAGCGTCCCGGTCAGATATCCGCTGCCGAGCGGCATCGCGGCCAGCAGTCCGACCCCGCGCGCCACGCACCACGGCAGCAGCTCCGCCAGCGCCTCGCGCGACCACACCGACAGCTCCGCCTCGACGGCGCTGACCGGGAAGACCTGCTGGATCCGCTCCAGCTGCCGGATCGTTCCCTCATGCGGCCCCGCGCCCGACCGGCGCGGGGCCCGAGCCCCCACCGCGCACAGTCCGAGCGAGCGCACCTTGCCCGCGGTGACCAGCTCCGCCATCGCACCCCAGGTCTCCTCCACCGGCACCTCGGGGTCGGCCCGGTGCAGTTGGTACAGGTCGATCACATCGGTCTGGAGCCGCCGCAGCGAGGCGTCACAGGCACGCCGGACGTACCCGGGCCGGCCGTTGGCGACGATGTGCTGATCGCCCGCCAGCAGCCCGCACTTGGTGGAGACGAACGCTTCCTGGCGGCGGCCCTTCAGCGCTCGCCCCACCAGCAGCTCGTTGGTGAACGGCCCGTACATGTCCGCGGTGTCGAGCAGCCGGACGCCCGCGTCCAGCGCCGCGTGCACCGTCCGCACCGAACGGTCGCCGAGCTGCTGCGACGCGCTGTACCCCCAGCTCATCGGCATGCAGCCAAGCCCGACCGCACCCACGGCAAGCCCCGCCGCCCCGATAGTCCTGCTCTCCAACTCCCCGAACCCTTTCCTGGACGAGCCATTCCGCCTTCCCGTCCGCCGCGGTCCGCGGGCGGCTCCTCCAGGAACGGCGCGCGAGCGCGGTCCCGGACCCGGACGGCCACGCCCGCCTGATCCACGACGCAGGCCCCTGTCGGGGGAGTTCGGTGAGTGATTGACGGAAGCGTTTGGGCGATGTGACGATACGCCGATGCCTGGCCTGCACGCACGGATGGCTGCTCGCGGTGGTGACTTCACCGCTGCCGTGGTCGCTCGATGCGCGGCGGAGGTCCCCTTCTACGGGGAGTTGCCGCGCCATACGCTCGATGGCGAGGTGACGCGGTCGATCACGGCCGTGCACGAACTGCTGCTGCGGGCCCTGCGTCAGGACGGCGTGATGGGCCCGGGTGACCTGACCCGGCTCATCGAGTGGTCGGGGCGCAGGGCCGAGGAGCGTGTGCCTCTGGAGGCGGTGATCGCCGCCTATCTCGTCGGCGCCGAAGTGTGGTGGCAGGCACTGGCCGAGACGGCGGAACCCGAGGAGCTGACCGGCGCCGGAGCCAAGCTGCTGGCCTGCCTGCACGCGGCGATGCCCGCCGTCGTGCTCGCTCACCGCAATGCCCAGGAGGACATCCGCAGCGAGGACAAGCGGGTACGGCGGGCGCTGCTGACCGCGCTGCTGGCCGGTCGGCCGTACGAGGAACTGGCGGAGGCGGCAGGGGTCTCGGTGGCCGGCGGACATGAGGTGGTCGCCCTGTCCTTCGAGCCGAATCCGCCGCCCCGGCTGGTGCAGTCGTCGCTGGAGGCCCACGCGGGCGTCCCGGTGCTGATGGACCATGTCGCCGGGATCGCACTGCTGCCGGGCGGTTGCGACCTGGCCGGCCTGCGGGACTCGCTCGGGAAGGACATCGGGCACGGTGTGCTCGCGGCTGCGGCCTCCGCCGCCGGACCGGCCGCCGTTCCCGCGGCGGCCCAGGAGGCGGGCCGCGTACTCGAACTCGTCCAGCGACTGGGCCGTCCGTCCGGGCTGTACCGGCTCGACGACGTGCTCCTGGAGTACCAGCTCGCACGTCCGGGTGAGCCACTGCTGCGGCTGGCGGCCAAGCTCGACCCGCTGGAGGCGTATCCGTACCTGCTGGAGACAGTGCGTGTGTACGTCGACCACGGACACCACCGCAGCCGGACCGCTGCGGAGCTGTGCGTCCACCGCAACACGCTGGACTACCGGTTGCGCCGGGTGAGCACGCTGACCGGGCTGGACCCGGCCGTCCCGGCCGAGGCGAGGCTGTTGCAGGCGGCGCTCGTCGCCAGGGACCTCACCTGACCGCGAACCCGACCGCGGGGTCCGACGGCGAATCCGACCACGGGCCCGACGGCGAACCCGACCGCGTGGTCCGACGGCGAATCCGACCGCGGGCCCGACGGCGAACCCGACCGCGTGGTCCGACGGCGAATCCGACCGCGGGCCCCGTGGCGGCCGGGGCCGTGCTACAGCCAGGCCCGCACTACAGCCAGGCCCGCAGCTCCTCCTGCCGGGGCGCGAGGACCGTGGACGTGCCGGGATGGTCGAAGACCCTGACCGGCCGGCGGGCGTCCCAGGCGGTCCAGCCGGGGTCGCCGGAGGTGGCGAAGTCGACCCAGGCCCGGTGCATGACGTCGGCCAGCGGCTGAGGGGCGTCGGGACCGGACAGCGCCTCACCGTGACGGAGGTTGTCGAAGACGAAACCGATCTCCAGCGCGTGACAGGCTCCCAGCCCCAGGACCGGAGAGCGCCAGGCGAACTCGTAGAGATACGTCCGGGCGGGCCGGGAGTCGGCGAGCCGGTTGAGAGGCCCGCGCAGCAGCAGGTCGGTGGCCATCTCACCGAGGATCACCCCCGGCTTCGCGTCCGGCCGGCCCGCCCGGTACAGCCGTGCCACCCGGCCGGGGATCCTGAACTTCAGCAGGGCCAGCCGCAGGGTGAGTCCGCTGACGCGGTCCAGCGCCCCGCTCGGCACGAACCACAACCGGTACTCCTCCCGGTTGCAGCCCAGCAGCAGGTCGACCGAGGGAAGCGGAGGATCGGCCGGCACCACGTCGTCGTCGACCACGATGTGGAAGCCCGATCCGCCGCTGACCGGGTCGGCCCTGCCGGTCAGCTCGTCCTGGACGTCCAGCAGCCGGTCACGGTCCACCGCGGCGAACCCCTGCGCGGTGGCCGGCACCCGCAGCGCCTTCGCCATCGCCCGGACGGTCCTGGCGCCCTCGCCGCGCGTCACGGTGTGCGGCGGGCCGCTCTGCAGGATCGCCCGGTGGAACAGACCGGCCGCGCGCGGGCTGGTCAGCAGGGCGGCGATGCTGACGGCTCCGGCGGACTCGCCGCACACCGTGACGCACCCGGGGTCTCCGCCGAATCCCGCGATGTTGTCCCTCACCCAGGTCAGGGCGGCGATCTGGTCCAGCAGGCCCCGGTTGTCGGGTGCGTCGGGGAAGACGCCGAATCCCTCCACCCCGAGCCGGTAGTTGATCGAGACCAGGACCACACCGTCGCGCGCGAAGGCCCTGCCGTCGTACAGGGGCATGGCGGCGGAGCCGTTCCGCAGCGACCCTCCGTGGATCCACACCAGCACCGGCAGCGGTCCGCCGGTGACCTGTGGAGCCCAGACGTTGAGGTTGAGGCACTCCTCCCCGGGGATGTCCACGTCGGGAATCAACCGGTCGAGGGGCGGCCGGTAGGGGCGTTGCGGAGCGGTCGGTCCGAACTCCAGCGCGTCGCGTATCCCCTCCCAGGGCTCGACGGGCGCGGGGGCGCGGAACCGGCGGACTCCGAAGGGCGCGGCGGCGTACGGGATTCCCAGGTAGGAGGCGATTTCCTGGTCGACGCGGCCCCGTACCTCTCCTTGGCGCGTCGTCGCGATGATGTCCATGTCGGTCCTTTCACGAGAAGTGCCGTCTCCCCGGTCGCGGGCGGCGACCCGGGGAGACGGCGGGGACGGGGATCGGACGCCGCCCGCCACGGCGCCGGCGGTCGGCCCGGCCGGGTTACGGAGTGGTGGCCGGGACGCTCAGGGCCAGGCTGTTCCGGCGGACGTCGGACCAGGTGGCGGTGTCGGTGCAGATGCCGCAGCCGGGGCCGAAGAACTGGGCGTGCGCCGTCCGGTCGCCCATGAGGTGGGCACGGAACCAGGCGGTGGTCGGTGCGGCGAACGGGCCGGGATCGCCGACGACCGTGAAGTGGTTCGCCCCGCGCACCTCGCCGTAGAGGGCCGGAATGTGATCGGCGGCGTTGTAGAAGGCCTTGACGAGGGCGGGGAAGACGATGCTGTCCTTCTGGCCGGCCAGCAGCAGCGTGGGTACGCGCACCGTGTTGATGTTGGCCAGCGGACCGGGCTGGATCGGCAGGACGGCGTCGACGCGGGGGTCCGAGCCGACGACGATGGCGGCCGCGCCGCCCTGCGAGTGACCCGATGCGCCGATGTTCTCCAGGTCGACGTGGTCGAAGAAGACGCTGCCCGGGTCGGCGTTCCTCCGGGTGAGCATGTCGATGCCCGCCCGCATGGAGATGCCGAGGTTGGACTGCGGGGTGTTCGCGGCGGCGACGATGAAGCCCTGACCGGCCCAGTGGAGCAGCAGCTTCCGGTAGACGAGGGGGAAGCCGCCGGTGCCGTTCCCCCACACGATCACCGGGTGGCGGCGGTCGCTGTCGGCGATGTCGCGCGGGTAGTACAGGGTGGTGATCGCCCCGACCTCCACCGCGGTGGCGTACGGGCCGGGAGCCCCGAAGTCACTGGGGGCCGGGGTCGGGGGCGCGGCGGCGACCATCGCCGGATCCGTGGATGCCGATGCCGATGCCGACGCCGTGCCCGCGCCCGCCGACGCGGTCAGGGCCAGGGCGAGTGCGGCCAACGGGACGAGCAGATTCCTTCTCCACAACACGGCGACTCCTGACGTCGAGGTGAACCGAGTGATGCGGCTGGACCACATCGGTGTGTGATCGCACATCCTGTGGGAGCGACCGCCGTTCGTCTCTGCGCAATCGCGGCAATCACCGACGGCGGAGTTTGTGCAACCTGCCAGGGCGTGTCCGGCGGATCGTGACTCCCCCTCGACGCGGTCCCGCACGCCTTCCTCATCGGCCACCGGGCAGGCCTCCATGGCGGTCTGCTCCCCTGCTGGACGCGGCGTCCCGGACGGTGAACGACGCCCGCCGGAGCACGCCGGAGCACGGCGGTCGCTCCGGCCCGCGCCGACGGGCCGCAGCGGCTGTCGCTCCTCGACGCGCTCCCGACCGGCCCGGCCCCTCTCCCGGCCCCGGCTGCGCGCACGCTCGCGGACCCGCCGTGGGCCCGGACGTCCTCGAACTGCGACCGCGCCGACCGCCCGTCGCGCGCGGGCCCCGGGGATCCCTGGAGCATGCGCACATCCGTCGCATAGCCTCCTGACCATGACTGCGACGACTGCCGACGTGTGGCTGCCCTTCCCGGCCGAGGAGGTCGACGGCCTGCCCGAGGGCTTCAACTACCACTTCTGGGACGGCGAACCGGACTACCCGGGGGACCCGGCCGACTGCGCCTACTACGTCGTGCCCTACATGAAGGACTCCGAGGTCGCGGTGCGCCCGCTCGCCGCGATGGGGTCCGTCCAGGTGGTGCAGACGCTCTCCGCGGGCATCGACCACGTGGAGCCGGGCCTCGGCCTGCTGCCCGCCGGCGTACGCCTCTGCAACGCCAAGGGCGTGCACGAGGCGTCCACCGCCGAGCTGACGCTCGCCCTGGTCCTCGCCTCCCTGCGCGGTTTCCCCGGGTTCGTCCACGGCCAGGACAAGGAGGAGTGGCGGTCCGGCTTCTACCCCGCGCTCGCCGACAAGTCCGTCCTCATCGTGGGGTACGGCTCCATCGGCTCGGCCATCGAGGACCGGCTCGTCCCGTTCGAGTGCGCGCGGGTGGCGCGCGTCGCGCGCTCAGCGCGGACCGCCGCACACGGCCCCGTACAGGCGCTCGACGACCTGCCCGCCCTGCTGCCCGAGGCCGACGTCGTGATCCTCTCCACCCCGCTGAACGCGTCAACGCAGGGACTGGTGGGCGCCGACTTCCTCGCCGCGATGCCCGACGGCGCCCTCCTCGTCAACGTCGCCCGCGGCGGAGTCGTCGACACCAAGGCCCTGTTGTCCGAACTCGAATCCGGCCGGCTGCGGGCCGCACTCGATGTGACCGACCCGGAACCCCTGCCCCCGGGGCATCCTCTCTGGCATGCTCCGAATGTCTTGATCACGCCTCATGTGGGCGGCAGCACCTCGGCGTTCGAACCGCGCGCCAAGCGGCTGCTGGCCGCACAGCTCACCCGGTTCGCCGCCGGAGAGCCGGTGCACAACGTCGTACGCACCACCGGCTGACCCGCTGCGGCGGCCACGCTACGGGGCGGTCCGGATGCACGCAGTGCCGCTCACCTCGACTTTCGTCACGGAGCGTAGAGAATCTATGGCCCTGAGTGACGGATCTGGTGTATCGTCCGATCCGGGGGGCTGCGCCGTGGAAGGGGCGGCGCGGGGGGAGCACCGGAACGCGAGGGGGCGACGGGCGATGTGCTGGCCATGGAGAGACGATCCGACGCGGGCGAGCGGACGGTTGCGGCCGCCCGCGCCGATGGACCACAGCACCCGCCGATGGCCGGATCCCTGCCCCGGACCGGCATCGCCGAGGCGGTCGCGGCCGGGTTCGGGCGAGTGGCGCCGGAGGGGTCCGGCGAGGTGCCAGGCGCCGGGGAACACGTGCCCGGCGGGCCCGGGGCGGGGAGCGCTCCGGTGAGCGCGCTGGGGGCCCTGCTCGCCCCGCGGTCCGCCTCCGGATCCACCGGGCTGCGGTCCCGGATCCTGCTCGGCGTCGTCTGCGCGGGGTATTCGGTGGGTGCCGCCGTCGGCTGGGGTTCACCACAAGTGGCCGTCATCATGGGAGACTTCGGACTCTCCGCGGCAGCGCTGATCGCCGCGGTCTCCTGCTTCCTCTACGCGAGGGAGGGCGGGGGCCGGATGCGGCCCGCCTGGCTGCTGTTCTCGCTCTCCTCCCTCATGGCGGCCTGCGGAAACGCCGTCTGGGGCTGGTACGAGGTGATCCTCGGCGTCCCCGTGCCCGCCCCCTCCCTCGCCGACGTCTTCTTCCTCTGCTTCGCACCGCCCGCCATCGTCGGACTGCTCGTGCTCGCCAAGCGCCCCGTCACCCGCGCCGGCTGGGTGTGCCTGGCCCTGGACGCCTGGCTGATCGGCGGCTCGCTGCTGACGCTCGCCTGGAGCCTCGCCCTCGCGCACACCACGCACCTGGCGGGCGTCCAGGACACCAGCGTCGCGCCCGCGGCCCTCTCGCTGGCCTACCCGCTGCTCGACATCGTGCTCGTCTCGATGGTCCTCGCCCTGCACTTCCGCCGGTCCGGGGTGAACCGCTCCGCGGTCAACACCGCCATCGCCGCCCTGGCGCTCACCGTGCTGAGCGACGCGGTGTTCACCTCGCCGCTGCTGCGCTCCACCTATCACTCGGGCCAGCTCCTCGACGCCGGCTGGTTCGCCGGATCGCTGCTCCTCGCCTACGCCCCCTGGGGCGTCCGCTGCGGGGCCCGGCCGGCCGGCCGCCCCGGGCCCCCGCGAGCCATCGCCAGCCGCCCGATCGCCGGCTCCCTGGCCGCCCTGACCCCGTATCTCGCCGCCGCCGTCTGCACGTTGGGCATCCTGTACAACGTGGTCGACGGCCGCCGGGTGGACCGGGTCGTCATCTTCACCGGCTGCACCGTCGTCCTGGCGCTGGTCGTGCGGCAGGGCATCATGCTCCTCGACAACATCTCCCTCACCCAGGAGCTGGCCCAGAAGGAGAACCACTTCCGCTCCCTGGTGCAGGGCTCCAGCGACGTCATCATGATCGCCGCGCCCAACGGCACCCTGCGCTACGTCAGTCCCGCCGCCGCCGGGGTCTACGGGCGCGAGGCGGAGGACCTCGTCGGCTCCGAGCTGTCCTCGATCATCCACCCCGACGACCTCGGCCGGTTCGTCCACGAGGTGCGGCGCTTCCTCGCCGCCCCGCCGCACGAGGAGCCCACCACCCGCATCGAGTGCCGCTTCCGCTCGGGCACGGGCGACTGGCTCCACGTCGAGTCCACCGTCAACCGCCACCAGGGCGGCCTCCTCCTCAACAGCCGGGACGTCACCGAACGGGTCAGGCTCCAGGCCCAGTTGCAGCACAACGCCGAGCACGACCCGCTCACCGACCTGCCCAACCGGGCCCTGTTCACCGCCCGGGTCCGCCAGGCGCTCGGCGGCCGCCGCTCGGGCGACCCCGGCACCGCCGTCCTCTTCATCGACCTCGACGGCTTCAAGGCGGTCAACGACACCATCGGCCACCAGGCGGGCGACGAACTGCTCGTCCAGGCCGGCCGCCGCCTCCAGGACTCCGTCCGGGCCGGGGACACCGCCGCCCGGCTCGGCGGCGACGAGTTCGCCGCGCTCATCATGGGCGACGGCACCCGCGACCAGGGCGCCCGCGAGTACCAGGTCCACGAGATCGCCGACCGGCTGCGCCTCACGCTCTCCCAGCCCTACCGGATCGGCCCCAGCGAGGTCCGGGTGGCCGCCTCCATCGGCGTGGCCTTCGCCGAGCCCGCCATCACCCCCACCGACCTCATGCGCAACGCGGACCTCGCGATGTACCGCGCCAAGGCCGGCGGCAAGGACCGGGTCGAGCTGTACGCCCCGCAGATGCAGGCCGACGTCGTACGCCGCTCCGAGCTGGCCACCCGGCTGCGCACCGCCCTGCGCGACGGCGAGTTCGCCCTGCTCCACCAGCCCGTCGTCCACCTCGCCAGCGGCTCCGTCGCCGCCGTCGCCGCCCAGGCCCGCTGGCGCTCCGCCCAGGGCATCCTGTTCACCCCCGCCGAGTTCCTCCGGGTCACCGGCGACGACGACCGCACCGCCGAGCTCGGCCGCTGGCTCCTGGAGGAGTCCGTGGCGCAGGCCGCCGACCGCGCCAGGGCCGGGCATCCCGTCTCCGTCTCCGTCCGGCTGTCCGCCGCCCGGCTGCTGGACACGGCCCCGCCCTTCGGCACCATCGAGGCGCTGCTGACCCGCCACGGTCTGCCCTCGGGCGCCCTGATGATCGAGGTCGCCGACAGCGACCCGCGGGTCTCCTTCGACGCCCTGGAGCAGCGCCTCGTGGCCCTGCGCCGGCTCGGCGTACGGATCGCGCTCGACGGCTTCGGGAGCGGCTTCGCGGCCATCAACGCCTTGCGCCGGCTCCCCATCGACGTACTGAAGCTCGACCGGAATCTGGTGGAGGGCGTGGTCGAATCGGCCAGGCTGCACAAGATCACCAGCGGTCTCCTGCGGATCGCCCGCGACCTCGGCCTCCAGTCCGTCGCGGACGGCGTCGACGTCCCCGAGCAGGTCCTCGCCCTGCACGCCATGGGGTGCACCCACGGCCAGGGGATGGCCTTCTCCGGACCGCTCGACGAATACCGGCTGCGACGTGCGCTGGTCCGCGGGGAGTTCCCGGTGCCGGGCATTCCGAGTCCCCGGCCGGCGATGGCGGGCGGCTCGATCCCGCTGCTCACCGGATCACATACTGAGACGCCCGTCCCACCTACTTGACACGTCATGCGTGCCGGAGAGAGGGTCAATGCCATGCGCACCCGAATTCTCGTACTTGGAAAGCGCGTCGGCTGAAGCAGAGTCACTCCACACACTCTGCGGACCACACCCGGCGCGCTCCCCTCGCTTGCCTCACGGCACGAGGGGTTTTTTGTTGCACCGACACCTGTCAAAACGCTGCAAAACACCCGCGAAAACCCTCAGCTTCGAGAAGAGAATGCCGATGACCGAGCAGGCCACCGGGGCCCACCACCCGCAGCCGCGCGCCCGTAACGGCGGACAGCCGTCCGTCACCGTTGAGCACGTCACGGGCGCGCAGTCCCTCATCCGTTCTCTCGAGGAAGTCGGCGCCGACACGGTATTCGGCATTCCCGGCGGCGCGATCCTCCCCGCCTACGACCCGATGATGGACTCCACCCGGGTCCGCCACGTCCTGGTCCGCCACGAGCAGGGCGCCGGCCACGCCGCCACCGGGTACGCGCAGGCCACCGGCAAGGTCGGCGTCTGCATGGCCACCTCCGGCCCCGGCGCCACCAACCTGGTCACCCCGATCGCCGACGCGCACATGGACTCCGTGCCGATCGTCGCGATCACCGGCCAGGTCGCCTCCAAGGCGATCGGCACCGACGCCTTCCAGGAAGCCGACATCTGCGGCATCACGATGCCGATCACCAAGCACAACTTCCTGGTCACCAAAGCCGAGGACATCCCGCACACCATCGCCGAGGCCTTCCACATCGCCTCCACCGGCCGCCCCGGACCGGTCCTCGTCGACATCGCCAAGGACGCCCTCCAGGCGAAGACCACCTTCAGCTGGCCGCCCACCCTGGACCTGCCCGGCTACCGCCCGGTGACCAAGCCGCACGCCAAGCAGATCCGCGAGGCGGCGAAGCTGATCACCCAGGCCGACCGCCCCGTGCTGTACGTCGGCGGCGGCGTCCTGAAGGCCGGGGCCACCGCCGAGCTGAAGGTTCTCGCGGAGCTGACCGGAGCGCCCGTCACCACCACCCTGATGGCGCTCGGCGCCTTCCCCGACAGCCACCCGCTGCACGTGGGAATGCCGGGCATGCACGGTGCGGTCACCGCCGTCACCGCGCTGCAGAAGGCCGACCTGATCGTCGCCCTCGGAGCCCGTTTCGACGACCGCGTCACCGGCAAGCTGGACAGCTTCGCCCCGTACGCCAAGATCGTCCACGCCGACATCGACCCGGCCGAGATCGGCAAGAACCGCACCGCCGACGTGCCCATCGTCGGCGACGCCCGCGAGGTCCTGGCCGACCTGGTCCAGGCCGTCCAGGCCGAGCACACCGAGGGCCGCACCGGCGACTACACCGCATGGTGGAAGGACCTCAACCGCTGGCGCGACACCTACCCGCTCGGCTACGACCTGCCCGACGACGGCAGCCTCTCCCCGCAGCAGGTCATCCAGCGCATCGGCGAACTCGCCCCCGAGGGCACGATCTTCGCGGCGGGCGTCGGTCAGCACCAGATGTGGGCCTCCCACTTCATCGACTACGAACAGCCCGCCACCTGGCTCAACAGCGGCGGCGCCGGGACGATGGGATACGCGGTCCCGGCCGCGATGGGCGCCAAGGCCGGCATGCCCGACCGCACGGTCTGGGCGATCGACGGCGACGGCTGCTTCCAGATGACCAACCAGGAACTGACCACCTGCGCGCTCAACAACATCCCGATCAAGGTCGCCGTCATCAACAACGGCGCCCTCGGAATGGTCCGCCAGTGGCAGACCCTCTTCTACAACCAGCGCTACTCCAACACCGTGCTGCACTCCGGCGCGGACACGGACGGCGTTCCGGCCAAGGGCACCCGCGTCCCGGACTTCGTCAAGCTGTCCGAGGCCATGGGCTGCTACGCCATCCGCTGCGAGGACCCGGCCGACCTGGACAAGGTCATCGAAGAGGCCAACTCCATCAACGACCGCCCCGTCGTGGTCGACTTCATCGTCCACGAGGACGCCATGGTCTGGCCGATGGTCGCCGCCGGCACCTCCAACGACGAGGTCCAGGCCGCCCGCGGCGTCCGCCCCGACTTCGGCGACAACGAAGACGACTGAGAGACAGAGAGAGAACGACTCCATGTCCGAAAAGCACACGCTCTCCGTCCTGGTCGAGAACAAGCCCGGTGTCCTCGCCCGGATCACCGCCCTGTTCTCCCGACGCGGCTTCAACATCGACTCGCTCGCGGTCGGTACCACCGAGCACCCCGACATCTCCCGCATCACCATCGTCGTGAATGTCGAGGGCCTGCCCCTGGAGCAGGTGACCAAGCAGCTCAACAAGCTGGTCAACGTCCTGAAGATCGTCGAACTCGAGCCCGCCGCCGCGATCCAGCGGGAGCTCGTCCTGGTGAAGGTCCGCGCCGACAGCGAGACCCGCTCCCAGATCGTCGAGATCGTCCAGCTGTTCCGCGCCAAGACCGTCGACGTCTCCCCGGAGGCCGTCACGATCGAGGCGACCGGAGGGGCCGACAAGCTGGAGGCGATGCTCAAGATGCTGGAGCAGTACGGCATCAAGGAACTCGTCCAGTCCGGCACCATCGCCATAGGGCGCGGCGCGCGCTCGATCACCGACCGGTCGCTGCGCGCCCTGGACCGTTCCGCCTGACCGGTATGCGAGCGGCGCCCGCGCCGCTCGCATGGCGAGACCCGACAACGTATACGACGCACCCCGCCGTACGGTGGGACGCAACACCTGCACACATAGGAGAAGACCCAGTGGCCGAGCTGTTCTACGACGACGATGCCGACCTGTCCATCATCCAGGGCCGCAAGGTCGCGGTTCTCGGTTACGGCAGCCAGGGCCACGCCCACGCGCTGTCGCTCCGTGACTCCGGCGTCGACGTCCGCGTCGGTCTGCACGAGGGCTCGAAGTCCAAGGCCAAGGCCGAGGAGCAGGGCCTGCGCGTGGTGACCCCGGCCGAGGCCGCTGCCGAGGCCGACGTCATCATGATCCTCGTCCCGGACCCGATCCAGGCCCAGGTCTACGAGGAGTCCGTCAAGGACAACCTCAAGGACGGCGACGCGCTGTTCTTCGGCCACGGACTGAACATCCGCTTCGGCTTCATCAAGCCGCCGGCCGGCGTCGACGTCTGCATGGTCGCCCCCAAGGGCCCCGGCCACCTGGTCCGCCGCCAGTACGAGGAGGGCCGCGGCGTTCCCTGCATCGTGGCCGTCGAGCAGGACGCCTCGGGCAAGGGCCTGGCGCTCGCCCTGTCGTACGCCAAGGGCATCGGCGGAACCCGCGCCGGCGTCATCAAGACGACCTTCACCGAGGAGACCGAGACCGACCTGTTCGGTGAGCAGGCCGTCCTCTGCGGTGGCACCGCCGCCCTGGTCAAGGCCGGTTTCGAGACGCTGACCGAGGCCGGTTACCAGCCCGAGATCGCGTACTTCGAGTGCCTGCACGAGCTGAAGCTCATCGTCGACCTCATGTACGAGGGCGGCCTGGACAAGATGCGCTGGTCCATCTCGGAGACCGCCGAGTGGGGCGACTACGTCACCGGCCCGCGGATCATCACGGCCGACACCAAGGCCGAGATGAAGAAGGTCCTCACCGAGATCCAGGACGGCACCTTCGCCAAGGCCTGGATGGCGGAGTACCACAACGGTCTGCCCAAGTACAACGAGTACAAGAAGGCCGACAGCGACCACCTGCTGGAGACCACGGGCCGTGAGCTGCGCAAGCTCATGAGCTGGGTGAACGACGAAGAGGCCTAGGCCTCGGGGGAGCGGGGCGGGTCCTGCACGGACCCGCCCCGCCCCGCATACCGAAAGAAGCCGCTCCGTACGGGGGTACCGGAGGGGCTGGTCCGTACGGGTGTACACGACGTCCACCCTCGTGCGGGTGATCTTTCCGCCGGGGCGCAGTACGTGGCCCGTCGCATGACTACACTTCTCCACACATACACGCGTCAGGGCCCACAGTGTCGTGCGTCTACCACGCGGCTAGCCCCTCCACCGCCTGCGGCCATCGGGACGGCCGTCCGCACTGGACTTGTGAGGACTCACGTGAGCTCGAAACCTGTCGTACTCATCGCTGAAGAGCTGTCGCCCGCCACGGTCGACGCTCTGGGTCCGGATTTCGAGATCCGGCACTGCAACGGCGCGGACCGCGCCGAGCTGCTCCCCGCGATCGTCGACGTCGACGCCATCCTGGTGCGCTCCGCCACCAAGGTCGACGCCGAGGCCGTCGCCGCCGCCAGGAAGCTCCGGGTCGTGGCCCGCGCGGGCGTCGGTCTGGACAACGTCGACGTCTCCTCGGCCACCAAGGCCGGCGTGATGGTCGTCAACGCCCCGACCTCCAACATCGTCACCGCCGCCGAGCTGGCCTGCGGTCTGCTGGTGGCCACCGCGCGCAACATCCCGCAGGCCAACACCGCGCTCAAGAACGGCGAGTGGAAGCGTTCCAAGTACACCGGGGTCGAGCTCAGCGAGAAGGTCCTCGGCGTCGTCGGCCTCGGCCGCATCGGCGTCCTGGTCGCCCAGCGCATGTCGGCCTTCGGCATGAAGATCGTCGCCTACGACCCCTACGTCCAGCCGGCCCGTGCCGCGCAGATGGGCGTCAAGCTCCTCAGCCTGGACGAGCTGCTGGAGGTCGCCGACTTCATCACGGTGCACCTGCCCAAGACCCCCGAGACCCTCGGTCTGATCGGTGACGAGGCGCTGCACAAGGTGAAGCCCTCGGTGCGCATCGTCAACGCCGCGCGCGGCGGGATCGTCGACGAGGAGGCGCTGTACTCCGCGCTCAAGGAGGGCCGCGTCGCGGGCGCCGGCCTCGATGTGTACGCGAAGGAGCCCTGCACGGACTCCCCGCTGTTCCAGTTCGACCAGGTCGTCTGCACCCCGCACCTCGGCGCCTCCACCGACGAGGCGCAGGAGAAGGCGGGCATCGCGGTCGCCAAGTCCGTCCGCCTCGCGCTGGCCGGCGAGCTGGTCCCGGACGCGGTCAACGTCCAGGGCGGCGTCATCGCCGAGGACGTACGCCCCGGTCTGCCGCTCGCCGAGAAGCTCGGCCGGATCTTCACCGCGCTCGCGGGCGAGGTCGCGGCCCGGCTCGACGTCGAGGTGTACGGCGAGATCACCCAGCACGACGTCAAGGTGCTGGAGCTCTCCGCGCTCAAGGGCGTCTTCGAGGACGTCGTCGACGACACCGTCAGCTACGTCAACGCCCCGCTCTTCGCGCAGGAGCGCGGTGTCGAGGTCCGCCTCACCACCAGCTCCGAGTCGCCCGACCACCGCAACGTGGTCACCGTGCGCGGCACGCTCTCCGACGGCCAGGAGGTCGCGGTCTCCGGCACGCTGGCCGGCCCGAAGAACCTCCAGAAGATCGTCGCCATCGGCGAGCACGACGTCGATCTGGCGCTCGCCGACCACATGGTCGTCCTGCGCTACCAGGACCGTCCCGGTGTGGTCGGCGCGGTCGGCAAGATCCTCGGCGAGGCCGGGCTGAACATCGCGGGCATGCAGGTGTCCCGGGCCGCCGTGGGCGGCGAGGCGCTCGTCGTCCTCACCGTCGACGACACCGTCCCGCAGTCGGTGCTCACCGAGATCGCCGAGGAGATCGGCGCGTCCTCGGCCCGTTCGGTGAACCTCACCGACTGACGCGGGCGCACAGGCTCAGAAGCACAGAAGTAGAAGCACAGAAGTAGAAGCACAGAAGCAGAACCACCACCCCCGCTCCGTACCCGGTAGCCGGCCCGCTCGTCCCGTACGAGAGGTCCCGCTGCCGGGTACGCCGCTTTGCGCGAGCAGAGGCCGGCCAACCCGCCGGGGTGGGCCCGGGGTTGGGTCCTGGGGCCCACGACGTGAGCGGGCCCCGACCCTAGGGTGACCGGTTGTCACGTCACTCATGGGCGCCGGGGGTCGGATCACGTATGTCTGTTGTCGGTGGCATACCCGTAGCGGGAGGCCCGGCTCCCGCCGTCGCCCGCTGGCGTGAACTCCCGCGCCCGCTCGTCCTGGTGCGCGTGCTGCTCCTCGTGCTGTCCGGCGCGACGGTGCTGGGCGCGATCGGCCTGTCCGGCTCGGCTCTCGCGGTGGACGCGATGGGCGCCGAGGTGCTCGGCATCCTGCTGTATGCCTCCGCGCCGGGGGTGCTCACGGCGCTGCTGGCCCGGTACGTACGCACCGGCTCCACGCGTGTGCGGTGGGGCATCGCCGCCGTCCAGGTGTGGCTGATCATCGGCGGCCTCGCCAACCTCGGCGACGGATCGCCGGACGGACTGACACAGCTGGTCCTGCCGGTCCTGATCATCGTCCTGATCAGCCGCCCCGCGAGCCGGGCGTGGTTCCGCCTGCCGCCCGGCGAGCGGGGGCAGCCGCCGAAGTTCTCGCTCCCGCACATGATCACCTGGAAGCGGGACCGGGGGCAGACCGCCCTGGAGTACCTGGGCCTGGTCCTGATCGTCGTCGCGCTGATCGCGGCCCTGACGGTGGGCGGCCTCGGCGGCCGGATCACCGAGGGCCTCCAGTCCGCGATCTGCTCGCTGACCGGCAGCTCCTGCCCGGTCTCCCCGGGCAGCGGCTCCGTCGAGGCGGGCGACCGCCCGGACGGCGGTGTGGACGGGGGTACGGACGGTGGCGCGGACGGGGGTACGTCCGGGAGCGCGGACGGGGGCGCGGACGGCGGGGCGGGCGGTGGCACGGACGAGGGAGCCGACGGCGGCGCGAACGGCGGCGCGTCCGGGAGCGCCGACGGCGGCTCGACGACCACGGGCGGCAGCACGGGCGGTACCACCGAGGGTGCCACGGACGGCGCCACCGGCGAGACCACGAGCGGCGGATCCGACAGCACCGGCGGGCCTGGCGGCACCGGCGGGCCCGACGGTGCCGGCGAGGACACCTACCCCGAGGACAGCGAGGAGCCCGAGGCCGCCTACGACGTACAGGCGTCCGACGACGGCGAAGGCGAGGGCGGCGAGCAGGCCGAGGAGAAGGAGGACTGCGGCGGCTGGGGCTTCTTCGGCTGCGCCTGGGACCGTACGACGCAGGTCTTCAAGGGCCTCGTGGTCGACGGGATCTGGGGCGACATCTCCGGGATCATCGACCTGTTCAAGCCGGAGACCTGGTCCGGCCTCGCCGACTACGGCAGGCAACTCGGCGACCAGTGGGTCCAGGACTCCTCGGGTGCGGGCGACAAGTGGGCGGACGGCGACTACCTGGGCGCGGTGTGGGACTGGGGCAAGGCCTCCGTCAGCACCGTGGTCACGGTCGGCGACGACGTCTTCGTCGGGGACGAGGTCCGCGAGCGCTGGAACAACGGGGAGAAGACCCGGGCGGTCACCGATGTGATCTGGAACGTCGGCTCGATCTTCATCCCCGGCTACAACGTCGCGAAGGTCGTCGGCAAGGTCGGCAGCCTCGGTGTGCTGGGCAGGGTCGCCGCAGCCGTGGGCCGCGCCTCCGACGACGCGGTGGCGGCGGCCCGCCGGGCCCGCCAGGCCGCGGAGGCCGGTGACCTCGACGGTGTACGGAAGGCGGCGAAGGAGGCCGACGAGGCGGCGGACACCGCCGAGGACGCGGCGCGCCGTACCGGCTGTGCCATCGCCTCGGGCCCGCCACCGGTGCGGTACGGCGGGGGCGGGGCCACCGGTGTCCCGGGCTCGGGCACCGGCGTGCTGGCGGGCGGCTCCCCGGCCCGGACCGTCCTCGCGAACGACGGGTGCGACGAGGCCGCCAAGGCCGCCGCCGACCGGGCGCGGGCGGCCGAGCGGGCCGCCCACCTGGAGCAGAAGCGGCTGGAGGAGCCGGAGCGGGCGCGCCGGGCGGAGCTGGACAAGAAGCAGTACCCCGAACCGCAGCGCAACGACACCTCCGACCCCCGCAACTACAACCCGCCGTCCTGGGCCGACGACCTGAGGGACCGGACGCTCGGGGACGCCGACGCGGGCGACGGCTACTGGGCGAGCCGGGACCGCAACCCCGCGCCGAACTGGAAGAACGAGTCCTGGCTCCGCTACCAGGAGCAGGTCACCGGCACCAACCGCGGCCAGGAGTACGTCGTGCCGCACCCCCGGGAGGGCAAGCCGGCGGTGGAGTACGACGGCTGGGACTCCTCCCGGCAGACGTTCCTGGAGGCCAAGAACGGTTACGGCAGCTATCTGTCCAAGACCGACAGCAGCACCCTCACCCCGTCCGGCAAGGACAAGTTCGTCACCGAGGCCCGCGCCCAGGTGGAGGCGTCCGGCGGCCGGAGCGTGGAGTGGCACTTCTCCGACCCGGACGTGGCCAAGGCCGCCCGCAAGGCCTTCCGCGACGAAGGGCTGCCGGTCAGGGTGGTCCACAACCCGACGAAGCCCAACGACAGCACCAGGAAGCCGGGGGCCTTCGACGAGTAGGCCGCGCCAGGACGCGAGGCCCCGGACGCGGGGCCCCGGGCCGAGTAGCCTGCAACGCGTGGTGATCCCGGCCGCCGTCCGGCCGGGGGACCGCGGCGCAGCGGGCCGGCCGACGGAGGAGAGACGAGCATGCGACGTGTAGTGCGGGGCTTCTGGGGTCCCCGGCCGGAGCCGGTCGAGGCGCTGGCCGACCGGTGGCGGCGGACCCTCGACGGGTTCGCCGAGCTGGTCCCGCAGGCGGCCGACGTCTGGAGCCAGGTCCATGGGAAAGGACCCGCCACCGCCACCGCCTTCACCGCGGACGGGGACGCCCTGGCCGCCGCGCTCCGCACCGCGCAGAGTGCGGCCGACTGGTCGGATCTCACCGGCACCGGGCTGCGGCTCGTCGGCACCGGGGCGCTCGGCTGGGAGGCCGAGGTCAGCGGACTGGCCGGGGGAGCGCCGGAGTTCCTGCTCCAGTCGCTCGCGATCGTCCTGCACGCCCCGGACGACGCCGTGGTCCCCGAGGAGGCGCTCCTGTCCCTCGTCGCCCGGGTGTGGGAACCGGACTTCGGCGACGTGAGCGACGACGACGTGCTGGACGCGCTGGAGGACGACGCCGGGTACGCCGTCGGCGACCCGGTCGTCGGCCGGACCGGCTACCTCTCCCCGGCCCGTGCCGCCCTCGTCCCCGAAGGACTGGAGACGGTCCGCGAACCCCTGCCCGGCGGTGGGGAGTTGCTGAGCATCGCGGCTCCGGGCGACAGTGCGACGGTGGTGCGGGTGTACGAGCGGCTGCGCGAGGCGGGGGCACTGGCCCCGCTGCCCCGCCCGATGACCCGGGCCGTCCTGTGACCTCCCGGGCGGGCGAGCCCTTCGACGCGGACCGCGCCGCCGCCGAGGTGACCGGACTCCTGACCGCTCCCGTACCGGCCACCGGCCCCACCGCCGCCGAGGGCGATCCGGCCACCGGTGAGTGGACGGTCACCGTCGGGGAGGGCTTCCGGATCGTGCCGCTCTGGGAGGGTGACCCGCTCGGCGGTGTGTACGCCCCCGAGTGGAACGAAGCCGAGGAGGCGGCGGCGGGCCATCTGGCGGTGCTGGCACGGGCGTTGGACGACCGCTGGGGCCCGCACCGGGCGGTGCGGCTGCACGGGCCGCTGATGCGATGGCAGGGCGGCGGGCCCGTGGAGCCGCTGTTCGAGGCGCTGTTCGCCGAGGACCTGTACGGAGATCTGGTGGTGTGGGGCCCGGTCGAATCCGGCGGCCGGTGGATCGCCCTGGCCCTCGGGCACAGCGACGGGGACGCGCCGCTGGTGCTGGCCGCCCTGGTCAGCGACCGTCCGGTCGCCGAACCGGAGGGCGGGGACGGCCCGTTGTGATGACCGCCCGGATACTGCCGGGGGTTCCGGGGCGGCCGGCGGGGTTCCCGGGCATCAGCCGTCCTGTGATGGAGTGGGTTCATGAAGCTGCTGCCCTTGTTCCTCCGACGGCCGATCGAAGCGGTGTACGAGCGCCGGCTCGCCACCACCCTGGTGGGGCTGCCGCGTCCCCAGCACGTCGGGATCATGGTCGACGGCAACCGGCGCTGGGCCCGGAAGGCCGGGCACACGGACGTCCGGGAGGGCTACCGGGCGGGCGGCGCGAAGGTGACCACGTTCCTGGGCTGGTGCACGGCCGCCGGGATCGAGCACGTGACCCTCTTCATGCTCTCCGACGACAACCTGGGCCGGCCCGCCGAAGAGCTGGGCCCGCTGATCGAGGTCATCGAGGAGACCGTCCGGGACATCACCGCCGAGGGCCGGGACTGGGAGGTCCGGGCGATCGGCTCGCTCGACATGCTGCCCGGAGCCAGCGCCCGGGTGCTCAAGGAGGCCACCGCCGCCACGACCGGGCGCGGCGGCCTCAAGGTGGACGTGGCGGTCGGCTACGGCGGCCGGCGCGAGATCGTCGACGCGGTGAAAAGCGCCTTCGAGGAGCACATCGCGGCCGGCGGCGACCCGGCCGAACTGGTCGCCCGCTTCGGGATCGACGACATCTCCCGGCACCTCTACTCACCCGTCGCCGACCACACCGACTTCATCATCCGCACATCCGGCGAGCAGCGGCTGTCCGGCTTCCTGCTCTGGCAGTCCGCCTACGCCGAGATGCACTGGGTGGACTGCTACTGGCCGGCCTTCCGGCACGTGGACTTCCTGCGCGCGCTGCGCTCGTACGCGAACCGGGAACGCCGCTTCGGCAAGTGACGGGTCCGGGGAACGCCGCTTCGGCAAGTGGCGGTCCCCGGAACGCCGTTACAGCCGCGCCCGCTTCACCGCCATGTGCAGCAGCAGCCGGTCCTCGCCGTCGTTCAGGTCCAGGCCGGTGATCTGCTGGATCCGGGAGAGCCGGTAGTACAGCGTCTGGCGGTGGATGCCCAGCGCGGCGGCCGTCCGGCCCGCCTGCCCCGCGTGGTCCAGGAACACCTCGGCGGTGTGCGCCAGCTCCCGGTGCGACGGGGTCAGCAGCGAGGCGACCGCCGGGTCCACGGGGCCGTCGCCGGTGCCCGGGAGGGCGGTCAGCAGGCGGTACGGGCCGATCCCCGACCACCGGGCGACCGGGCCGAACCGGGTTTCGGCCCGTGCCGCGCGGGCCGCGGCGGTGGCCTCGCGCCAGGAGACCGTCAGTGCGTCCAGACCCCGGCGCGGAGCGGCGATCCCCCCGGTGGCGGCCGGGCCGGCGGTGGTGCGCAGCCGGTCCGCGGCGCTCAGGGCCGGGTCCAGGCGGTCCGGCGAGCGCAGCCGGACCAGTGCGGCCAGCGACACCGGCCCGGCGGCCCCCGGCGCGGCGACCGACGCCAGCGCGGCCGCCGAGGCCACCCCCCGTACCGAAGGCGTGTCATCCGCCCACGGGGTCACGCACACCACCGTGTGCAGCCCCTCCGCGTCCCGCCCCAGGGCCTCGCCCAGCGCGGCGACGGCGGTGTCGTGCTGCCGGCCGGGGCCCGCCGCGAGCACCGCGCCGAACTCCCGCGAGAGGTCCGCGCCCGCCCGCGCCTCGTCGGAGAGCAGCGCCCCGATCCGGGCGGCGACCTCCATCGCGGCGGCCAGCTGCTCGTCGGTCGGGCCCGGGTCGGCGTCGAGCAGCCAGACGTAACCGAGGACGACACCCCGATGGCGTACCGGAAGGCAGACGCGGTCCCGGAACACCCCGGCCTCGGGGGCGGCGGGGATCCGGACGGGCCCGGTCGCCCGGGTGATGCCGAACCCCTCGAACCAGGCGCGCACGGCGGGCGTGGAGCGCCGGGTCAGGATCGAGCGGGTCCGCACCGGGTCCATCGCGGTGTCGTCGTCGCTGTCGTGGGCTCCGAAGGCGACCAGGCCGAAGTCCCGGTTCTCCAGGGTGGCCGGGGCGTCGAGAAGGGCCGAGATCTCGTCGACCAGTTCCTGGTAGTCACCTGTCACCGGGCCATTCTCGCACTCCTTCAGACAGATGTCTGAGATGGCGGCCACGGATGCGTGACAGGTGTCGATGGCACAGGATCGGAGCGGTCCCTAGATTTCACGGTGGTTATCCGTGCCGTACCGGTCCGTTTACGTTCGTACCGTTATGGCCCCTCGTCCGTACATTCGTGGAGGTACCCCGTGCTGGGTCCCGTGATTCTCGCCGCATCGCGCAGCGACAAGATGCGCCGGTTCGTCTCGGCCGCGCCCGGCACCAAGCAGGTCGTCGACCGCTTCATCGCCGGGGAGAGCGTCGACGAGGTCGTGCCGGTCGTCGAGGACGCCGCGGACAAGGGCCTGGAGGTCACGCTCGACGTCGTCGGCGAGGACATCACCACCCCCGCGCAGGCCGAGGCCGCCCGCGACGCCTACCTGGAGCTCATCGAGCGCCTGAAGGCGCTGGGCCTGGGCACCCGCGCCGAGATGTCCGTGAAGCTGTCCATGTTCGGCCAAGCGCTGGAGAACGGCCACGAGCTGGCCCTCGCCAACGTGCGCCCGGTCGTCGAGGCGGCGGCCGCCATCGGCACCACGGTCACCCTGGACGCCGAGGACCACACCACCCTCGACTCGATGTTCGCCATCCACGAGGAGCTGCGGAAGGACTTCCCGCAGACCGGCTGTGTCATCCAGTCCTACCTGTTCCGCACCGAGGACGACGCCCGCCGCCTGGCCGAGGCCGGCAGCCGCGTCCGCATCGTGAAGGGCGCCTACAAGGAGCCCGCCTCCGTCGCGTACCAGGACAAGGCCGAGATCGACAAGGCGTACGTCCGTATCACGAAGATCCTGATGGAGGGCGAGGGCTACCCGATGATCGGGTCCCACGATCCCCGTCTCATCGCCATCGCCCAGGAGCTCGGCCGCCAGGCAGGGCGCAAACTGGATGAGTACGAGTTCCAGATGCTGTACGGCATCCGCAGCGACGAGCACATCCGGCTCGCGGCCGAGGGCCACCGGATGCGCGTCTACACGGCGTACGGCACCGACTGGTACGGATACTTCATGCGACGCCTCGCGGAGAAGCCGGCCAACCTGCTGTTCTTCGGCCGCTCGATCCTCACCAAGGGCTGAGCACCCAGCCCCGACCCCGGGCTGAACCGGCCACGGCCGACACATCCATCCCCGCCGACACCAAAAGGAGACAAGGCAACCATGGACGCCGTCACCCAGGTCCCCGCGCCGGTCAACGAGCCGGTTCACTCCTACGCCCCGGGCTCCCCGGAGCGCGCCCGCCTGGAGGTGAAGCTCAAGGAGCTCGCCGACAACCCGATCGACCTGCCGATGACCATCGGCGGCGAGAAGCGGATGGGCGGCGGCGAGCGCGTGAACGTCGTACAGCCGCACAACCACCAGGCCGTCATCGGCACCTTCGCCGGGGCCACCGAGCAGGACGCCCAGGACGCTGTCGACGCGGCCCTCGCCGCCGCTCCGGCCTGGCGCGCGATGTCCTTCGACGACCGCGCGGCGATCATCCTGCGCGCCGCGGAGCTGCTGGCGGGCCCCTGGCGCGAGACGCTGGCCGCCTCCACCATGCTCGGCCAGTCCAAGACCGCCCAGCAGGCCGAGATCGACACCCCCTGCGAGCTCATCGACTTCTGGCGCTTCAACGTGCACTACGCGCGCCAGATCCTCGCCGAGCAGCCCCCGGCGAACTCCCCGGGCGTGTGGAACCGCATGGACCACCGCCCGCTGGAGGGCTTCGTCTACGCGATCACGCCGTTCAACTTCACGGCCATCGCGGGCAACCTCCCCACAGCCCCCGCCCTCATGGGCAACGTCGTGGTGTGGAAGCCGTCCCCGACCCAGACCCACGCCGCCGTGCTGCTGATGCAGCTCCTGGAGGAGGCCGGTCTGCCCAAGGGCGTCATCAACCTGGTCACCGGCGACGGCATCGCCGTCTCCGAGGTGGCGCTGAACCACCGCGACCTGGCCGGTATCCACTTCACCGGCTCGACCCCCACCTTCCAGCACCTGTGGAAGACGGTCGGCAACAACATCGCCAACTACCGCACCTACCCGCGGCTCGTCGGCGAGACCGGCGGCAAGGACTTCGTCGTCGCGCACCCCAGCGCCGACCGCGCCATCCTGAAGACCGCGCTGACCCGCGGCTCCTTCGAGTTCCAGGGCCAGAAGTGCTCGGCGTCCTCGCGGGCGTACGTCCCGGCCTCCATCTGGAACTCCGGTTTCCAGGAGGAGTTCGCGGCCGAGGTCGACTCGATCACGATGGGCGACGTCACCGACCTGTCGAACTTCATCGGGGCCGTCATCGACGAGCGCTCGTTCGCCAAGAACAAGGCCGCGATCGACCGCGCGAAGTCCGACCCGGCGTGCACCGTCGTCGCGGGCGGCACCTACGACGACTCGGTGGGCTACTTCGTCCGCCCGACCGTCATCGTGTGCTCCGACCCTTCGAGCGAGGTCTTCACGACCGAGTACTTCGGTCCGATCCTCGCGATCCACGTGTACGAGGACGAGAAGTACGACGCCATGCTGGAGCAGATGGAGTCGGTCTCCGACTACGCGCTGACCGGCTCGGTCATCGCGGGCGACCGCGCGGCCGCCGCGTACACGATGGACAAGCTCCGCTACGCCGCGGGCAACTTCTACATCAACGACAAGTCGACCGGCGCCGTCGTCGGCCAGCAGCCCTTCGGCGGCGGCCGCGCCTCCGGCACCTGCGACAAGGCGGGCGCCCCGCAGAACCTCCAGCGCTGGACCCTGACCCGGGCCATCAAGGAGACGCTGGTCCCGCCGACCGACTACACCTACCCCCACCAGGGCTGACGCCCTCCCGGGGCGCCGCAGCACGACGCCCCGGAACCGGGGTCTCTCCGGAGACCTCCTGAGCACCGCCCCCCGACCGGCCCCCCTGCCGGCCGGGGGGCGGTTTCCATGGGTGTGCCGCGTTCACGGGCCCGGCGAGGCTCCTCAGATCTCCACGAGCACCTGGTGCAGTGACTTGCGCACCAGGTCGGGGACCACGCAGTCGTCGGCGGGATAGCCGACGGGGATCACGGCGAACGCCTTCTCGTTCCCGGGCCGGTTCAGGACCTCGCCGAGGAAGCGCATCGGGCTCGGGGTGTGGATCAGCGCGGCGAGACCGGACAGGTGCAGGGCGGTGAGCAGCATGCCCACCGCGATCCCGACCGACTCGTCGACGTAGTAGTGCTTGCGCTTCGTGCCGTCCTCGCCCAGCCAGTAGCGCTGCTGGAACACCACGATCAGGGCGGGCGCGTCCGTCATATGGGCCTTCACCGCGTCCGTGCCCAGCGGGCGCAGCGCGGCCAGCCACTCCTCGCCGAGCCGTCCGTCGTAGCTCACCTTCTCCTCGTGCTCGGCGGCCTCCCGGATCCGGCGGCGGACCTCGGGGTCCTTGACCAGGGCGAAGGTCCACGGCTGCTGATGCGCGCCGGAGGGGGCGGTGGCCGCGCACGCGATGGCGTCGCGCAGCACCTGCTCGGGGACCGGGTCGGGGGAGAAGGCGCGGACGGTCCTGCGCCCGTCCATGCCCTCCCGCAGCCGGGCGGCGCGGGCGAGGGACTCCTCGGGGGCGATCCGCTCGGGGCGGTAGGGCGTGGGGCGGTACGGGTCGCCGTGAGTGGGCGACCACTGCGGGGGTGCGGGCGTCGTGTCGGACATGGCCGCAGTGTGCGCGGTGGGGGCGGCCGGGGGGAAGCGGGACTTCGGACAGGCGCGGAGCCGGTCCCGGTCAGCGTCCGATGACCGGTGACCGGTGCGGCCTGTCCGCCCAGCGGGGCCCCGGCACGCGGTCTTGTGAAATAAGTAATGAGCATGTCAAATTCCTTCTCGGTACGTCCCCACACGTCACCCTGAAGGAGCTCCCCCCATGAGAAGCAACTCCCGTGCGCGCCTGGGTGTTTCCCTGCTGCTCGTCGCCGGCGCCCTCGGCCTCGGAGCCGCCCCCTCCACCGCCGCCGACACCCCGGATGCCGCCCCCTCGGCGATCCCCGCCCCGTCCGCGTACGCGCTCGACGCCGCCGTCGAACGCCGGCTCGGGGCCGCCACCGCCGGCAGCTACCTCGACGCGAAGACCGGGAAACTGGTCGTCACCGTCACCACCGACCGGGCCGAGGAGCAGGCCCGCGCCGCCGGCGCCACCGTCCGCCGGGTGGCCCGCAGCGCCGCCCGGCTCGACGCCGTGATGGACACCCTGGAGGCCGAGGCGAAGATCACCGGCACCTCCTGGGGCGTCGACCCGCGCACCAACCGGGTCGCGGTCGAGGCCGACTCCTCCGTCTCCGCACGGGACATGGCCCGCCTCGAAGCCGTCGCCGAACGGCTCGACGGCGCGGTCGACATCAAGCGCGTACCGGGCGTCTTCCACCGCGAGGTGCTGGGCGGCGGAGCGATCTACGGCGGCGGCAGCCGCTGCTCGGCCGCCTTCAACGTCACCAAGGGCGGGGCGCGCTACTTCGTGACCGCCGGACACTGCACCGACATCTCCGCCAACTGGTCGGCCCGCTCCGGCGGTCCGGTCATCGGCGTCCGGGAGGGCAGTAGCTTCCCGGTCAACGATTACGGCATCGTCCGCTACACCGACGGCTCATCGCCCGCCGGGGCCGTCGACCTCTACAACGGATCCACCCGGGACATCACCTCCGCCGCCAACGCCGTGGTCGGCCAGGCGATCCAGAAGAGCGGGTCCACCACCAGGGTGACCTCCGGCACGGTCACCGCCGTCAACGTCACCGTCAACTACAGCGACGGGCCCGTCTACAACATGGTCCGCACCACCGCCTGCTCGGCCGGCGGCGACAGCGGCGGCGCCCACTTCGCCGGATCCGTCGCCCTCGGCATCCACTCCGGCAGCTCCGGCTGCTCGGGCACCTCGGGCTCGGCCATCCACCAGCCGGTCACCGAGGCGCTCTCGGCGTACGGCGTGACGGTGTACTGAGCCGCCACCGCTGGCCCCGCCACCGCTGGCCACCTCCACTGCCACTGCTCGCCCCGCCCGCCCGGACCACCGCGCACCCCGGTCCGGGCGGGCCTCAGTCGGCGATCCGGATCAGCATCTTCCCGGTGTTCTCGCCCCGCAGCATCCCGAGGAACCCGTCCACCGTCCGCTCGAAGCCGTCCACCACGGTGACGTCCGGCACGATCAGGCCACTTCGCAGATGGGGCACCAGAAGTGCGTCCAACTCCCGCTGCGCGTCAGGGTAGTTGCGCACCATCACGCCTTCCAGGCGCAGGCTCTTCTCCACGATGTCGAACAGGTTGCGCGGAGCGGCGGGCGGCTCGTGCGCGGAGTGGTACTGGGAGATGGCGCCGACCCAGGCGATCCGCCCGTGCTCGCGGAGTACGGAGATCGCGCCCTCCAGATGGTCCCCGCCGACGTTGTCGACATAGGCGTCGATGCCGTCCGGGGCCGCCTTCGCCAGCAGTTCGCCGACCGGTCCTTCGTGGTAGTCGAAGGCCGCGTCGAAGCCGAGCTCCCCGGTCGGCCGGGCGGCCTTCGCCGGTGTTCCCGCGCTGCCGATGAGGCGTCCGGCGCCCAGCAGCCGCGCGATCCGCCCCACCGCCGTGCCGACCCCGCCCGCCGCCGCCGAGACGAACAGGTCCTGACCGGCCCGGAATTCCAGCGTCCGGGTGAGCGCCACATAGGCGGTGAGCCCGGTCCCGCCGAGGATCGAGAGGTGGGCGGTGAGCGGGACCCCGTCGTACGAGGGCACCGGACGCACGCTGCCTTCGCCGGGCGTCACCAGGGCGTGGGTCCGCCAGCCCGCGCGGTGCAGGACGAGGTCGCCCTCCGCGAGTCCGGGGGCGCGGGAGGCGGTCACCCGGCCGAGCGCGCGGCCCTCCAGCGGGACGCCCAACTCCCAGCCGCCGTCCATCTCCTCGCGGTGGTACGGGTCCACCGAGAGGTAGAGGTTCTCCACCACCGCCGTGCCGGGAGCCGGCTCCGGTACGGGCGACTCGTCGACGGCGAAGAGATCCGCCGTCGGGAAGCCGTGCGGCCGGGCGGCGAGGTGATAGGTGCGGGCGGTGCGCTGTGTCGTCATGCCATGGACGATAAAGAGGGAACACGCCGGTCGGGCAGGGGGTGGCGTCGATGGAAGAATCATTTCCATGAGCAGCTCTCATGTGTCGGGCCCGGGATCGCCCGGGGCGCAGGGCATGGGGCGGGCGGCGCGATGACCGACCTCCTGCCGCAGGAACTCCGCGTCATCGCCGCCGTCGCCGACGCACGCGGATTCTCGGCCGCCGCCCGGACCCTCGGTATGACGCAGTCCGCCGTGTCCCACTCCGTACGCGCCAGCGAACGCAAGATCGGCGCGGTGCTCTTCGAGCGCGGGCGGCTCGGCGCCGCGCCCACCCCGGCCGGTGACGTGGCCGCCGGGCACGCCCGGCGCGTCCTGCGGCTGCTCGACGTGCTGGGCGCCGAGGCCCGGGGGGCCGCCGCCGGGTCCGGCGGCGCGGAGACGATGAGCGGCCCGCTGCGGATCGCCGCCTTCCGCAGCGCCGCCCTGTATCTGCTGCCGCCGGCACTGGAGCGTCTGACCGCCCGCCATCCCGGGATCGAGCCGGTGGTCCGGATGGTCCGCGAGGTGGGCCGGGGCACGGCCGGCGAAGTGCTGGACGGGCGGGCGGACCTGAGGGCTGTCCCGCAATCCCTGGCGGGCGCACGACGACAGCTACGGCACCTCGCCGCGTTGTCGGAACGCCCGAATACATCCAGTATGCGGACGTCCCTCCGCCTTGCGATGCACCGCATCTGACGCCGCGCGCTGATCCACCAGGGATTGCGGGACAGCCCTTGGCCGTCGCGACGCTCGGGACCACCCCACCGGTGCCGCCGGGGCTGGTCGGCGGCGTACTGCTGGAGGAGGAGTACTCCCTGGTGCACCCGGCCGGACACGCGGCGCCCCGCACGCTGCCCCTGGTCGACTGGGCCGAGAACTGCACCTCGTACACCCGCGACTGGTGGGCGGCCCAGGAGTGGATCCCCCGGGCGACGGTCGAGGCCGAGGACGACGGGGCGGTGCTCTCGATGGTGTCCCGTGGCCTCGGCATGGCGATCATGCCCGGTCTGTCCCTGTACGGAGCACCCGACGGAACGGAGATCACTGCTCTCGGGGCTGACCGTCCCACCCGCTCGATCGGCTATGTCACCACCCCTGAGCAGGCACGATCGCTCGCGGTGCGGGCGCTGATCCGGGAACTGCGGGCGGAACGCGCGGAGGCGCCCGTCTCAGATAGTAGGAAGTCCGACTAACTGTGGAGACAGAGCGGCCGGACTGTCCTAGCTTTGTAGGAGCCGAACGAATCGCTCGATCGAGCGACTGTGGCGGTTGCGGGCGCGCGCCCCGGAGCAGGTAACCCCTGCGGCGTACGCTCCCCGCCCCTTCCGGCGCCTCGAAATCCGATCCTGATCCCCCGGCACCGTGCTGCCCGTCCGGCGTCGCGGCCCTCCCCGGCCGCCGTCCGTGCCTCGCGCCCGGTCCCGGCATCCACGCGATCTCAAGGAGTCGATCCCCCATGACCACCATCACCGCCCGTCGCGTCCGCAACACTCCCCGTCAGTCGGAGTCGGACCGCAAGAACGCCGCCGCCGCCCTCCAGCGCGCTCTGGACCGTCGCGACAACGGCGGCTCGACCGGCCACTGAGCCGGGTGCCGCTGAGCCGGGGGGCCACCACCCGTGCTCCGCCCACCCGCACGGCGCCCACCCGCACTGCGCCCGCTCGTACTCCGCCCATCCGCACCCGTCCGCCCCGTACATCGAACACCCCTTGCACGACCCGTCCGCATGCTGGACGTCGGATGTCATGGGGTGGGACGCACCGTTAGGCTTCCGGCATGTCTCGCAGCATCGATCTCGCAGTGATCCCCGGTGACGGAATCGGCCAGGAAGTCGTGGCCCAGGGCCTCAAGGTCCTCAACGCTGTCCTCCCGCCGGATGTGAAGCTGGAGACCAAGGAGTACGACCTCGGGGCCCAGCGCTGGCACCGCACCGGTGACACCCTCCCGGACGCGGAGCTGGAAGCCCTCAAGAACCACGACGCCATCCTCCTCGGCGCGATCGGCGACCCGTCCGTGCCGTCCGGCGTCCTGGAGCGGGGGCTGCTGCTGAAGCTGCGTTTCGCCTTCGACCACTTCATCAACCTGCGCCCCTCCAAGCTCTTCCCGAACACCGCGACCCCGCTCGCCGGCCGCCCCGACATCGACTTCGTCGTCGTCCGCGAGGGCACCGAGGGCCCGTACACCGGCAACGGCGGCTCGCTGCGCACCGGCACCCCCGCCGAGGTCGCCACCGAGGTCAGCCTCAACACGGCGTACGGCGTCGAGCGCGTGGTCCGGGACGCCTTCGAGCGTGCGGCGGCCCGTCCGCGCAAGAAGCTGACGCTGGTCCACAAGAACAACGTCCTCGTCTACGCCGGCCACCTGTGGAAGAGCACCTTCGACCGGGTCGCCGCCGAATACCCGCAGGTCAGCACCGACTACCTGCACGTCGACGCCGCGACGATCTTCTTCGTCACCCAGCCGGAGCGCTTCGACGTCATCGTCACCGACAACCTCTTCGGTGACATCCTCACCGACCTCGCCGCCGCCGTCTCCGGCGGTATCGGCCTGGCCGCCTCCGGCAACATCAACCCGACGGGCGCGTTCCCGTCGATGTTCGAGCCGGTCCACGGCTCCGCCCCCGACATCGCGGGGCAGGGCAAGGCCGACCCGACCGCCACGGTCCTCTCCGTCGCCCTCCTGCTGCGCCACCTCGGCTACGAGGCCGAGGCCGTGCGCATCGAGGACGCCGTCTCCGCCGATCTCGCGGAGCGCGGCGGAGCCGCCACGCGGACGACCGACGAGATCGGCGACGCCCTCGCGGTACGCGTAGCGAGCTGACCCGACGACTCCATTCGAAGCCGCCGGGTCAGCGAAAGCACCCGGCGGCTTCACCTGTGCGGCCCCCGGGTGCCACCATCGACCCCTGGACCGCATTCACACCATTTCGTGCACGGCCCCCCGCAGGAGATAATCGAACGCGGGGCCGTGGCTTGCGGTAAAGCTCGGACGTCCTAGGACCTGACCGAAAAACGTCGGGCAGAGACGGTCGTGAGCGCGGTCCATCACACACAAGACCGGTGAAGGACACGCACTCATGACGACGCCCACGATCGAGCTCAAGCCCTCCTCGAACCCGCTGTCCGACGCGGAGCGCGAGGCGATGCTGGTCAACCCCGGATTCGGCCGCCACTTCACCGACCACATGGTGACCATCCGCTGGACCGAGGGCCGCGGCTGGCACGACGCCGAGCTGGTCCCCTACGGCCCGCTGTCGCTGGACCCGGCCAACATGACCCTGCACTACGCGCAGGAGATCTTCGAGGGGCTGAAGGCCTACCGCCAGCCCGACGGCTCGGTCGCCTCCTTCCGCCCCGACGCCAACGCCCGGCGCTTCCAGCGCTCGGCCGCCCGGCTCGCCATGCCCGAGCTGCCCGTCGAGACGTTCATCGCGGCGTGCGACGCGCTGGTCCAGCAGGACAAGGCGTGGGTCCCGGCGCACGGCGGCGAGGAGTCCCTCTACCTGCGCCCGTTCATGATCGCCACCGAGGTCGGCCTCGGTGTGAAGCCGGCCAACGAGTACCTCTTCCTGGTCATCGCCTCGCCCGCCGGCGCCTACTTCCCCGGCGGTGTGAAGCCGGTCTCCATCTGGCTCTCCGAGAACCGCGTCCGCGCCGTCCCCGGCGGCATGGGTGACGCCAAGACCGGCGGCAACTACGCCGCCTCCCTCCTCGCCCAGGCCGAGGCCGCCTCGCACGGCTGCGCCCAGGTCGCCTACCTCGACGCGGTCGAGCACAAGTGGGTCGAGGAGCTCGGCGGCATGAACCTCTACTTCGTGTACGCCCAGGAGGACGGCTCGAAGAAGCTCGTCACGCCCGCCCTCACCGGCTCGCTGCTCGCCGGCGTCACCCGTGACTCCCTCCTCAAGGTCGCCCGCGACCTCGGTTACGAATCCGAGGAGGGCCGGGTCTCCATCGACCAGTGGCGCGACGACACCGCGAACGGCACCCTCGTCGAGGTCTTCGCCTGCGGCACCGCCGCTGTCATCACCCCCGTCGGCCTGGTGAAGTCCGAGGGCGGCGAGTGGACCCAGAGCGGGGGCGAGCCCGGCGAGGTCACCATGAAGCTGCGGGAGCGCCTCCTCGACATCCAGCGCGGTGTCGTCGAGGACACCCACGGCTGGATGCACCCGCTCGGCTAAGGGCTTCTCGTCCGGACCAGGCCGCACCCGGCCCGTCGCCCGGTGCGGCCTTTTCCGTACACGGAGAATTGAGTGCCGCTCGAAGAAATGCCGGGAATCTTTCGGATGGCCATACGTCATGGTTAGAGTGGCACTCTAACCATCGTCGTTACAGGAGCTCCCATGGTCCCCGCCCCCGCCCCCTTCCGCATGCCTCCCGAGTGGGCTCCCCACGAGCGCACCTGGATGGCCTGGCCCGGACCCAACCCCACCTTCGCCTCCGACGCCGAGCTGGCGGAGGCCCGCCACGCCTGGGCCGGCGTCGCCCGTGCCGTACGCCGCTTCGAGCCGGTCACCATGGTCGTCGGGCCCGGTCAGGAGGAGGGGGCGGCGGCGCTGCTCGGCCCCGACGTCGAGCTGGTCGTACGGCCGCTCGACGACGCCTGGATGCGGGACATAGGCCCCACCTTCGTCACCGACGGCCGCACCCTCGCCGCCGTCGACTGGACGTTCAACGGCTGGGGCGCCCAGGAATGGGCCCGCTGGGAGCACGACCAGCACATCGCCCGGACCGTCGCCGGGCTGGCCGGTGTCCCCGCCCACAGCTCCCCGCTCGTCAACGAGGGCGGCGCGATCCACGTGGACGGCGAAGGCACCGTCCTGCTCACCGAGACCGTCCAGCTCGGCAAGGAGCGCAACCCCGGCTGGAGCAGGGAGCAGGTGGAGGCCGAGATCCACGCCCGCCTCGGCACCGAGAAGGCCATCTGGCTGCCCCGGGGGCTGACCGGCGACTACGGGACGTACGGCACGCTCGGCCATGTCGACATCGTCGCCGCCTTCGCCCGCCCGGGTACCGTCGTCGCCCATGTCCAGCCGGACCCGGCCCACCCCGACCACGAGGTCACCCGGGAGAACCTGGCGATCCTGCGGGCCGCCACCGACGCCAGGGGCCGCCGGCTGGAAGTCGTCGAGGTGCCCGCGCCCACCGTGCTGCGCGACGAGGACGGCGAGTGGGTCGACCACTCCTACATCAACCACTACCTCTGCAACGGCGGCGTGGTCCTCTGCGCCTTCGACGACCCGCGCGACGAGCAGGCCGCCGCGATCTTCCGGGGCCTCTTCCCGGACCGTACGGTGACCCTCGTCGACGCCCGTACGATCTTCGCCGGTGGTGGAGGCATCCACTGCGTCACCCAGCAGCAGCCGAAGGTACGAGCGAACCCATGACCCCCGCCCCCCGCCGCGTCCACCACGCCGCCCCGCCCCGCGAGGACGTCCTCGCCGCCGCCATGGCCACCATCGCCGAACGCGGGCTCGACGGGCTGACCATGGCCGGGCTGGGGCGGGAGGTGGGGATGAGCAGCGGGCACCTGCTCTACTACTTCCGCACCAAGGACGAACTGCTCCTGGAGACCCTGGAGTGGAGCGAGCGGCGCCTCGGGGCCGAGCGCGTCGCCCTGCTCGCCCGGCCGGGGACGGCCCGGGAGCGGCTGGAGGCGTACATCGGCCTCTACCTGCCCGCCGGGCACCGCGACCCCCACTGGACGCTCTGGCTGGAGGTCTGGGGCCGCTCGCAGAACGCCGACGACGACGCCCGCGCCCGGCAGGCCGCCATCGAGGGGGTCTGGCACCGCGACCTGGTGGCGCTGCTCGCCGAGGGGATCTCGCGCGGCGAGTTCCGGCCGGTGGACGCCGACCGGTTCGCCGCCCGGCTGCGGGCGCTGCTCGACGGGTTCAGCATCCATGTGACGGTGGGGATCCCAGGGACGGGCCGGGAGCAGGTGCTCGCCCAGACGGCGGAGTTCCTCGACGAGACGCTGACGGCGGGCGCCGCGTGAGAGGTGCGACCGGCGTCACGACCGCATCCTGAGACACCGCCGTCACGGCGCCGACGCTGTGCCAGACTGCTGCCGTGTCCTCGTTCGTCATGATTATTGGCAGCAGGCGCGCCGGTCCGCAGTGACCGTCCCGTACCACCACGTACGGCGCGGCCATCGTGCCCCAGACCCGCGCGCAGACCTCTCGCACCCGCGAGGGGTTTTTTCGTTTTCCGGCCCGCACCCGGGCCGGAGCGGAGCGCGCGGGATGATGGGGGCAAGTGGAGCTGGGGGCTGTTCCGGGTTCCCCGAACAGCCCCAGACCGTCCGGATCCACTCATCCGACAGGAGTCAGATCAGCATGACCACCAAGGCCAACGCCACCGACGACAGTTTCCATGTCTTCGACACCACACTGCGCGACGGTGCTCAGCGTGAGGGCATCAACCTGACGGTCGCCGACAAGCTGACCATCGCCCGTCATCTGGACACCTTCGGTGTGGGGTACATCGAGGGCGGCTGGCCGGGGGCCAACCCGCGCGACACGGAGTTCTTCGCCCGCGCCCAGCAGGAGATCACGTTCGAGAACGCCCAGCTCGTGGCGTTCGGCGCGACCCGCAGGGCGGGCGGCAGCGCCGCCGACGACCCCCAGGTGAAGGCGCTCCTGAAATCCGGCGCCCCGGTGATCACGCTGGTGGCCAAGGCGCACGACCGCCATGTCGAGCTGGCCCTGCGCACCACCCTGGAGGAGAACCTGGAGATGGTCCGTGACACCGTCTCCCACCTGCGTGAGCAGGGCCGCCGGGTCTTCGTGGACTGCGAGCACTTCTTCGACGGCTACCGCGCCAACGCCGAGTACGCCAAGTCCGTGGTCCGCACCGCGTACGAGGCGGGCGCCGAGGTCGTCATCCTCTGCGACACCAACGGCGGCATGCTCCCCGCCCAGGTCCAGGCCGTCGTCTCCACCGTCGTCGCCGACACCGGCGCCCGGCTCGGCATCCACGCCCAGGACGACACCGGCTGTGCCGTCGCCAACACCCTGGCCGCCGTGGACGCCGGCGCCACCCACGTCCAGTGCACGGCCAACGGCTACGGCGAGCGGGTCGGCAACGCCAACCTCTTCCCCGTGGTCGCCGCCCTGGAACTCAAGTACGGCATGAAGGTGCTGCCCGAGGGCGCGCTCGCCGAGATGACCCGCATCTCGCACGCCATCGCCGAGGTCGTCAACCTCACCCCCTCCACCCACCAGCCGTACGTGGGCGTCTCGGCCTTCGCCCACAAGGCCGGGCTGCACGCGTCCGCCATCAAGGTCGACCCCGACCTCTACCAGCACATCGACCCCGAGCTGGTCGGCAACACCATGCGGATGCTGGTCTCCGACATGGCGGGCCGCGCCTCCATCGAGCTGAAGGGCAAGGAGCTCGGCATCGACCTCGGCGACGACCGCGCCCTGGTCGGCCGGGTCGTGGAGCGCGTCAAGGAACGCGAACTGAAGGGCTACACCTACGAGGCCGCCGACGCCTCCTTCGAACTGCTGCTGCGCGGCGAGGTCGAGGGCCGGGCCCGGCGCTACTTCCGTACGGAATCCTGGCGGGCGATCGTCGAGGACCGCCCCGACGGCACCCACGCCAACGAGGCGACCGTGAAGCTCTGGGCCAAGGGCGAGCGGATCGTCGCGACCGCCGAGGGCAACGGTCCGGTCAACGCGCTGGACCGGGCCCTGCGCGTGGCCCTGGAGCGGATCTACCCGCAGCTCGCCAAGCTGGAGCTGGTCGACTACAAGGTCCGCATCCTGGAGGGCCGCACCGGCACCGAGTCCACCACCCGGGTGCTCATCACCACGGGCGACGGCACCGGCGACTGGGCGACCGTGGGGGTCGCCGAGAACGTCATCGCCGCCTCCTGGCAGGCGCTGGAGGACGCGTACACCTACGGACTGCTGCGCGCGGGCGTCGAGCCCACGGAGTAGCCCGGCCCGGCCTCGTCGCCCGTGCGGCCGGCGAACGGGGCCGGTCAATCGTCTTCGCGGGGGCGACGGACGCCCTGGGGCGCTCTCCGGGCGGGCGACGTCCGCCGCCCGTCTGGAGTAGCGTTAAGTATGAGGAAAAGGCTCATACCCGCGCTGCTGGCGGGCCTGCTGCTCATCTTCGCAGCAGCGGCTCTCGCCCTGACCTCCTCCGCGTCGGCGGCGCCCGCCGCGCCTGCCGCGACCATCCAGGACGCCGCCCAGGCCCTGCGCGACGACCCGGTCCACGTGGCCCCGGGCGCTCGCGATCAGCTCTCCGTCGCTGACGAGAAGGCCCTGGAGAACAAGATCATGGACGCCGACAAGCCGGTGTTCGTGGCCGTCCTGCCCGATACCCCGGCCTTCCCCGAGGAAGGCCTCCTCCAGACCCTGCGCACCGAGACCGGCATCACCGGCGTCTACGCGGTCCGCCTCGGCGACGGCTTCGACGCGGGCGCGGACCCGCAGGTCATGCCGATCCGCGCGGTCGACAACCTCACCGCATCCGTGCAGAACCCCGCCACCGCCACGGACACGAACGCCCAGCTCAACGCCTTCGTCGACCGCGCCGTCGAGCAGGCCAGGGGCACGGCCCCCGCCTCCTGGTCCGGCGGCGGAGGCGCGGCGGACGGGGCCGGAGCCCCGGTCGGCGGCCTGATCACGCTCGGCGCCCTGGTCGCGGCGGGCGGCGCGGGCGCGTACGCGATCTCCCGCCGCAACAAGCGCCGCACGGAGGAAGAGGAGCGCATCGCGCTCGACAAGCTCCGGGTCGTCGTCGACGAGGACATCACCGCGTACGGCGAAACCCTGGAACGTCTGGACTTCCACCCCGCCGAACCGGGCGCGGACGACACCATGCGCGCCGACTACGAACGGGCCCTGGACTCCTACGAGAGCGCCAAGACCAGGATGGACAAGGCCGCACACCCCTCGGACGTACGCGGAGTCACCCAGTCCCTGGAGGAGGGCCGCTACTCCCTGGCCGTCCTGGAGGCCCGCCGCACCGGCGCGGAACTCCCGGCCCGCCGCCCGCCGTGCTTCTTCGACCCGCGCCACGGCCCCGCCGTCACGGAGGTCCTGTGGACCCCTTCCGGCGGCGCGGCCCGGGAGGTCCCGGTCTGCGGCGCGGACGAGATCCGGCTCAGCCGGGGCGAGGACCCCATGAGCCGTACGGTCGACGTGGGCGACGGCAACCGCCGCCCGTACTGGGAAGCGGGCCCGGCGTATGGCCCCTGGGCCGGCGGCTACTTCGGCGGCGGCCTGCTCCCCGGCCTCCTCGTCGGCACCATGCTCGGCTCGATGCTCGCCACCCCGGCGTACGCCTCCGAGTACGGTGGCGGTGACTTCGGCGGCGGCGAGGGCGGCGACTGGGGCGGCGGCGACTTCTCCGGCTCCGACTTCGACTCCTCCGGCTTCGGCGGGGGCGGCGGCTTCGGCGACGGCGGAGGCTTCGGCGGGTTCGACGGCGGGGGTTTCTGAGCCCGCAGTCCGCCCCGCACGGGGCCGCGAAGTGATCAGCCCTGGCCGCGCTGCCCCGGCTGCCGCGAACCTCGCATGGGGGCGGGGACGGCCTGCGGCGCTGCGGCCGGAGAATCGGAGCGTGCCCTTTGGCCGGTGCCGACCGTTGATACGGGCATGAAGAAGCGAAGCGCACTCGCCGTTGTCACTCTCGCCGCCGGAGCGGTCATCGCCGCGATCAGCCCGCCCCCGGGAGGCGGGGACACGGCGCACGCAGCCGAACCGCCCGTCAGCCTGGGCGCGCTGGACGGCGTCGGGGACCTCGGCAAGCTGGTCGACGGGGCGGCGGGGGCGACGACCTCCACCGCCGGCACGGTCACCAGCACCGTGGAAGACGCCCGGTTCAGCTGAGCCGAGGTTCACGGGCCAGGTCCACCGAGAGCTGCCCCGCTTCCGGCCGCGTTTGTCGGCTGGAAGCGGGGCAGCTCTTTCCGTGTACGGGGTACGGGGTGCGGGGTAAGGGGTACGGCTCAGAGGGCCGTGCCGCTGTGCACGAAGGCGCTCCAGGCGGCGGGCTCGACGGTGAGGACGGGACCGTCGGTCACTTTGGAGTCGCGGATGTGGATGGCGGAGGGATGGGCGGCGACTTCGACGCAGGCTCCGCCGTCACCGTTGCTGTAACTGGACTTGTGCCAGTGGTAGGCGACCTCAACGCAGTTTCCGCCGTCACCGTTGCTGTAGCTGGACTTGAACCAGTGGAGGGCTGTGGGGCCGGGGTGTGCTGCGCGGGGCATGTCTCTCCAAGCAGTGCGTCAAGCAGTGCGTCCAGTAGCCGGGTGCTCTCCGCGACGGTGAGCGCCTGGGAACGCAGCATCCCATACCTCTGCATAAGTGCGCTGACGTCGGCGGGTTCGTCGTACAGCTCTCCGCGCAGCTGGCCGTCGACGTAAGCGAGCCCGTCGTGGTCGGGCGTCTCCAGTAGAACGAGTGGTCCCGCGAGCCCGGCGTGCCGAGGCGTGTTCCGGGGCATGATCTGAATGGTGACGAACGGCAGATCCATGCAGCGCCGCAGATGGAGAAGCTGCTCCCGCATTACTTCGGGGTCGCCCAGCTGGGTGTGCAGGATGCTCTCCTCCAGGATGAAGTGGAGGATCGGCCGGGGTTTGCGCTCCAGGATCTTCTGGCGGCCGAGCCGGTCCGCCACCCGCTTCTCGATCTCCTCCTCTTCGAGTGGCGGGTAGTTGCAGCCGAAGATGAAGCGCGCGTACGCCTCGGTCTGGAGCAGTCCAGGGATGAGCTGCGACTCGTACCAGAGCAGGCTCAGCGCGTTCTGCTCGTACTGCACGAAGTCCTTGACCAGCGCCTGGTAGCGCTCCTTCCGTGGAATCCTTTCCACCGCGATCCGCAACACGCCCTTGGTCTCCAGCAGTTCATCGAGCTGGACGGCCAGGTCCAGCTGAAGTGCCCGCCGGCCCTGCTCGATTGAGGCGATCGTGTCCTCGCCCGCCCCGAGCTGCTCGGCGAGGGCCGCCTGGGTCAGCCCGGCGAGCTTGCGGAGGTGGCGCAGCTGCGCCCCGACCAGCTGCCATGAGGTAACTCGCCTGATGCCGCTCTGCTTTCCGTTTTGCATGACCTGGCTCTCCCCGTTCCGGTCCCGCTGTCAACCCGTCAGAACCCGTACAAAAGTGTTTGTACGTCTCTCCGCTCTGCTGAAGCGTAGTGACGTTGTGTGAGCGTGGAAGTATGAACGAGACAACTCAACTCCCCTACTTCCGCGCGGCCTTCTACTGCCGTGAGCGCAGGTCGATCCCGGTCGTACGCAAGTTCGCCCGCAAGGCTCTCGTCGAGTGGAAGTGCGAAGAGCGCGCCGACGATGTGCTGCTCTGCGTAACCGAACTGGCGACCAACGCCCTCCGCCACGGTGTTCCGCCGGGGCGTGGTTTCAAGGTCCACATCTACCTGGAGCGGATCGAGAACATGATCCGCGTCGAGCTGCACGACAGCGGTGACGGTGAGGTGCGCCCGGTGGACGGGGTGCCGGGGGCCGACGACGAGGGCGGGCGCGGGCTGCTGCTCGTCGCGGGGCTGGCGGACAAGTGGGGGGTGGCCGAGCGGGATCCGGGCAAGGTCGTGTGGTGCGAGTTCAACATCGCGTGAGTTGCTGTTTCGGCAAGGATGTTTGTCGTTTCGGCCTCACGGGCGCACTCTCGTCATCGAGCGGAGGCGATCCGCCGGGTGACGAAGGAGGAGCGACATGAAGCAGCAGCGGTACGACGTGGTGATCGTGGGCGGCGGGGCCGCCGGCCTGAGCGGGGCGCTGACCCTGGCGCGGGCCCGGCGTTCGGTCCTGGTGATCGACGCGGGCGAGCCCCGTAACGCGCCCGCGTCCCATGTGCACAACTACCTGGGCCGCGAGTCGACCCCGCCCGGCGAACTGCTGGCGATCGGCCGGGGCGAGGCGGCCGGATACGGAACGGAGCTCGCCGAGGGCCGGGTGGTCTCGGCCGAGCGGCTGCCGGGGGAGCGGGGCTTCCGGGTGGTGACGGAGGACGGCCGGTCGGTCGAGGCGCGCAGGCTGCTGGTCACGACGGGGCTCGTCGACGAACTGCCGCCCGTGCCCGGCCTGGCGGAGCGCTGGGGGCGCGAGGTGCTGCACTGCCCGTACTGCCACGGCCACGAGGTGGCGGACCGCCCGATCGGCGTGCTCGCCACCGGCTCCCTCGCCGTGCACCAGGCGCTGATGTGGCGGCAGTGGAGCGAGGACGTCACCCTCTTCCGCCACACGGGCCCGGAGCCGTCGGACCAGGAGTACGAGGAGCTGGCCGCGCGAGGTGTGGCGGTGGTGGACGGCGAGGTGGCGGGACTGGAGGTCACGGACGACCGGTTCACCGGCGTACGGCTGGAGTCCGGCCGGGTGATCCCGCGCGAGGCGCTGGTGGTCCAGGCCCGGTTCACCGCCCGCTCGGCGGTCCTGGAGTCGCTGGGGCTGACCCCGGTGGAGCAGGAGATGGGCGGCACGGTGATCGGTTCGTACATCGCGGCCGACGCGGCCGGTGCCACGGAGATCCCCGGCGTCTGGGTGGCGGGCAACGTCGCCAACCTCACCGAGCAGGTCATCGGTGCGGCTGCGGCGGGCCTCCGCGCGGCGGGCGCGGTCAACGGCGACCTGATCGCCGAGGACACCCGGCTGGCGGTCGCGGGCCCGGCGGGCCACGGGATGACGGGGTTGCGCCGCTGAGGGCGCGGGCGGGATCCGCCGGGTCAGTGCTGGACCGGACCGCCGACCGGGACGGGGCCCATGTGCCCCGTGGGCGGGAGGGTCTGCGCCAGGCCGAGCCCGATGTCCACCAGCGACGACCGGCGCAGGCGGGCGACCTCGGGCAGCGGGGTCCACACCGACTCGGCGGTGTCGCCGTTCGGTTCGGGCCGGAGCCGGCCGCCGGTGACGCGGACGCGGTAGAAGACGCCGACGTTCTGGAGCTCGGGCGCACAGGGCCGGCGCCGCTCGCCTGCCGGAATCACCCGTGAGTCCACGCCGAGCAGACGCTCGACCACGGCCTCCAGGCCGGTTTCCTCGGCGACTTCCCGGATCACCGCGTCGAACGGGTCCTCCGCGTGTTCCACCCCGCCGCCCGGGAGGGTCCAGGTCCGCCCGCCGTCCGGCTCCACGGCATGGGCGAGCAGCACCCGTCCGTCCTCGATGCACACCGCGTACGCGGCAAGTCTCCGATCCATCCGGGGAGGCTATCCCGGGTGTCCGGGGCAGCGTCCGGGCCGGCGTCCCCGGCGTCCGGGCGGGCGCCTGGGGAGGGGAGACCCCCGTGACCCTTCAAGATCATCGGTGTGCAGAATGACCTGTATGTCGATAACGAACACGCCGCAGGCGGCCACGCTCGACGATGCTCCGTCGATCAGCCGCACCCTGGCCCGCGCCTTCGCCGACGACCCGATGATGGGGTGGTTCTTCCCCGGCGGGGCCTCGCGCGAGCCGGACCTGGTCCGCTACTTCACCACGATCTTCACCCGGCAGTACGGCCGCCACGGGGTGTGCGAGCGCACCGCGTCGGCGGCCGCGTTCTGGGTGCCGCCGGAAGGGCAGGAGAAGGCCGTTCCCGACGCGGAGACGATCGCGGAGCTGGCGGAGATCCTCGGCGACCGGGCGCCCCTGTTCCGGGACGCCGTCGAGGCGGCCGCCCAGCACGGGCCGCAGGAACCGCACTGGTACCTGGCGGTCGTCGGCGCGGACCCGGCCGCCCGGGGCCAAGGGCACGGGGCGGCGCTGCTGCGATCCGGGCTGGCCAAGGCCGACGCGGCGGGCCTGCCGGTCTACCTGGAGTCCTCCAAGCCGGACAACCTGCCCTTCTACGAGCACTTCGGCTTCACGGTCCTGGGCGAGGCGGCGCTGCCGGGCGGCGGCCCGGTGCTGTGGGTGATGCGCCGGGAGCCGCGCCCGGTCGGCACGGCGTAACGGGAATCCGGGAACCCGGGGACTGAGGCCTGGGACCGGGGGACCGGGGCCTGGGGCCGGGGGCGAGACCCGGGAGGCCCGGCCCAGGGAGGCCCGGCCCCCGCCCCCCGAGGCATGGTCGTCGGCCTGAGCTCAGGCTCTCGTCGCCCGTGCGTCTTCTTCTCCCCGGCGGACGGCCACCGTGGCGGAGCGGGGGCGGCCGGACCGGGTGTGGGCGGGCCAGTTGCCGGTGGTGCGGGGAGCGTCCGGGTCCGGGGCGCCCCAGCGGGCCGTGCGCTCCCCGGGATGCTGGATGTTGACGAAGAGCGTCCGGCCGTCGGGGGTGCCCGTCAACACAGGTGACCTCGGCGCCGCGCGAGTCGGACAGCTGTCGGGGGCTTGCCGTAGGTGCGGATGTACCAGTCGAGCGTGCCGCTCCACGTACGGGAGCCCTCGTCGATGTCACCCGTGGCGGCAGGCAGAAGGTTGTTCCGAAGATGAAGCCGGATCCGACCAGCGTCCGACCGGACTCGTGGGGCCAGGAGTTGACGGCCTGGCCGCGCACGCTCTGGTTGCCGCACTTGTACCGGAAGACCTTGATGGCGACCGTGCGTGGACCGGCCTGCAGGCAGATGTGCGAGCCGCCCGCCGTGATCGTGCGGGCCGTCGTGCAGTACGTGGGTCCCGCTCTTCGCGGAGAAGGTCGTCAAGCAGTCCCCGCACACACGACAGCGCGCCCCGTCCCCGGTATCCGGGTGCGGGGCGCGCTGTGTGCCGGGCGGACGTGCTCGACGGCGAGGGGGGTCAGGCCCCCGGGGCGGCGGCCTTGATCGCGGAGATGTCGAAGGTCAGCTTCACCTTGTCGCTGACCATCACGCCGCCGGTCTCCAGCGCCGCGTTCCAGGTCAGGCCCCAGTCGGAGCGCAGGATGTCGGCGCTGCCCTCGAAGCCGACGCGCTCGTTGCCGTAGACGTCGGTGGCGGAGCCGTTGAACTCCAGGTCGATGGCGAGCGGGCGCGTGACGTCCTTGATGGTCAGGTCGCCGGTGATCCGGTACGCCTCGCCGCCCAGCTGCTCGGCCTTCGTGGAGCGGAACGTCATGAGGGGGAACGTCTCCGCGTCGAAGAAGTCGCCGCTGACCAGGTGGCCGTCGCGGTCGGCGATGCCGGTGTCGATGCTGGCGATCTTCACGTCGATGGAGGCGGTGGAGTTCGCCGGGTCCGTACCGTCCACCACCAGGGTGCCTTCGTGCTCGCCGAACGAGCCGCGCACGTTCGTGACCATGGCGTGGCGCACCGTGAAGCCGATGCTGCTGTGGGCCGGGTCCAGGGTGTACGTGCCGGTCAGCGCGGCCAGCGCCGGATCCACCGAGGGGGCCTCGGTGACGGTGGGGGCGGCGGTCGACTTGCGGGTGAACAGAGCCATGGCTCCTCCTCGGGGATGCGCTGCGGGGGACGGGGGTCCGGCGACGCCGAAAGTTTGGTTTAACCTTCAACGAGATTGACTGTAGCGCGATCTAGTTCAAAGTTCAACATCTTGCGTCCAGTGGACCGTGCCGGCAGGGCAGCGCCCGGGGGGAGTGGGCAGCGTCCAGGGAGTGGGCAGCCGGTTCACCGGTGAGGGAACCGGTTCACCGGTGAGGGAAGGGGGAAGCGGTTCAGCTTCCGTTCAGGTGCTCGCGGACGCACTGTGTGTACTGGTGGAAGCTGTCGGGCTGGTAGCACTCCTGCGTCTTGTTCGCGTACCAGACCATGAAGACGGCGACCAGCCCGGACACCACGATCGCGAGGGACGACGTCACCAGGGCGGTGACGGCCTTGCCCCGGCCCGCGCCGGTCCGCCTGGCCGCCGGCAGCGCCGCGATGCCCAGGATCAGGCCGATCACGGCGAGCGGGCCGCCGATGAAGACCACCGAGGTGCACAGGCCGACGATGCCCAGTGTCATGGCGGCCGTGGCCAGGCTGTTCTTCGGCACTGTCGGGTCCGGTGCCCTTCCGTTCGGCGCCGTCCGCGTCCGTACGGCCTGGTCCTGAGCGGACACCGTGTGGTTCAGCCGCGCCTCGATCCCCTGAGCGTTCATCTGCCCGTCCTTCCGTCCCGTCGACTGGTTGAGAGGCCGATTCTGCTTTCGGGGGCCCACGGGCACATCGCGGGAAGGCGGGAGAATTCGCTCCCCCGATCGGGGGAGGCCGCCGGTGGTCCGTCGGGTTCATACTTGCCTGGCCATGTTGAGAGGAATCCGGCCGCTGCTGCGCGGCTCCACGTATGCGGGTGCGCTGTTCGCCTATTGCGGTGCGCTGGCGAGTCTTCCTCTGCTGCCGTTCGCGGCCCTGCCGGCGATGGCGTGGCCATCCGCTTCCGAGGGAGCGCAGTTCGCTCTGACCGTGCTGGTCTGGTCCGTGCTGATCGGTGCGATCGGACTGTCCCGCACGACCCGGCGGGTGCTGATCGCCTGCGCCCGGCGGATGCTGGGGGTGCCGTTGCCGGACCCCGTGGGCAAGCGCCGGCGTGCGGGCTCGACCGGTGAGGGGGCGGCTTCTCCCACGGCGTCGGCCGCCGACCGTTGGCGGACCCCGCTCTGGCTGCTGTCGCAGGTAGCGCTGGGGTGGGCGGGGGCTCAGCTGAGCGTGCTGCTGTTCATCGCGGGCCTGCTCCTTCCCGGCGGCTGGGCCGGCGCCGAGGCCGGGGTGAGCGTGAACGGCTGGTCGCTGCGGGCGGACAGCGGCTGGCGGAGCTGGGCAGCGGCGCTCTGCTGCCTGCTGCTGGCGGCGGCGCTGTGCCTGGCGGTGACGCACGCCCTGCGGTGGCTGGCGCCCAGACTGCTGGGTCCGTCGTCGGCCGAGCGGCTCGCGCTGGCGGCCGAGCGGGAGCGGGTACTGGCCGAACGCAACCGGCTGGCCCACGAGTTGCACGACTCGATCGGGCACACCCTGACGGCCGCCACGATCCAGGCGGCGGTGGCGGGCGAGGTGCTCGGTGCCGACCCGTCGGCGGCGCGGGCCGCCCTGCGCAGCATCGAGGAGTCGACCCGGGCCGCCCTTGAGGACCTGGACTATGTGCTGGGCATGCTGCGTGAGGAGAAGGCGGGGACGGCGCCGGCCCGGACCCTGGCCGACCTTCCCGAGCTGCTCGACCGGCTTCGGCACGCGGGCGCGGTGGTGGAGCCGGAGCTGTCGGGCGACTACGCGCAGGTGCAGGGGACGCTCTCCCGCGCCGCGTACCGGATCCTGCAGGAAGGGCTGACGAACGCGCTGCGGCACGGAGCGGGCGGTCCGATCCGGGTCAGGGTGGCGGCCGCGCCGGAATCGCTGGAGCTCGACGTGGTCAACCGGACCGGGGCCCGGAGCGGCATGAGCCCGGGGGCCTTCCCGACGTCCGGGCACGGCATGCCCGGCCTCTTCGAGCGGGTGCGGCTGCTGCACGGCGAGATCGAGGCCGGTCCGGACGGACCGGAGCACTGGCGGCTCGCGGTCCGGCTGCCCGTACGCTTGCCCGCATGAACGGCTCACCAGCGGGCGCAGCGGTCGCGACCAGCACCGATGCGGGCGGAGCCGTCGCGACCGGTCCCGACGCGGGCGGAGCCGTCACGATCAGTCCCGATGCGGGCGCACCGGCCGCGACCGGTCCCGACGCGGGCGCAGCCGTCACCACCGACACCGCCGGCGCCTCCAGCCGCATCACCCTCCTGATCGCGGACGACGACGAGGTGACCCGCAGCGGTCTGCGCACCCTGCTCGGAATGCAGCCCGGGATCGCCGTCGTCGGGGAGGCCGCCGACGGCATCGAAGCAGTCGAGCGGGCACAGCGGCTGCGGCCGGACGTGGTCCTGATGGACGTACGGATGCCGCGCCGCAACGGCATCGAGGCCACCCGGCAGCTCCTCGCAGGGCAGGCCGACCCGCCGAAGGTCGTGGTGATCACCACCTTCGAGAACGACGACTACGTCACCGCCGCACTCAGCGCCGGAGCCAGCGGCTTCGTGCTCAAGCGGCTCCCCGTCCCCAAGATCGCGGAGGCGGTACGGGTGGTCGCGGCGGGCGAGGTGATCCTCTTCCCGGCGGTGCTGCGCCAGATGGTCACCGCCCGCCCACTGGAATCCGCCGAGGCGCTGCCGAGGGCGGCGCTGACGGGCCGGGAGGAGGAGGTGCTGCGCCTGATGGCCACCGGCCTGTCCAACCCGGACATCGCCCGGTCGTGCACGGTGAGCCTGGAGACGGTGAAGACGCACGTCGGGAACGTGCTGACCAAGCTCGGCGCGCAGAACCGGACCCACGCGGTGGTGATCGCGTACGAAACCGGCCTGGTCGTGCCCCGGGTGACGGGCTGACGCACCACCAGGCACCCTGCCCCGGCCAGCCCCGCCCCGCCCGCCCCGCCCCGCCCGCCCCGCCCGGCCTGGCCTGGTCGCCCGGCCCGGCTTGTCAGGCGCCCGTGCCGCCCCGTCCGCCCCGCACCCTCCTCACTTGGACTAACGCACCGGGGTTGTTGGACGGAGTCGGCCCCCGGAGCCGAAGTTCGTTGACGGTGTCCGGACACGGCGACTACCCAGGGGCCATGTCGCCAAGATTCCCTCGCCCCGGCCTGGTCGCCGCGGCCTCCGCAGCCGTCCTGGCGCTCGCGGGGGCCGCCCTCCCCGCCGCAGCCGCCGATCCGTCCCCCTCCCCGGCCCGGACGGCGGAATCCGGTGGATCCGCCGTCATCGGGTCCGGCCGGCTCGTCGTCGCCGTCGCCGACGACTTTCCGCGCGTCCTGTCGTACACCGACCGGGCGAGCGGCAAGCGGCTGCTCGGCAGCACCCGGCCGGTCACCGCCGTCACCCTCAACGGAACCGCCCACCGGGTGAAGCTCACGGGCGCGCCGAAGGTCACCCGCTCCGCCGCCCGCTACACCCTCGCCTTCGACGGGCTCCCGGGCGTCGAGATCGACGCCTCGCTCACCGTCTCCGGGCGCGCCACCACGTTCAAGGTGACCGCCGTCCGCGACACCGAAGCCTTCCGGGTCGGCACGATCGACATCCCGGGGCACGACCTGATCTCCGTCGGGTCCACCGAGACCGGGGCCGCCACCGCGTTCACGAAGCTCGACCCGGACTCCACCCGCACCGCCGACGTCTTCGCGGAGATCACCGGCGGTACGAAGCCCGACGCCGCGCCCGTCGGGGCCAGTTACGCGATCCTCAACAACGGCTCGCTCGCCGCGGCCGTCGAGTCCAACTCCTCGTACGACAAGCCCGCCGGGGCCACCGGCGGCGACGACGCCCGCTTCTGGCACCAGGCGCGCACCGAGGAGGACGGCGGCGTCCGGGTCGGCGTATGGTCCGGCCAGTGGACCTACCGGGGCGAGGGCGCGCCGGAGCCCGAGAGCGGCGAGAACCTGCCGTGGGCCAAGGTCGTCGTCACCCCGGACGCCAACGGCGACCGGGCCGTCGACTGGCAGGACGGGGCAATCGCCTTCCGCTCGATCGGCGTCACCGCGCCGGGCAGCGAGGACACCGCGAAGCGGGTCGTCACCCACATCCCGTTCAACTTCGCAAGCCAGGCCACCCACCCCTTCCTGCGCACCCTGGACGACGTCAAGCGGATCTCCAAGGCCACCGACGGTCTCGGCCAGCTCGCCGTCCTCAAGGGGTACGGCTCCGAGGGGCACGACTCCGCCCACCCGGACTACGGCGGCAACTACAACAAGCGGGCCGGCGGTCTCAAGGACCTCAACACCCTGCTCAAGGAGGGCAAGAAGTGGGGCGCCGACTTCGGCGTCCATGTGAACGCCACCGAGTCCTACCCGGAGGCGAACGCCTTCGACGAGCAGCTCGTCGACAAGACCAGGCCCGGCTGGAACTGGCTCAACCAGAGCTACTACATCGACCAGCGCCGCGACATCAACAGCGGCGACCTGGCGAAACGCTTCCAGCAACTGCGCGACGAGACCGACGAGAACCTCGACTTCCTCTACATCGACGTCTACTACAGCCACGGCTGGATCGCCGACAAGACCATCCAGGCGGTGCAGAAGCAGGGCTGGACCGTCGGCACCGAATGGGCCGACAAGTTCGAGCGCGCCTCGCTCTGGTCGCACTGGGCCAACGACCTGAACTACGGCGGGGCCACCAACAAGGGCCTGAACTCGCAGATCATCCGGTTCATCCGCAACGGCGAGAAGGACATCTGGAACAACCACCCGGTCCTCGGCCAGAGCGTCCTGGAGGACTTCGAGGGCTGGACCGGCGAGACCGACTGGAACGCCTTCACCGCCAACATCTGGCAGCAGAACCTGCCCGCGAAGTACCTCCAGCAGCAGCGGATCACCCGCTGGGACGGCAACGACATCACCTTCACCGGCGGGGTGCGCGGCACGGTCGAGAACGGGCAGCGCACCTTCTACGACCAGGGCCGCAAGGTGCTCAGCGGCACCGACTACCTGCTGCCGTGGGACGGCGGCAAGAAGCTCTACCACTACAGCGGGACCGGCGGCACCAGCACCTGGGAGGTGCCAGGCAAGCGCCCGTACACCCTCTACGAGCTGACCGACAACGGCCGCGAGAAAGTCACCACCGTCCGTCCCGTGCGCGGGAAGATCACGCTGACCGCCGCCGCCGGGCAGGCCTACGTCCTGTACCCCGGCCGGGCTCCGAAGGAGGCCGCCCCCGACTGGGGGAAGGGGACCAAACTCACGGACCCCAGCTTCAACGACCGGGACCTGAAGGGCTGGACGAAGACCGGCACCGCCGTCCGCGACACCGACGAGCAGGGCCGCAACAGCGCCGAACTCTCCGGCCCGGACAAGGCCTCGCTCTCCCAGACCGTCACCGGCCTCAAGCCCGGCGAGCGCTACACCGCCTCCGCCCTCGTCGAGGTCGAGCCCGGCGAGAGCCGCCGCACCACCCTGAGCGCCGGCGGGAAGTCCGTGGCCGTCGAACGCTCCACGGCCGAGGACTTCGTCGCCGCGTCCGACTGGCACGGCACCTTCTTCCAGCGCGCCAAGGTCAACTTCACCGCACCGGCGAAGGGCCGCACCTCCCTCCGCATCGAGGCGGCGGCGGGCAGCACGGCGCAGGTCCGGGCCGATGACGTACGGATCGTGGAGAACGCCCCCGCCACCCGCCCCGGCACCGTGGTGTACGAGGACTTCGAGGCCGTCGACCAGGGCTGGGGCCCCTTCCTCAAGGGCGACGCGGGCGGCTCCACCGACCCCCGCACCAGCATCTCGCAGCTCCACGCCCCGTACACCCAGTCCGGCTGGAACGGGAAACTGATCGACGACGTGCTCGGCGGGAAGGAGTCCCTGAAGTCCCACGAGGAGAACACCGGCCTCGTCTACCGCACCGCCCCCTGGACCGTCCCGATGAAGGACGGCCACCGCTACCGGGTCGCGTTCGACTACCAGTCCAGCCATGCGGGCGCCTACAGCTGGGTCGAGGGCTACGACCGGGTCACCGACGGCAAGGCCGCATCGACCGAGACCCGGGCCACCCCGATCGGGCGGCAGCGCACCACCGGGCACTTCGGCCGGACGCTCACCGCGGGCTGCGGCGACACCTGGACCGGGCTGCGCAAGCTGTCCGGAGCACCCGCCGGCGCGGACTTCGTGCTCGACGGCTTCACCGTGACCGACCTCGGACCGGCCCCCGCCGGGCAGGAGGCCGTCTGCGGCACGCTCGGTGTGGCCGCCGACGCCGAGACCCTGGAGCCGGGAGCCCCGAACACGGTGAGGGCGACCTTCGGCAACGACGAGAGAAGTGCCGCCACCGGCGTGCGGCTCGCGCTGACCGTGCCCGAGGGCTGGGAGGCCGAGCCCGTGGGCGCGGTCGCCTTCGACTCGGTCGCCCCGGGTGCGAAGGTCACCGGCAGCTGGCGGGTCACCCCGCCGGTCGGCGCCCCCTACGACACCTACGCGCTGGACGCGGAGGCCACGTACGCCGTCGGGGGAGCCGGCCGGGTGCTCGGCGCCGGGACCTTCGTCCGTACGCTCCCGCCGCCGCCCACCGAGGACAGCTGGGCCAGTGACCTCGACTGGACGGCCTCGGAAAACGGCTGGGGCCCGGTCGAGCGCGACCGGGCCAACGGGGAGACCGGGGCCGGTGACGGCGGCCCGCTGAAGATCGGCGGGGTCGCGTACGCCAAGGGGCTGGGCACCCATGCCCCGGCGAAGATCCGTTACTACCTGGGTGGGAAGTGCACCTCCTTCACCGCCGAGGTGGGCGTCGACGACGTCCAGTCCACCCGGGGCAGTGTGCGGTTCTCCGTCACCGCCGACGGCACGGAGGAGGTCGCGTCACCGGTGCTGGGGGCGGCCGATCCCGCCTGGAAGCTCACCGCCGACGTCACCGGCGCGCAGTACGTCGAGCTGGTCGTCCGGGACGGCGGCGACGGCAATGGCAACGACCACGCCGACTGGGGCAATGCCCGCTTCCACTGCGGAAGTTGAACGCCGGTCGAACTATTCACCGGGCGCGGTGGACATCAGGGGAACTGTGCCGCGCGATACTGAGGGGGCCTTCGGGCCCCCTCAGGGGCATGTGGCCCACGGCACACCGCCCCTTTGTGGGGTTCCCACAGCCGCAGACGGCCTTTCGCTGGTGGATCGCCTGCACGACGCCAGGGTTCTGTTCACTCCCACCACGAAACCGAGCAGGAGACTGTGCGGAGTCGACGGCACGATTTCTGGGTCGGGGTTCGTAGGGTCAGTACATGACCGTTGTGGACGAAACCCAGGGTGAGCCGAACGACGCCCGAGGCCGGGTGGCCGAACTGCTGACCCTGCGCGAGCGGGCGCGGCGCGGGCCGAGTGAGCGGGCGACCGAGGCGCAGCACGCCAAGGGGAAGCTGACGGCGCGGGAGCGGATCGAGCTGCTGCTGGACCCCGGTTCGTTCAAGGAGGTCGAGCAGCTGCGCCGGCACCGGGCCACGGGGTTCGGTCTGGAGGCGAAGAAGCCGTACACCGATGGTGTGATCACCGGGTGGGGGACGGTCGAGGGCCGGACGGTCTTCGTCTACGCGCATGACTTCCGGATCTTCGGCGGGGCGCTGGGTGAGGCGCATGCCACAAAGATCCACAAGATCATGGACATGGCGATCTCGGCGGGTGCTCCGCTGGTGTCGCTGAACGACGGTGCCGGGGCCCGTATCCAGGAGGGTGTCTCGGCGCTCGCCGGTTACGGCGGTATCTTCCAGCGCAACACCCGTGCGAGCGGGGTGATTCCGCAGATCAGTGTGATGCTGGGGCCGTGCGCGGGCGGTGCGGCCTACAGTCCGGCGCTGACCGACTTCGTGTTCATGGTCCGTGAGACCTCGCAGATGTTCATCACCGGGCCGGACGTCGTGAAGGCGGTCACCGGCGAGGAGATCACGCAGAACGGTCTCGGCGGCGCGGACGTGCACGCAGAGACCTCCGGCGTCGCGCACTTCGCGTACGACGACGAGGAGACCTGCATCGCCGAGGTCCGCTACCTCATCGGGATGCTGCCCTCCAACAACCGCGAGAACCCGCCCACCGCCGAGAGCGACGACCCCGCCGACCGGCGCGGTGACGTCCTGCTGGACCTGGTCCCGGCCGACGGCAACCGCCCGTACGACATGCACCAGGTGATCGAGGAACTCGTCGACGACGGCGACTACCTGGAGATCCACGAACGCTGGGCCCGCAACATCATCTGCGCGATGGCCCGCCTCGACGGACAGGTCGTCGGCATCGTCGCCAACCAGCCGCAGGCGCTGGCGGGGGTCCTGGACATCGAGGCCTCCGAGAAGGCCGCACGCTTCGTCCAGATGTGCGACGCCTTCAACATCCCGATCATCACCCTACTGGACGTCCCCGGCTTCCTGCCGGGTGTGGACCAGGAGCACGGTGGGATCATCCGCCACGGCGCGAAGCTGCTGTACGCCTACTGCAACGCCACCGTGCCGCGGATCTCGCTGATCCTGCGGAAGGCCTACGGAGGCGCGTACATCGTCATGGACAGCCAGTCCATCGGGGCCGACCTCACCTACGCCTGGCCCACCAACGAGATCGCCGTGATGGGCGCCGAGGGCGCCGCCAACGTCATCTTCCGCCGGCAGATCGCCGACGCCGAGGACCCCGAGGCCATGCGCACCCGCATGGTCAAGGAGTACAAGGCCGAGCTGATGCACCCCTACTACGCGGCCGAGCGCGGCCTCGTCGACGACGTCATCGACCCCGCCGAGACCCGCGAGGTGCTCATCGCCTCGCTCGCCATGCTCCGTAACAAGCACGCCGACCTGCCGTCCCGCAAGCACGGCAACCCCCCGCAGTAGTCATCCTCCGCAGCGGCGCGATCCGCCGCACGGTCCACGACATCCTGCCGAGAAGACGGAGACACCCCATCATGAGCCTGACGTCCGCCGAGTCCGTCCTGCGCGTCGAGAAGGGTCACGCCGACCCCGAGGAGCTGGCGGCCATCACCGCCGTCCTGATGGCCCGCGCCGCCGCCCGGCCCGCCGCCCCCGCCCACCGGGGCCGGGACACCGCCGGCTGGCGCCGCCTGGAGCGCACGCCGGGCTTCCGCGCCCCGCACAGCTGGCAGGGCTGACCGCCCGCACGGCTCACGGAGAAGGGCCCCGCACTCCTCAAGGAGTGCGGGGCCCTTCTCGTGCGTACGGGGACGGGCCCTCAGCGCAGGCGTGCCATCAGCGCGTGCTCGACCAGCGTGATGAGCGCGCTCTTGGCGTCCGCGCGGTGGCGGGCATCCGTCGTCAGGATCGGGGTGTCCGGCCCGATCTGGAGCGCTTCGCGTACTTCGTCGGGGGTGTAGGGCTGGTGTCCGTCGAAGCCGTTGAGGGCGATGACGAAGGGCAGTCCGCTGTTCTCGAAGTAGTCGACGGCGGGGAAGCAGTCGGCGAGGCGGCGGGTGTCGACGAGGACGACGGCGCCGATGGCGCCGCGGACCAGGTCGTCCCACATGAACCAGAAGCGGTCCTGACCCGGCGTACCGAAGAGGTACAGGATCAGGTCCTGGTCCAGGGTGATGCGCCCGAAGTCCATGGCCACCGTCGTGGTGGTCTTGTCCCCGGTGTGGGTCAAATCGTCGATGCCCGCCGAGGCGGACGTCATCACGGCTTCGGTGCGCAGCGGATTGATCTCCGAAACGGCACCGACAAACGTGGTCTTACCCACGCCGAAGCCCCCTGCCACCACGATCTTCGCCGAGGTAGTGGAGCGGGCCGCTCCGCCGCTAGAGCTTGCGAAGTCCACTGAGCACCCTTTCGAGCAGTGTCACATCTGGCTGGCCGCCGGCGGCCTCGTCGCCGCCCGGCTGATGGATAGCGACGAGTCCGGCCTCGGCCAGGTCGGCGACGAGGATCCGGGCAACGCCGAGGGGGATCGAGAGAAGGGCCGAGATCTCGGCGACCGACTTGATCTCGATGCAGAGCCGGCAGATCCGCTGGTGCTCGGGCAACTGCCCTTGCAGCCGGGACGGATCGGCCGTGGTGCTCACCAGCGCCTCGATGGCGAGCTGGTAACGCGGTCGGGTCCGGCCGCCGGTCATGGCGTACGGACGGACCAGCGGGTTGTGCACGGCGGGCTTGGCGGGCTGGGGAGCCCGCCGCTGCTGCTGGGGTGCGTCGTACCGCTGGGGCTGCTGCGGTTGCTGCGGCCACCCCGCCCCCGGCTGCTGCGGAGGCCACTGGGACCCCTGAGCGCCGTGAGCACCCTGGGGCTGCTGCGAGTGCTGGGGCTGCTGGTATGGCTGATACTGCTCGGGTCCCTGTCCACCGGGTGCGGCAGGGAAGCCGAAACGGTCGTCACCGTGCTCACCCGGAACCCTCTGGTCACCGTTGTATGAGTGCCCGCCTGTGGGTGCTGCCACGTTTCCTCCTCCGACTGCCGGTCGCCGATCCCAGTGGGGCCGCGCCACCGCACTTTAAGGTGCGGTGGCGAGAAACGCACTGTCTCTCTACTAGTTAAGAAGACTTCCCTGAAGTTCGGCGCGGAGGTCCGGAGTCAGGACGCTGCCCGCACGGTCCACCAGAAGGGCCATTTCGTACCCAACCAGACCGATATCGGCGTCCGGGTGGGCCAGCACGGCGAGCGAGGATCCGTCGGAGATGGACATGATGAAGAGGAATCCACGCTCCATCTCCACAACGGTCTGATTCACGGCGCCGCCCTCGAAGATCCGCGAGGCGCCCGCGGTCAGCGACGTCAGACCGGAGGCGACGGCCGCCAGCTGATCGGCGCGGTCGCGCGGGAATCCCTCGGACATCGCCAGCAGGAGTCCGTCGGCGGAGACCACCACCGTGTGCGACACCCCGGGGGTGTTGTCCACGAAATTGGTGATCAACCAGTTGAGATTCTGGGCCGCCTGGCTCATCGGGCTCACACTAACGCTCCTGGTTGTAGGTGGTACTGGTGTCCGACCCCGTGCCGCGTCCCCGCTGGATCCCCCGCCGCAGGTTGCTCAACCTGCCGCGGACGTCCTCGGGCGCGCGGGAGACCTGTGGGCCGCCCTGCTGGGTCTGCTCCGCCGTACCCTCGACCAGGTTGGCCTTGGGTACGCGCCGGGGGAGTCCGGAGGGGGTTATTCCGCCCGCCTTCGGCTCACGGAGCTTGTCGGCCCGCTCCCAGCGCTCGTCGTTCGTCGAGCGCCAGTCGTCGGGGCCGTCCCCGTCCGTCTGCGGGTCCTGCCGCTGTTCCTGCCGCGGAGCCGGAGCGGGCTGGTCGTTGCCGCGGCCGCCGGGGCCCGGCTGCCAGTGCTGCTGACCGCCGCGGCGCGGCAGACCGGCTTCGGTCAGCTCGGGGCCGGCCTGCGGAGCGGGTCCCGGACGGTCGAAGCCTACGTGCTCCGAAGGTTCCGCGGGCGTGCTCGGAACAGATTCCGACGCGGCGGGAGCAATCGGCTCATAAGTGTTCTGGAAACCGCTCTGAACAGGCCAGTCATCCTGGTGGGAACGGTCTGCCGGAGCCGCGTACGGGTCGGCGTGCTGACCCTGCCGATCGTCCGGAACGGCATATGCCGATTCCGTGTAACCGTCCGCCGGGTGCTGCTGACCCTGCTGCCGGCCGTGCTGCGGCTGCTGGTCCTGCTGCTGCGGATAACCGTCCTCGGTGCCGTACCGCTGCTGCTCGTACGACCCCTGGTACGGATCCTGCTGCGGCTGCTGCCCGTACTGGTCCTGGCCGTAGCGCTCATCGGCGTAACCCTGCGGCTGCTGCTGCCCGCCGTACGGGGCACCCGCGTACGGCTCCGGTGCGTAGCCCTGCTGCTCCGGGGAGTCGTCCCCGAACGGGCCGCCCGCACCCGTCTGGGCCTCCAGGGCCGCCTTGCGCTCCTCGCGCATCAGCGAGCGGCCGACCGGGTCCAGCTGCGTCGGGTCCGCCGGGACCTCGTAGCGCGAGTCGTCGAAGCCGAGCTCGGCCGCCGTGCGCATCGGGGCCTGCTGCGGCTCCGGCTCGAAGGCCTGCTGCTCGGGGATGATCGAGGAGACGGTGAAGTCGTCCTGGCCGCCGTTCGGTTCGCCACCGCCACCGTGGGTGATGGCGTCCGGCAGCATGACCAGCGAGGTGGTCCCGGCCTGCTCGCCCGAGGGGCGCAGCTGGACCCGGATCCCGTGCCGGTCGGCCAGTCGGCCGACCACGAACAGGCCCATGCGCTGCGATACCGCGGCGTCCACGGTCGGCGGGTTGGCCAGCTTGTGGTTGATGTCGGCGAAGTCCTCGGCGGTGAGGCCGATGCCCTTGTCGTGGATCTCGACCATGACGCGGCCGTCGGGCAGCCGGGTCGCGGTGACCTTGACCTTGGTCTGCGGCGAGGAGAACGTGGTGGCGTTCTCCAGCAGCTCGGCCAGCAGGTGCACGAGGTCGGTGACGGCCTGGCCGTGGATCTCGCTCTCCGGCACGCCGGTCAGCTGGATGCGCTCGTAGGACTCCACCTCGGAGGAGGCGGCCCGCAGGACGTCCACCAGCGGCACCGGCTGGTTCCAGCGGCGGCCGGGCTCCTCGCCCGAGAGGACGAGGAGGTTCTCGCCGTTGCGGCGCATACGGGTCGCCAGGTGGTCCAGCTTGAAGAGGCTCTCCAGCTGGTCCGGGTCGGCCTCGTTGTTCTCCAGGTCGGTGATGAGGGTCAGCTGGCCCTCGATGAGCGACTGGTTGCGGCGCGAGAGGTTCGTGAAGATCGCGTTGACGTTGCCCCGCAGCATGGCCTGCTCGGCGGCGAGCCGGACGGCCTCGCGGTGCACCTGGTCGAAGGCGCGGGCGACCTCGCCGATCTCGTCCCGTGTGGTGATCGGGATCGGCTGCACCCGGGTGTCGACCCGGCCCGGGTCGGTGCGCGAGAGCTGGTCGACGAGGGTGGGCAGCCGCTGCTCGGCGATGGAGAAGGCGGCGGTACGCAGCTGGCGCATCGAGCGGCTCATCTGGCGGGCCATGAGCCCGGCCAGGAGGAACGCGGCCAGCAGCGCGATGACGACGATGAGGCCGTTGACGATGGCGTCGGTCTTGGCGTCGGAGGAGATGTTCGCGGCCTCGTCCACCGCCTTGGTGACCAGCTCGTCCTCGACGGTGGCGTACCCCTCGAACTTCGCGGTCGCCGCGGCCATCCAGGTCTCGGGCGTGATGCCCTTGGCCGCCAGGTCCTCCGGATCCTGCCCCTTGGCGATCTCCTGGGCCATGCCGTCGAAGGCCGAACCGTCGATGCTCGGCGGGGCCACGAAGGGCTTGCCCGCGGCCTCGGCCTGCTCCTTGGCGGCCTTGAGCTGCCTGGCGCCCTCGGCGGCCTTGCCTGCCATGACCTGCTTGAGCCGGTCGACGTCGGCCTGGGTGCCGCCGGAGTTGAACTCGCCGAGCGCGATCTGCTCCAGGTAGTTGTACGAGCCGAAGGCCTTGACCTGGTCGTTGTACGTGCCCGGCTGCTGGCTCGGGCGCACCAGCAGGTGCATGCCGATCGAGCGCTGGAGCGACGCCGCGGCCTTGGACAGCTCGATCGCGTAGACGGTACGGCCGTAGCTGGTGATGTTGCCGGTGCCGAGGCCGAGCTCGTTGGAGAACTCCATCAGCGAGTGCTGGACCTGGACGTAGCCCTCTTCGGTCTTCACCGGGTCCAGGGCCTGCGAGTAGGCGGCCTTGCGCAGCTCGGGGAGCTTGGGCTCCTCGCCCTTGAAGAGCTTCAGCCGGCGCTCCAGGCCCGGCTTCGCCGGCATGTTCTTGACCGCGGCGTCGAACCTCTGCGCCGCCTCGTCCGTGGTGGCCCGGGTCTGCTCGACCACGTCGGCGTCACGGTCGCCCGAGAGCAGCGGCTCGGCGGTGAGGTCCCGCTCGTTCAGGAGCGCCTGTCCGTAGTCGGACGCGGCGCGCACGACGACCGCGGTCTTCTCGGCATCCTGCGCCTCGCTCCAGGTGTCGATGGAGCCCTTCACCTGGAAGCCGCCCATGACCAGGCCGACCAGCACCGGGATCAGGAGGATCGCGTTCAGCCGGGTGGCCACCCGCCAGTTGCGGGGGGACATCCGGCCGGAGCCGCCGCCCTCGGCGGGCTCGGCTTCGGGCACCTCCGCAGGGGACGCCGCAGCGCGCGACGGCGGGGTGAAGTTGCCCCGCTCGGGCTGCGCCGGGGAGCCCTCGTTGCTTCGCCTCACTCGACCAACAACCTCTCGGCGTCGGCACCTACGCTGTGCCGGATTATTCGTTCAGGGCCGTACTACTGGGGAGTTCGTCGAATTGCAGCACGGGGACGGGCACCCTTCCAAACACTCGGAATCATTGATTCCGAGTGGCCCAGACCTCAGATAAAACGGGCATAAAGAGCGAGCCCCGTCAAAAGGCGGGGCTCATGTGAGCGCAGTGGTACCGAATGGATGCATCGGGTGGCGGTGCGGAGTCAATTCTCTGTCGAAACGTTATGAATGCGGGGGCGGATCGTGTCAAACGACACAGGCCGCCCCCGCATGACTACGGCAACTTCCGTATGCCGGTATCGACTTAGACCCACCCCCAGTCGCCGGTGGGTCTTAGACCCACCCCCCGATCGCCGGTGGGTCTCACGCCTGGTGGAAGAACTACTTCAGGCGTGCCATCAGCGCGTGCTCGACCAGCGTGATCAGGCCGCTCTTGGCGTCCGCGCGGTGGCGGGCGTCCGTCGTGATGATGGGTGCGTCGGGCCCGATCTGGAGCGCTTCGCGTACTTCGTCGGGGGTGTAGGGCTGGTGTCCGTCGAAGCCGTTGAGGGCGATGACGAAGGGCAGTCCGCTGTTCTCGAAGTAGTCGACGGCGGGGAAGCAGTCGGCGAGGCGGCGGGTGTCGACGAGGACGACGGCGCCGATGGCGCCGCGGACCAGGTCGTCCCACATGAACCAGAAGCGGTCCTGACCGGGCGTACCGAAGAGGTACAGGATCAGGTCCTGGTCGAGCGTGATGCGGCCGAAGTCCATGGCGACGGTGGTCGTCGTCTTGCCGCCGGTGTGGGTCAGATCGTCGATGCCCGCGGACGCGGACGTCATGACGGCCTCGGTGCGCAGCGGGTTGATCTCCGAGACGGCCCCGACGAACGTGGTCTTGCCCACGCCGAAGCCGCCCGCCACCACGATCTTCGCCGAGGTGGTGGAGCGGCCCGTACCGCCGCTAGAGCTTGCGAAGTCCACTGAGCACCCTTTCGAGCAGTGTCACATCCGGCGCGCCGCCGGCCTCTCCGTTGCCCGGCTGGTGGATGGCCACCATGCCGGCTTCCGCCAGGTCCGCCACCAGGATCCGGGCGACGCCGAGCGGCATCGACAGCAGCGCCGACACCTCCGCCACCGACTTGACCTCACGGCAGAGGTGGCAGATCCGCTGGTGCTCGGGGAGCAGGGTCCCCAGATGCGCCGGGTCTGCCGTCGTGCTGACCAGCGCCTCTATCGCGAGCTGGTAGCGCGGCCGGGTCCGGCCGCCGGTCATGGCATAAGGACGAACCAGCGGCTGGTCGCCTTCCCCGTCGTACGACGCGTGGTGCAGTGCGCCGTACGGATCGGGTGAGGCGGGTGGCGGGGTCATGAATCCTCCGGGCGTGACAGCAGGTTCTCGGCTTGCCGTCTGCAAGGGGCCGGTGACGGGACTAAAGCGGCCTGACGGGTGAGGGTTGTGGGCATTACCTGGGGGGATCGTGTCGTGAATCCACTGGGTGGCCGCCTAGTGGAGCAGACTGCCTTGGAGCTCGGCGCGGAGGTCGGGCGTGAGGACGGTGCCCGCACGGTCGACCAGGAGGGCCATTTCGTACCCGACCAGACCGATGTCGGCGTCCGGGTGGGCCAGAACGGCCAGCGACGAACCGTCGGAGATGGACATGAGGAAGAGGAATCCCCGCTCCATCTCCACGACCGTCTGGCTGACGGCGCCGCCCTCGAAGATCCGGGACGCACCCGCGGTCAGCGAGGTGAGACCGGACGCGACAGCGGCGAGCTGGTCGGCGCGGTCGCGCGGGAATCCTTCGGACATCGCCAGCAGCAGGCCATCCGCGGAGACCACCACCGTGTGGGACACCCCCGGGGTGTTGTCCACGAAATTGGTGATCAGCCAGTTCAGATTCTGCGCGGCCTGACTCATGGGGCTCAACTAACGCTCCTGCTGGTGAGTGGGGCCGAGATGGATACTGCCGGTCTGCGGGCCGTTGTTGGCCTGCCGACCCTGCTGGATGCCCCGGCGGAGATTGGTCAGACGACCGCGCACGTCATCGGGCGCGCGCGAAACCTGAGGTCCGGACTGGTGATTCTGCTGCTGTGCGGTGCCCGGAACCAAATTGGCGCGGGGAACACGGCGAGGCAGCCCGGAAGTAGTGACACCGCCGGCCGCGGGCTTCTTGACCCGTTCGGCCTGGCGTACGAGTTCGTCGTTGGGCGAGGCCCGCCAGGAACTGGTGACCGAGGTGTCGGCCGCACCACGCTGAGGCATGGGCGGGACCGGCACACCGGCGGCCTCGGGAGCGGCCGGCGCCTGCGGTTCGGCGGGCGGCTGCTGGCCGCCCTGGCCCGGACCGTGGAACCAGTTCGTCTCCAGGGTGTCGTACAGCGGCGTACGGCCGTCCCCGGGACCGGCCGGCGGCAGGGCCTCCGGCTGCTGGGGCTGCTGCGGCAGTGCCGGACGCGGTGCACCGAAGTCGTTGCCGTCCAGGCCGTGCTGACGCGGCGCGGGCGGCTGCTGACCCTGGTCGTACTGGCCCTGGCCCTGCTGGTTCTGGTTCGGCTGCTGCGGGACACCGAAGTCGGGCCGGGCGAACTGCGCGGTGCTCGCCGGGTCCTGGCCCTGCGGAGCCTGCTGCGGGTACGAACCGTCCTGGGAAGCCCCCGGCGCCGAGAAGTCGGGCCGGGCGAACTCGGAGGTCGCGCCGGGTCCCTGGTGGTCCTCCGCCGGCCGCTGGTTCAGCGGGGCGTCGAACGACGGGTCCTGGCCGGGGGCCGCCGGACGGGCGAACTGCCCGGTGGCCTCGTGCTCCTCGTGACCGCGCGGCGTGTCGGCGCCCCAGCTGGTGGCGGCCGGCCGCTGCGGCTGCGGGTTGCCGCCGGGCAGCTCGGCACGCGGTCCACCGGGCGGCGGCAGCTGACGGCCGGGGCCGCCGGGCTGCTGGAAGCCGTCCTGGGCGGAGCCGCTCTGCTCCTGGCGACCCTGGGGCTGCTGAGCCCCGGGACCCTGCTGGTTCGACTGGTTCTGCCAGCCGGACGGGCCCTGCTGGCTGGGCGGTGCGAACTGGCCCGGACGGCCGTTCTGCCCGGGGGAGGGCGGAGCGCCGTGCCCGAACAGGTTGGGCTGCCCCCCGTCGCCGCGGCCGGGCGCATCGCCCTGGGGGCCGCGGGCGCCGACCCGGGCACTGTTGCCGAAGGCGCCGGAGAGACCGCTGCTGCCCTGGCGCTGGGGGGCCTGGCCCTGTCCCTGGCCCTGAGCCGGGAAGTCCTGGCCCGGTCCGCCGGTGTTCGGCCGGCCGCCGGTCTCCGGGCCCTGCGGACGGCCCGGTGCGCTGTCCCGGGCCGGCAGTGCCGCCCGGGGACCCGCGCCGGAACCGACCTGGCCGCGCTGTGCGCCGGGGCCACCGCCGAGGCTCTTGGCGCCCGGACCGCCCGGACCGCCCGGACCGCCCGGACCGCTGCCGAGACCGGCGCGCTGGCCGTTGCCCGCGCCGTTCCCGTTGCCCGTGAGCAGACCGCCCGGGGCGCCGGACGGCTGACCGGGGCCCTGCTTGGACGGCGGCTGCTTGCCGCCGTGCGCGACGTCGACGGGCAGCATGACCAGCGCGGTCGTACCGCCGGAGTCGGAGGGGCGCAGCTGGATCCGGATGCCGTGACGCAGCGACAGCCGGCCGACCACGAACAGACCCATGCGGCGGGAGACGGAGACGTCCACCGTCGGCGGCTGCGCGAGCCGCTCGTTGATCGCGGCGAGGTCCTCGGGGGAGAGGCCGATGCCGGTGTCGTGGATCTCGACGAGCACCCGCCCGTCGGGCAGCGCGTGACCGGTGACCCGGACCTTCGTCTGCGGCGAGGAGAACGACGTGGCGTTCTCCAGCAGCTCGGCGAGCAGGTGCACGAGGTCGTTGACGACGCGGCCGGCGACCTCGGTGGCGGGCACCGCGGACAGCTCGATGCGCTCGTACTGCTCCACCTCGGAGGCGGCGGCACGGAGCACGTCGACCAGCGGGACGGGGCGGGTCCACCGGCGTCCCGGCTCCTCGCCCGCGAGGACGAGGAGGTTCTCGCCGTTACGGCGCATACGGGTCGCGAGGTGGTCGAGCCTGAAGAGCGAGGACAGCTGGTCCGGGTCGGCCTCGCGGGACTCCAGTTCGGAGATGAGCGAGAGCTGGCGCTGGATGAGGCCCTGGGAGCGGCGCGAGAGGTTGGTGAACATCGCGTTGACGTTGCCCCGGAGGAGGGCCTGCTCGGCGGCGAGGCGGACGGCCTCGCGGTGCACGTCGTCGAAGGCTGCGGCCACCTGGCCGATCTCGTCCCGGGAGTGCACGCCGACGGACTCGACGGAGGTGTCGACGTCCTGCGGGTCGGTCTCGGAGAGCTGCTTGACGAGCTCGGGCAGCCGGTCCTGGGCGACCCGGGTGGCGGTGTCCTGGAGGCGCCGCAGCGAACGGATCATGGAGCGGGCCACCACGAAGGCGCCGACGAGGGAGACGCCGAGCACGATGAAGATGACCGCACCGTTGATGATCGCGTCGCGCTGGGAGGCCTGACGCAGCTCGCGGGCCTTGGCCTCCATGTCGCTGAGGAGGGTGGCCTCGATGGTCTCCATGGCCTTGATCTTGATGGTGCTCTGGTCGTACCAGTCCAGGTACGACCGGATCTGCTTGCCCTCGATCGGGTTCGTGGTGTCCAGGACCCGCTTGGCGTACATGTTCCCGGCGTTGATCTCCGGGTTGCCGTTGTCCAGGGAGGACAGGAGCTCCTCGGCGCTCTCCCCGGTGGTCCCGTAGATCGTCTTGAACGAGGTGAGGGCCCGGGACTCCTTGGCGAGCGCGTTGGAGCCGAACTGCCGGTCGTTCGGGTTGAGGTGCGGCTTCTCGACCGGACCGCCGGGCAGCGCCGCGGCGATGATCGCCCGCTGGACCGAGGCGTACTCCTTGGCGGAGGAGAACGCCGCCAGGGCCCGGGTCCGCTTGATCATTTCCGGGTTGCTGGTCGCCTGCGCCATGTCCTGCGAGAGGCTCAGCAGTGAGGTGATCAGCTGGTTGTACTGGTCGATCGTGTTGAGACTCGGTGCGTCCGCTTTGTACGCCGTCTTGCGGATCGTGCGGATGGTGCCGAGCTGGGAGGCGATCTGCGAGATGCTCGCGTGGATACTGTCGAGCGCCTCGTCACCCTCGGAGTCGCCGATCGAGTCGGTCTCGTCGAGGAAGGCGTCCTTGGCCCGGTCGGTCTTGTCCCGGGGCCCGGTGACCTTGTAGTCGGTGGGCTTGGACTTGTTCGACAGCGGACCGGCCGACTGGTCGCGCTCCACCTGGAGCGCCTGGGCGAGCGAGGTCGCCTGCTTGGTCATCTTGGTCAGCAGCTGCATGTGCTCCAGCTGCTGCATGTCGGTCATGGACTCGTTGATCCTCAGACCGCCCAGGCTGGTCGCGGCGACCACGGGGAGGGCGAGGAGCGAGACCAGTCGCGTGCTGATGCGCCAGTTACGGAGCGCTATTCGCGAACCCGTGTCGACCGGGCCGCGAGGCTGTGCGGGCGGGTTCGGCTCCGCGCCGCCGCTCGTCGCGGACCCCGGGCGCTGAGCACGGTCGCTGTTGTCGCCGGCGTCGGCCGGCCCGGGGTTCTGGGCGTGCTGGGGCGAGGAACCGCGGTCGGTCCCGCCGCGCGGCTCCTGTTCCGCCGGAGCGCTGCCATCCCTCTTGAAACGTCCCTGCACTAGCGTCGCAACCTCTGGACCAGGCGTCCCGCCCGCGTGTGCGGACAAGACGGTGTCGGCGTCGTGGGGCACTGGACGCGCCCCATGGTGGTCGTATGAGTGACCGGCGAACTTCCCCCTCCCGCCGCCACTCGGCGCTGCGTTGCGCCCCTGCGCGCCGGCCTGAAACCCGCGGCGGTGCGTGGAATTCCAGCACAGTGCAGGATCTCCAACAAGGCCCATGTACCGGGCTGTGACCTGGGTGACACGTTGTGACGAGCGGGTAACAAGCGGTGGAGAGCGATCGTGGGTAAAGCGGACTATTGAGGAGGAGTCACCAGGGGGTCGGGGGTGTCCCAGTCGCGATGATCAGGAGCGGAATGGTGGATTCAGTGATGCAATGTCCCAGTTTGTTGACCAGGGTCGACTGTCCGTAATGGGCTAATTGTCGATTAGTTCGTGAGCAAACTCACATGATGATCGCCGCCTCATCCCGGCTCCGGCGGGGAATCGGATGTTTAGCCTGACGCTTTACAGCGATGGCGAATCCGACAAGCCGGCGCCGCGACGAGCGACGCCCTCACCGACAGGGTCCTGACGGCAGATGAAGACGACGACGATGTTCCGCAACATTGCCAACCCCCGGCGCACCACGCTGGCGCACCTCAAGGACGCCGAAGCGCTGCGGACGCCCCTCCAGCCGGAGCACGCCGCCGACCTGCCGACCGTGACGGCCAACCCGCGCCGCACCATCCTGATGGAAGCCCCGGTCACGGCCGCCCGGTAACCACCACCTGCATACGCGAGCTGTGCCCCTCCCGCGCCGGGCCAGGCGCTAGCCTGGAGCGTCAGTCTTCAGTCAGCCAGCAAGTGAGGGGCGACAGCATCCCGTGCGCATCGCCAGGTTCTCCATCGACGGCAATGTCGCCTTCGGCGCCGTCGAGGGACAGGGCACCGTGGAATCCGGTGACCTCGTCCTCGACATCATCAAGGGCATTCCGTACGCCGACTTCGAGCTCTCGGGCACCAAGGTCCCGCTGAACAAGGTCCGGCTGCTGCCCCCCGTGCTCCCCAACAAGGTCGTGGCCATCGGCCGCAACTACGCGGAGCACGCCGCCGAACTCGGCCACGAGGTCCCCGACGCGCCGATCACCTTCTTCAAGCCCACCACTTCGGTGATCGGCTCCGGCGACGCGATCGAGTACCCCTCCTTCTCCAGCGAGCTGCACCACGAGGCCGAGCTGGCCGTGGTCATCGGCCGCATGTGCCGTGAGGTCCCCCGCGAGCGCGTCAAGGACGTCATCCTCGGCTACACCTGCGCCAACGACGTCACCGCCCGCGACGTACAGCAGCGCGAGAAGCAGTGGGCCCGCGCCAAGGGCTTCGACACCTCCTGCCCGCTGGGCCCCTGGGTGGAGACGGACGTGGACCCCCACGACCTCACCATCCAGGCGACGGTCAACGGCGAGCAGCGACAGCTGGGCCGCACGAGCGACATGGTCCGCTCCATCGAGGACCTGATCGTCCACATCACGGAGGCCATGACGCTGCTCCCGGGCGACGTGATCCTCACCGGCACCCCCGCAGGGGTCGGACCCCTGCACGTCGGCGACGAGGTCGCCGTCACCATCGAAGGCATCGGCACTCTCACCAACAAGGTGATCAAGCGTGGCTAACGCACCAACGGCACCCTCCCCCGAGCTCTCGGCTCCGCTCGGCCAGCGGGTACCCCCTCGTGTCCGTTTCTGTCCCTCCCCGACCGGCAACCCCCACGTGGGCCTGGTCCGCACGGCGCTCTTCAACTGGGCCTTCGCCCGGCACCACGGGGGCACCCTGGTCTTCCGGATCGAGGACACCGACGCGGCGCGCGACTCGGAGGAGTCCTACCAGCAGCTGCTCGACTCGATGCGCTGGCTGGGCCTGGACTGGGACGAGGGCCCCGAGATCGGCGGCCCGCACGCGCCGTACCGTCAGTCGCAGCGGATGGACCTGTACCAGGACGTCGCCGAGAAGCTGCTCGCCGCCGGGTACGCCTACCCCTGCTACTGCACCACCGAGGAGCTGGACACCCGCCGCGACGCCGCCCGCGCCGCCGGGAAGCCGTCCGGCTACGACGGCCACTGCCGCGACCTCACCGACGGGCAGAAGACCGCGTACGAGGCCGAGGGCCGCAGCTCGATCGTCCGCTTCCGGATGCCCGACGAGGCCATCACCTTCCATGACCTGGTCCGCGGCGACATCACCGTCCAGCCGGAGAACGTTCCGGACTACGGCATCGTCCGCGCCAACGGGGCCCCGCTCTACACGCTGGTCAACCCGGTCGACGACGCCCTGATGGAGATCACCCACGTCCTGCGCGGCGAGGACCTGCTCTCCTCCACCCCGCGCCAGATCGCCCTGTACCGGGCGCTCATCGAGCTGGGCATCGCCAAGGACACCCCCGCCTTCGGCCACCTGCCGTACGTCATGGGCGAGGGCAACAAGAAGCTCTCCAAGCGCGACCCGCAGGCCTCCCTCAACCTCTACCGCGAGCGCGGGTTCCTCCCCGAGGGCCTGCTGAACTACCTCTCGCTGCTCGGCTGGTCGATCGCCGAGGACCGCGACATCTTCTCGATGGACGAGCTGATCGCCGCGTTCGACATCGAGGACGTCAACGCCAACCCGGCCCGCTTCGACCTCAAGAAGTGCGAGCACATCAACGCCGAGCACATCCGCATGCTGGAGGTGAAGGCCTTCACCGAGGCCTGCGGCCCCTGGCTCCGGGCCCCCTTCGCGCCCTGGGCCCCGGAGGCCTTCGACGCGGAGAAGTGGGCGGAGATCGCCCCGCACGCCCAGACCCGGGTCACGGTGCTCTCCGACATCACCGACAACGTCGACTTCCTCTTCCTCGACGAGCCGGTGTACGACGAGACGTCCTGGAACAAGGCGATGAAGGCGGGCTCGGACGCGCTCCTGGCCACCGCCCGCGCCAACCTCGCCGCCGCCGACTGGAACGCCGAGGCCCTGAAGAACGCCGTCCTCACCGCCGGCGAGGCCCACGGTCTCAAGCTCGGCAAGGCCCAGGCCCCGGTCCGCGTCGCCGTCACCGGCCGCACCATCGGTCTGCCGCTCTTCGAGTCCCTGGAGATCCTGGGCCGCGACAAGAGCCTGGCCCGCGTGGACGCGGCTCTGGCGAAGCTGACCGCGTAAGGACCGGACACCCCCGAGGAGGGCCGCGGCCGACCGGCCGCGGCCCTCCTCGGGTTTCGCGCTCCGCCCGGATTCCCCTCCGCGGGCGCCGCCGGGCGGCTACCGTGAGATCCATGCCGATCCGCGCAGTGCTCTGGGACATCGACGACACGATCTTCGACTACTCGGGCGCCGACCGCACCGGTATGCGCCGGCACCTGGAGCGCGAGGGCCTTCCCGAGGCGTACGCCTCGGTGGACGCGGCCCTCGACGCCTGGCGGGCGCTGAGCATCCGGCACTGGGCGCGCATGACCGCTGGAGAGACGGACTTCCCCGGGCAGCGTCGGGACCGGGTACGGGAGTTCCTCTCGCAGGAGCTGGAGGACGCCGAGGCCGAGGCGTGGTTCGGGCGCCACGCCGCTCACTACGAGGCCGCCTGGGCGCTCTTCCCGGACGTGCTGCCCGTGCTCGACCTGCTGGCCCCCGACTACCGGCACGGGATCCTGTCCAATGCCAACACCCACCACCAGCACCACAAGCTGACCGCGCTCGGTGTCCGGGACCGGTTCGAGGCGATGGTCTGCGCTGTGGAGCTCGGGATCTCCAAGCCGGAGGCCGGCGCCTTCCACGCGGCCTGCGAGGCGCTCGCGCTGGAGCCGCAGGAGGTGGCGTACGTGGGCAACGAGCCGGACATCGACGCGAGCGGAGCCGTGGCCGCCGGGCTGACGGGGATCTGGCTCGACCGGCGGGGGAGCGGCGGAAGGCCGGATCTGGTGACGATCACCGGCCTCGACCAGCTGCCCGGCCTGCTGGCGGGCATTACCCGTTTTGGAGCGTCGGACACCTTCGGGTAATGTTCTTTCTGCGCCGCCCGAGCGGGCCGAAAAATCCGGCCGGGAAGCGCAGACAGAAGTGAAGCTCCTGCCAGGGGTTGCATTTCAGTGGGCTATGGTGTAATTGGCAACACTACGGTTTCTGGTACCGTCATTCTAGGTTCGAGTCCTGGTAGCCCAGCGCAGTACACGTAAGATCAGCAGGACAAGCCCCCGTTGTGTAGCGGCCTAGCACGCTGCCCTCTCACGGCAGTAGCGCCGGTTCGAATCCGGTCGGGGGTACAGATCCTTCCCGCGAGAGCACCTGGGTCGCACCCATGTTCTCACGGTGAGAATACCCGGCTAGCGCCGGGTGGAGGATCGCTAGGGCCCCCGTTGTGTAGCGGCCTAGCACGCTGCCCTCTCACGGCAGTAGCGCCGGTTCGAATCCGGTCGGGGGTACTTGTCACACTATGGGCTATGGTGTAATTGGCAACACTACGGTTTCTGGTACCGTCATTCTAGGTTCGAGTCCTGGTAGCCCAGCGCAAGTCAGCAGTAAACGCGCCCCCGTTGTGTAGCGGCCTAGCACGCTGCCCTCTCACGGCAGTAGCGCCGGTTCGAATCCGGTCGGGGGTACAACAGAGCACTACGGAAAGGCCCTTCACCTCGGTGGAGGGCCTTTCCGCTGCCGCCCCCCCTCACAGGCCGTACCGCCGGGCCGACTCCTCGCTCTGCGCGAGCCGCCGCAGGGACATCAGCAGCGGTTCGTACAGCACCGCCGACGCCACGGCCTTCTCGACCTGCTCGGCCTCGGAGGCGTACGTCTCCATCTCGTCCAGATCGTGCAGCGCCGCCTGCTCCATGATCCGGGCCTGCCGGGCCAAGTAGTCGATGTCACACGGATATCCGAGCCGGGTCAGCGTGGCCACCGAAGCGACCAGCGTCCGGTAGACGGGGGAGAGCTCGCCGAGCTCCAGCGTGGTCGACCACTCCAACTCCGTGAGCAGCGCGGCCACCTGGGCCCGTGCCGTCGCCGTCTCCGGGGCGTCCTCGTCCGGGGCGGGTCCCTGCGGCAGCGCCCACAGCGCCGCTCCCAGACGGATCGTGCGGCCGAGCGACTCGTCGTCCACATGCGCCAGCACCTCTCGGGCCGTCGCCACCGGCAGCCGTCCGACCTGGATCAGGGCGCGCACCAGCCGCAGCCGCCGCAGATGGCTCTCGTCGTACTCCGCCCGGGTCGCGCTGATCCGCCGGCCCTGCGGCAGCAGCCCCTCGCGCAGGTAGTACTTGACCGTCGCCGTCGGGACGCCGCTCTGCTCGCTCAGTTCCGCCAGTCGCAATCTCCGCGCCTTCCCTTGCGCCCCGTCTTGGGTGGTGCCACTATCCAATCATTGGATAGCGGCACTCTCCAGTGAATCGGGGGCACAGCATGTTCGCGAAACCGAACCCGGGCCGGACGACGGCGGGAGCCGAGGGCGAGGTCGTCGTCCTGCTGATCGGGATGCGCATCAACCACTTCCGGGGCATCCACCACTGGCTGCCGGTCCTTGCCGCGATGCCGCGCATGCTGCGCGAGTTGACCAAGGACAAGAGCCGGGGGCTGCTCGGCTACACGCTGCTCACCGGCTCGCCGCGGACCTACTACGTCGTCCAGTACTGGGAGTCGAAGGAGAAACTGTACGCGTACGCCGCCGCTCCCGACATGTTCCACCGCAAGGCCTGGGCGATCCTCAACCGCAAGGAGAAGAAGTCCCGGCAGCACGTGGGGCTCTGGCACGAGAGTTACATCGTGCCCGAGGGCGGCTACGAGTCGCTCTACGCCGACATGCCGGCGTACGGGCTGGCCGCGGCGACCGAGGTGCTGCCGGTCCGGGCGCGGGGCCGCAGGGCGGCGGACCGCCTCGCCCACCGGTCGTCCGAGGGGTGAACAGGAGGGCGGGCGGAAGGGCCCCGGAAGGAAAAAGGGCCGCCACGGCGCTGGGGCGGCCTTCCGGAAGGGGAGAGACGTTCGTGCGGGCGAGACGTCAGCCCGTGCGGCGCAGGGCCTCGCTCAGCCGCGCTGCCGAGTCGATGACGGCCTGGGCGTGCATCCGGCCCGGGTGGCGGGTCAGCCGCTCGATCGGTCCGGAGACCGAGACGGCGGCGACCACCCGGTTCGAGGGGCCGCGCACCGGGGCGGAGACCGAGGCGACGCCCGGTTCCCGCTCGCCGATCGACTGGGCCCAGCCCCGCCGCCGTACGCCGGAGAGCGCCGTCGCGGTGAACCTGGCGCCCTGGAGACCCCGGTGCAGGCGCTCCGGCTCCTCCCAGGCCATCAGGATCTGGGCGGAGGAGCCCGCCTTCATGGTGAGCGTGGAGCCGACCGGCACCGTGTCCCGGAGTCCGGACAGCCGTTCCGCCGCTGCCACGCAGATGCGCATGTCGCCCTGCCGGCGGTAGAGCTGCGCGCTCTCGCCGGTGATGTCGCGCAGGTGGGTGAGCACCGGTCCGGCCGTGGCCAGCAGGCGGTCCTCGCCCGCCGCGGCTGCCAGTTCCGACAGCCGGGGGCCGAGAATGAACCGGCCCTGCATATCCCTCGCCACCATCCGGTGGTGTTCCAGTGCCACGGCCAGTCGATGGGCCGTGGGCCGTGCGAGCCCGGTCGCCGCGACCAGCCCGGCGAGGGTGGCCGGACCGGACTCCAGGGCGCTCAATACCAGAGCTGCCTTGTCGAGAACGCCGACGCCGCTAGAGTTGTCCATACGACGATACTCCCGTCTCACTCTGTGAAACGCAAGTTCAATTTTCCACGGAAGTTGCGAACCTTTGGGGGCGGCCGCACGACGGCTCGTAGCCACCGCCCCGCACGGGGGTCCGGACGGAGGCGCACCGAATCTCTAGTTGGGCCGGCGAAGACGCCGGCCGGAGGGAAAGCGATGGGTAGGACACTCGCGGAGAAGGTCTGGGACGACCATGTTGTCCGGCGCGCGGAGGGCGAGCCGGACCTTCTCTTCATCGATCTGCACCTGCTGCACGAGGTGACCAGCCCGCAGGCCTTCGACGGTCTGCGCCAGGCCGGACGTCCGGTGCGGCGCCTCGACCTCACCATCGCCACCGAGGACCACAACACCCCGACCCTCGACATCGACAAGCCGATCGCCGACCCCGTCTCGCGCGCCCAGCTGGAGACCCTGCGCAAGAACTGCGCGGACTTCGGCGTACGGCTGCACCCGCTGGGCGACGTCGAGCAGGGCGTCGTCCACGTGGTGGGCCCGCAGCTGGGGCTGACCCAGCCGGGCACCACCGTGGTCTGCGGCGACTCCCACACCTCCACGCACGGCGCGTTCGGCGCGCTGGCGTTCGGCATCGGCACCAGCCAGGTGGAGCACGTCCTGGCCACCCAGACCCTGCCGCTGGCCCGCCCGAGGACCATGGCCATCACGGTCGAGGGCGAACTGCCCGACGAGGTCACCGCGAAGGACCTGATCCTGGCGATCATCGCCCGGATCGGCACCGGCGGCGGCCAGGGCTACATCCTCGAATACCGCGGCTCCGCCATCGAGAAGCTCTCGATGGAGGCCCGGATGACCGTCTGCAACATGTCGATCGAGGCCGGCGCCCGCGCGGGCATGATCGCTCCGGACGCCACCACCTTCGACTACCTCAAGGGCCGCGACCACGCCCCCGAGGGTGAGGACTGGGACGCCGCCGTCGCGTACTGGAAGACGCTGCGCTCCGACGACGACGCGGTGTTCGACGCCGAGGTCGTCATCGACGCCACCGAACTCGCCCCGTTCGTCACCTGGGGCACCAACCCCGGCCAGGGCGCGCCCCTGTCGGCCAACGTCCCCGACCCGGCTTCGTACGAGGACGCCTCGGAGCGCTTCGCCGCCGAAAAGGCCCTGGAATACATGGGGTTGACCGCCGGGCAGCCGCTGCGCGAGATCAACGTCGACACCGTCTTCGTAGGTTCGTGCACCAACGGCCGCATCGAGGACCTGCGCAACGCGGCCTCGATCCTGGACGGCCGCAAAGTCGCGAGCGGCGTACGGATGCTGGTCGTCCCCGGCTCCGTCCGGGTCGCGCTCCAGGCCGTCTCCGAGGGCCTGGACAAGGTCTTCACCGAGGCCGGCGCCGAATGGCGGCACGCGGGTTGCTCGATGTGTCTCGGCATGAACCCCGACCAGCTGGCCCCCGGCGAGCGCTCCGCCTCCACCTCGAACCGAAACTTCGAGGGCCGGCAGGGCAAGGGCGGCCGCACCCACCTGGTCTCGCCCCAGGTCGCCGCCGCCACCGCGGTGCTGGGCCATCTGGCCTCGCCCGCCGATCTGTCCGACGCCCGTACCCCCGCCGGAGTCCGATAGCCATGGAAGCATTCACCACCCACACCGGCCGGGCCGTTCCGCTGCGCCGCAGCAACGTCGACACCGACCAGATCATCCCCGCCCACTGGCTGAAGAAGGTCACCCGCGACGGGTTCGAGGACGGGCTCTTCGAAGCCTGGCGCAAGGACGAGAACTTCGTCCTCAACCGCCCCGAGCGCCAGGGCGCCTCGGTCCTGGTCGCCGGTCCCGACTTCGGTACGGGCTCCTCCCGCGAACACGCGGTCTGGGCCCTGCAGAACTTCGGTTTCAAGGCCGTCGTCTCCTCCCGCTTCGCCGACATCTTCCGCGGCAACTCGCTGAAGAACGGGCTGCTCACGGTGGTCCTGGAGCAGCAGGTCGTCGACGCCCTCTGGGAGCTGACGGAGGCCGACCCGACCGCCGAGGTCACCGTCGACCTGGAGGCGCGGCAGGTCCGCGCCGGGGGCATCACCGCAGGCTTCGAACTCGACGAGAACGCCCGCTGGCGCCTGCTGAACGGCCTCGACGACATCAGCCTCACCCTTCAGAACGAAGCGGACATCGCGGCGTACGAAGGGGCTCGGCCGGCCTTCAAGCCGCGTACTATTGCCGCCTGAGCAGCGCTTTTCCCGGACTGCGCCCCCTGCCTCCCGGCAGGGGGCGCAGTCGCTTGTTGAGACCCCGTCGGGCGACAACTCGCCCCAGATGGCACAATCGGTGCATGGAACGCGACAGCCAACTCAAGCTCTATGGCCAAGTCGCCGACCGATTGAAGGAAGCGCACGCGAGGGTGCGTGCACTGCAAGTCCCGGAGGGCGTACGGATGGCGCTGACCCGGAAGCTGCTGGTCGTCACGGCCGCGGCGAAGCACGATCTCCCGGACGCGGCAAGGCGTCTGGACCGGATGATGAAGGACCTCGATGAGGGCCGATTCCCCGAAGGTGACTGACACGTGGAACTGCGCATCGGTCGACTTCGTTGCGGCACTAGGGTGATTAGCCCGTTTCGTGTTTGATTTGCGGTATATATCTGCCTAACGTGCGAAAAAGCTTGAACACTTTCGTTCTGGCAATGTCTCCGAAGGGGAAGACGTGAACAAGGCGCAGCTCGTAGAAGCGATTGCCGACAAGGTCGGCGGCCGTCAGCAGGCCGCAGACGCTGTCGACGCGGTACTCGACGCGATCGTCCGTGCCGTTGTCGCAGGGGACCGTGTTTCGGTCACCGGCTTCGGCTCGTTCGAGAAGGTCGACCGCCCCGCCCGGTACGCCCGCAACCCGCAGACGGGTGAGCGCGTCCGGGTCAAGAAGACCTCGGTGCCCCGCTTCCGCGCGGGGCAGGGCTTCAAGGACCTGGTGAGCGGCTCGAAGAAGCTCCCCAAGAACGACGTGGCCGTCAAGAAGGCCCCCAAGGGCAGCCTCTCGGGCGGATCTTCCGCCGCCCGTACGACGGTGAAGGCCGCCGCCGCCAAGAAGTCGGCCGCCAAGAAGGCCACCGCGAAGAAGACCACCGCCAAGAAGGCGGCTCCGGCGAAGAAGACCACCGCCGCAGCCAAGAAGGTCACCGCGAAGAAGACCACCGCGACGGCCAAGAAGGCCTCCGCGGCCGCGAAGAAGGCGACTCCGGCGAAGAAGGCCGCGACGACGACCGCCAAGAAGGCCTCGCCCAGCAAGACCGCGCCCGCCAAGAAGACCACGGCGAAGAAGGCGCCCGCGAAGAAGACCACGGCGCGCAAGACCACGGCCAAGAAGGCCACCGCACGCAAGAAGTGAGACCGGGCACCCGCTCGCTCCTCACAACGCGCCGGGCCGGGCTCCCCTCCGGGGGAGCCCGGCCCGCGGGCTGTCCGGGCCCCGTCCGGCCCGGCCAGGGACTGCCTCCCGACTCCCGGCCGGGCGGGACAGCCCTCAGAACGTCTGCAGTGTCACCAGCGTGATCCGCAGGGCCGCCCCCTCGCCCTCACCCTCGATCCGCACCCGCTGCCCCGGACGCAGCAGCAGCAAGCCGCCCGCGTCGAAGGCCGGGGCGTCGAACTCCACCGGGGTGCCGTCGTCCAGCAGCACGCTGCCGCACCGGGACTCGGGGTCGTACGTGTACGAGGTCGCCTGCATGGGCGGCAGCCTATCGGTCGGACACCGGGGCGGGCACGGCCGCGATCCGCGCCGTGTGCGGCCCCACCCCCAGGGCCAGAGCGACCCGCAGGTCCTCGCCCGTATCCACGTCCCGGCGCACCGAGTCGACACCGGACAGCGCTATTTCCACCGCCCCCGATGCCAGGTGCCGTGACCCGGACGGGCCACCGAAAGCCGGACGGAATTCCACACCGCCCACGGCGGCCAGAAATGTCGTCCCGATTCCCGCCGCGTCCCGGAGAAATGCGCTGGGAAAAGCGGAAGCAAAATCGAGCACCCGCGTCAATTCGCCGGTGCGCAGCGCGGGCAGATCCGCGTTGAGCGCGGCCACCGCGGCGGCGGGCCGCACGGCCCGCACGGAGCGGGCGCCGTGCGCGAGCGCCGCGTTGAGCCCGGCCCCCGGAGCATCCCGCACGATCCGCGCCCCGAGGGCGGAAAGGGCCGCCCCGGCCACGGTGTCGTCCGTGACGACCACCACATCCCGCACCCGGGCGCAGGCCAGCGCCGCGGCCACCGTGTCCTGGGCGAACGCCAGGGCAAGCCGCGGCCGCGCGGCCTCGCCCGCCGCCCGCCCCAGGCGGCTCTTGGCCCGTGCGAGCGGCTTCAGCGGAACGACCAGGGACCAGGGCCCGGCCGGATCGGTGTTCGTGGCGATCTCCCCCTCCGTACGCATCAGCACTTATTCTCGCCTGCCGGTACGACAACCCGGAGGACCGCTACGCAACGTGAGGCGTACGGTGTTCTCGACAGAGCAGGGGCCTGGGGCGAGACTTGACCGTCAGTAGCCAGGCAGCAGGTTGAAGTCCTTAAGGAAGGTGTCCGAGTGTCCCGCCGCAGAATCGGCTTTTGGTACCGCCTGGCAGCGGTCATCGCCAAGCCGCCATTGGTGGTTCTGTTCAAGCGTGACTGGCGGGGGATGGAACACATTCCGGCCGACGGCGGATTCATCACCGCCGTCAATCACAACTCCTATCTGGACCCGCTCTCCTACGGCCACTTCCAGTACAACACCGGGCGGGTGCCGCGGCTCCTGGCGAAGGCCGGCCTCTTCCGTGCCCCGTTCGTCGGGATGATGCTGCGCGGCACCGGCCAGATCCCCGTCTACCGCGAGACCACCAACGCCCTGGACGCCTTCCGGGCCGCCGTCGACGCCATCGATCGCGGCGAGTGTGTCGCCTTCTACCCCGAGGGCACCCTCACCCGGGACCCCGACATGTGGCCGATGGTCGGCAAGACCGGTGCCGCCCGGGTCGCCCTGATGACCAAGGCGCCTGTCATCCCCGTCGCCCAGTGGGGCGCCAACCTCGCGATGCCGCCCTACGCCAAGGAGCGCAAGTTCCGGCTGTTCCCGCGCAAGACGCTTCAGGTGCAGGCCGGACCGCCCGTCGACCTCAGCCGGTTCCACGGTCTGGAGCCGACCCCCGAGGTGCTGCGCGAGGCGACCGAGGTCATCATGGCAGCGGTCACCCGCCAGCTGGAGGACCTGCGCGGCGAGAAGGCGCCCGCCGAGCTCTACGATCACCGCAAAGCCCGTGCTGAACAACGGCGCAGGGCCCAGGGAAAGGGACCCACGTGACGCACCCCGTAAAAGCAGCCGTCTTCGGAACCGGCTCATGGGGTACGGCCTTCGCCGTGATCCTCGCCGACGCGGGCTGCGAGGTCACCCTCTGGGGCCGCCGCGCCGAGGTCGCCGAGACCATCAACACCACCCGCACCAACCCGGACTACCTCCCGGGCATCGCGCTCCCCGACTCCGTCCGCGCCACCACCGACGCCGCCGAGGCCCTGCGCGGCGCGGAGTTCGCCTTCCTCGTCGTGCCCTCCCAGACGCTGCGCGCCAATCTCGCCGACTGGGCCCCGCACCTGGAGCCGGACACCGTCCTGGTCTCCCTGATGAAGGGCGTCGAGCTGGGCACCGCCGAGCTGATGAGCGAGGTGATCGCGGACGTCACCAAGGTCTCCGCCGACCGCATCGCCGTCGTCTCCGGACCCAACCTGGCCAAGGAGATCGCCGAGCGCCGCCCCGCCGCGGCCGTCGTCGCCTGCGCCGACGAGTCCGTCGCCCAGCGCCTCCAGGCCGCCTGCCACACCTCGTACTTCCGGCCGTACACCAACACCGACGTGATCGGCTGCGAGCTCGGCGGCGCCGTGAAGAACGTCATCGGCCTCGCCGTCGGCATCGCGGACGGCATGGGCCTCGGCGACAACACCAAGGGCTCCCTCATCACCCGGGGCCTCGCCGAGACCACCCGGCTGGGTCTGGCCATGGGCGCGGACCCGCTGACGTTCTCCGGACTCGCGGGCCTGGGCGACCTGGTGGCCACCTGCTCCTCGCCGCTCTCGCGCAACCACACCTTCGGCACCAACCTCGGCCGCGGCATGACGCTCCAGGAGACCATCGCCGTCACCAAGCAGACCGCCGAGGGCGTCAAGTCCTGCGAATCGGTCCTCGACCTGGCCCGCAGGCACGGGGTCGACATGCCCATCACCGAAACCGTCGTCTCCATCGTCCACGAGGGCAAGTCCCCGGTCGTCGCGGTCAAGGAGCTGATGTCGCGGAGCGCCAAGGCCGAGCGACGCTGACGTCGCCCCTACCAGCAGGTACGCTCATCGCGATATGAGCAGCGAGAACCTCCCCCAGAGCCCTGAGCGCCGCGAGAGCCCTGAGCAGCAGCGTCGCAAGCCCCGCGTGGCTGTCGTGTTCGGCGGCCGCAGCTCCGAACACGGCATCTCGGTCGTCACGGCCGGCGCCGTCATGAAGGCCGTCGACCGGACGAAGTACGACATCCTGCCGATCGGCATCACGGCGGACGGCCGCTGGGCGCTCACCGCCGACGAGCCCGAACGCATGGCCATCACCGACCGCCGCGTCCCCGACGTGGACCGGCTCGCCGAGTCCGCCGAGGGCAGCGTCGTGCTCTCCGTGGACCCCGGCAGCCGCGAGGTCCTCTACAGCGAACCCGGCTCGGTGCCCAAGGCGCTGGGCGAGGTCGACGTCGTCTTCCCCGTGCTGCACGGCCCGTACGGGGAGGACGGCACCCTCCAGGGACTCCTCGAACTCTCCGGTGTGCCCTACGTCGGCGCGGGTGTTCTCGCCTCCGCCATCGGCCAGGACAAGGAGTACATGAAGCGGGTCTTCCTCTCCTTCGGGCTGCCGGTCGGACCGTACGAGGTCGTCCGCCCCCGCGAGTGGGACAACGACCCCGCCGCCGCCCGCAAGCGGATCGTGGACTTCGCCGGTGAGCACGGCTGGCCGCTGTTCATCAAGCCCGCGCGCGGCGGTTCCTCGATGGGCATCACCAAGGTCGACGGCATCGAAGGCCTCGACGCGGCGATCGAGGAGGCCCGTCGCCACGACCCCAAGTTCCTCGTCGAGTCGCTGCTGCGCGGCCGTGAGATCGAGTGCGGCGTGCTGGAGTTCGAGGACGGCCCGCGCGCCAGCGTGCCCGCCGAGATCCCGCCGGTCACCGCGCACGACTTCTACGACTTCGAGGCCAAGTACATCGACTCGGCCGCGGGGCTCGTGCCCGCACCGCTCACCGCCGAGCAGACCGCCGAGGTGCGGCGGCTCGCCGTCGCCGCCTTCGACGCCGTCTCCTGCGAGGGCCTGGTGCGCGCCGACTTCTTCCTCACCGAGGACGGCGACTTCGTCATCAACGAGATCAACACCCTGCCGGGCTTCACCCCGATCTCCATGTACCCGCGCATGTGGCAGGAGAGCGGCGTCGACTACCCGGAGCTGATCGACCGGCTGATCCAGGCCGCGTTGAACCGCTCCACCGGACTGCGCTGACAGAAAAAGCGCCGGCAGGCCCCGCGACCGCGTCAGAACCGGCTCGGGACCGTCTTCGAGACCGGACCGGCGAACGAGGCCAGCGGCGTGATGTCGTGGGCGTACGCCGAGGAGAGCGTGACCTCGACGTACGCCTCGCGGTACGTGGTGGTGAACCGCGGACCGGAGCCCTCGGGCTCCTCCAGCATCCACCCCACCCCGTCCGCCTCGACGCCCGGTGACTGGGGGTCGTCCATCTTCGCGGGCCGGGGGACCCCGCAGCGCAGTACGATCGCCCCGTCCCCCCAGCCGGCGGTCAGCTCCGAATCCGGGGAGGGGTCGCTGCGTTCCAGTTCGAGGACGGTCTTCGGCAGTTCCTCGTGCAGGGCCGCGCAGTACGCGGCGGCCTCCGAGGACGGTGTGGGAACCGTGACCGAGGGCCGCGCGTCGCTGAGGGAACAGCCCGCCGCGGCCAGCACGAGCACGGCAGCGGACGGACCGAGGAATATCGAGCGGGGGGAACGGCGGGCGGATGACGTCACCGGCCCAGCCTAGACGGGGGTCAGAGGTGGACGACCGGGCAGGTCAGGGTTCGTGTGATGCCGTCCACCTGCTGCACTCTGGCGACCACCATGCGGCCGAGTTCATCGACCGTTTCTGCCTGGGCCCGCACGATCACGTCGTACGGACCGGTGACGTCCTCTGCCTGGATGACTCCCGGAATCTTGGAAATGGTCTCGGCGACGATCGACGCCTTGCCCACCTCGGTCTGGATGAGGATGTACGCCTGTACCACGGAACCTCCAGGGCGGCCACGAGGATCATGTGGGGGAAAGGGACGCCACGTTATCGCGTTGCCGCGGGCCACGGGGAGACCTGTGGGCCGGATGACGTCCACAGCGTGGCGTACAGAGCGCAGAAGTTGACGTATCTCTTGACGGTACCGACAGCACAGACGGCTCGCGACCGGGGGCCCGGACGGGTGACCGGGGCGATAAAGGAGAGGTGAGACTCGGTGAAGGGAACCGTGGGCGAGTTGGGGGAGTTCGGGCTCATCAGAGAGCTCACGTCCCGGCTCACCACCACTCCGGCGGTACGGCTGGGACCCGGCGACGACGCCGCGGTCGTGGCCGCCCCCGACCGCAGGGTCGTGGCCAGTACGGACATCCTGCTGGAAGGGCGGCATTTCCGCCGCGACTGGTCGACGGCGTACGACGTCGGCCGCAAGGCAGCCGCCCAGAACCTCGCCGACATCGCGGCGATGGGCGCCGTGCCCACCGCGCTGCTCCTCGGCCTCGTCGTCCCCGCCGACCTCCCCGTCACCTGGGCCGCCGAGCTGATGGACGGGCTGCGCGACGAGTGCCAGGTGGCGGGCGCGGCCGTGGTCGGCGGCGATGTGGTCGGCGGCGACACGATCACCGTCGCGATCACCGCGCTCGGCGATCTGCGCAACCACGAACCGGTCACCCGGGGCGGCGCACGCCCCGGCGACGTCGTCGCGGTCACCGGCTGGCTCGGCTGGTCCGCCGCCGGGTACGCCGTGCTCTCCCGCGGCTTCCGCTCGCCCCGCGCCTTCGTCGAGGCCCACCGCCGCCCCGAACCGCCGTACCACGCGGGCCCCGCGGCCGCCGGACTCGGCGCCACCGCGATGACCGACGTCAGCGACGGCCTCGTCGCGGACCTCGGGCACATCGCGGAGTCCAGCAAGGTCCGCATCGACCTGCGCTCCGGCCTCATCGACATCCCCTCGCAGATGTCCGACATCGGCCAGGCCGTCGGCGTCGACCCGCTCCAGTGGGTGCTGACCGGGGGAGAGGACCACGCGATCGTGGCGACCTTCCCGCCGGACGTGAAGCTGCCCGCCCGCTGGAAGGTGATCGGCGAGGTCCTCAACCCCTCCGCCCTGCCCCAGGTCACCGTCGACGGCGCACCCTGGACCAGCAAGGGCGGCTGGGACCACTTCGGCTCCATCGAGGACACCCAGCCGCGCGGGTGAGCGTTAGATTGCTGCGTATGCCCATACGTACCGCTGTACCGCCCCGCGTGCTCACCGTCGCCGGATCCGACTCCGGCGGCGGTGCGGGGATCCAGGCCGATCTGAAGACGATGCTCGCACTCGGCGTGCACGGCATGAGCGTGCTCACCGCCGTCACCGCGCAGAACTCCCTCGGCGTCCAGGGTGCGTGGGAGCTGCCGGTGGACGCCGTACGCGCCCAGTACCGCAGCGTCGTCGACGACATCGGCGTCCAGGCCGTGAAGACCGGAATGCTCGCCTCCGCGGCCCTCGTGGAGACCGTCGCCGAACTCCTCGCCAGCACCGACGCCCCCGTCGTCGTCGACCCGGTGGGCGTCTCCAAGCACGGCGACGCACTGCTCGCCGCCGAGGCCCTCGATTCCGTACGGACGAAGCTGCTGCCCGTCGCCACCGTCGCCACCCCCAACCTCGACGAAGTGGCCCAGCTCACCGGCGTCCGGGTCACCGACGAGAGCGGAATGCGCCGGGCCGCCGAGGGGATCCTCGCCTTCGGGCCGCGCTGGGTCGTGATCAAGGGCGGCCACCTCCCCGGCGAGCCGGTGGACCTGCTCACGGACGGGAGCGCGGAACACTGGCTGCGCGCCCCCCGGCACGACAACCGCCACACCCACGGCACCGGCTGCACCCTGGCCTCCGCCATCGCCTCCGGGCTGGCGCTCGGGAGGGACGTGCCCGCGGCGGTACGGGACGCGAAGGCGTACGTCACCGGCGCGATCGAGGCCGGCTTCCCGCTCGGCGGCGGCATCGGCCCGGTCGACCACGGCTGGCTGACCCGGGCGGCCGGCTGAGCTGCTTTGGCCGGCTGACCAGCCTCTTGAGCAGCCTCCTGAGCACGGCAAAAAGCCGGTCCACCGAGGTGGACCGGCTTTTTGGGCAACCGGAAGGCTGCGCTACGACGGGGACGTCAGCGCGCGACCTTGCCGGCCTTGATGCACGAGGTGCAGACGTTGAGCCGCTTCGGCGTCCGACCGACCACTGCACGCACGCGCTGGATGTTGGGATTCCAGCGACGGGACGTACGGCGGTGCGAGTGCGAAATGCTGTTGCCGAAGCTCGGCCCCTTGCCGCAAACGTCGCAGTTGGCAGCCACGGGTCACTCCAAAGACTTCAGATGCACTTACAGTGAATTCCGGCGCGCCGGATTCATTTGACTGAAGTGGCGGTACCGGAGGAATGGGCCCGACTCTCATCGGGCAACCGGAGCAGCATACAACGCCTGCTCCGGAGATACGAAACTACCACGGGTTGGCCGCCCGCCCTCCCGCCCCCTGTCCGGGCCGGGACCCCCGGCAACCGGGCTGACGGCCTCCCCTGCGACAGGGAGCGGGCCTCCCGACGCCCTGGGACTCCGCTCGCGGCGTGGTCGTCGGTCAACGACGCTCCGCGTCGCTTCCCTCCTCCGCCTTGCCATCGAAGCCCCATGACGCCGCCCGCTGATCCACTCCCTATCGTGGGGGAGGCCGTACCCTGCGGTGCAGCCCGTTGCCACGGCCGATCGAGGAGGACCATCGGTGCCGCAGCTCCCCGACGATCTGGACGCCGTCGCGGTGCGCACGTGGTGCTCACTGGCCCTGGAGGCCCTGGGCCGGGAGCGCGCGGAGATCGACGCGATCAACGTCTACCCCATCGCCGACGGGGACACCGGCACCAACCTCTATCTGACCGTCGAGTCCGCCGCCGCGGCCGTCGAGGCGGTGTTCGCCGCGCACGAGACGGGCACCACCGCGCCCGCCACCGCCGACGCCGTACGCGCCATGGCGCACGGCGCCCTGATCGGCGCGCGCGGGAACTCCGGCACGATCCTGGCCCAGCTGCTGCGCGGTATGGCCGGGGTACTGGCCGACGGCGGCGACGCGGCCCACCTGCGCCTCGCCCTCACGCGCGCCGCCGACGCCGCCCGGCAGGCCGTCGCCCACCCCGTCGAGGGCACGGTTCTCACCGTCGCCACCGCGGCCGCCGAGGCGGCCCGGGGGGAGGACCCCGATCTGCGGGCCGTCGTGAACGCCGCGTACGAGGGGGCGCTCGTGGCCCTGGCGAAGACGCCCGAGCAGCTCGCCGTCCTCGGCCGGGCGGGCGTGGTCGACGCCGGGGGCCGGGGGCTGGCCACGGTTCTGGGCGCGCTGGTGGAGACGGTCACCGGGCAGGCTCCGGTACGGGGGTCCCGCACCGGGTCCGGGAAGGCGGCCGCGCCCGTGGACGGCGGATCGGTGGTCGGGCTTCCGGCGGGCGGCGTGCCCGGCGGGGAGGGCCTGTCCGGATGCCCCGAGGACGGCGGCGCCGGGCCCGCGTTCGAGGTGATCTACCTCCTGGAGGCCGGAGACGAGCAGGTGGCCCGGCTGCGCACCCGGCTCGACGCCCTCGGCGACTCCCTGGTCATGGTGGGCGGCGACGGGCTCTGGCACGTCCACGTCCACGTCGACGACGCCGGAGCCGCCGTGGAGGCGGGCGTCGAGGCCGGCCGGCCGTACCGGATCCGGATCACCCACTTCGCCACCGAGAGCGGCCACGACCTCCGGGTCCAGGCCGAACCCGCGCGCCGCGCCGTCGTCGTCGTGGTCCCCGGCGACGGACTGGCCGGGCTCTGCACCGAGGCCGGCGCCACCACCGTGATCGCCCGCCCCGGCGAACCGCCCGCCAGCGGCGAACTGGTCGACGCCATCCGCCGCGCCCATGCCCGCGAGGTGGTGCTCCTGCCCAACGACGCCGCCCTGCGCCACACCGCGGCCGCCGCCGCCGAACAGGCCAGGACCGAGGGGGTCCGGGTCGCCCTGGTCCCCACCCGCGCCGCCGTCCAGGGCATCGCCGCCCTCGCCGTCCACGAGCCCGACCGGGGCTTCGACGAGGACGTGGTCGCCATGACCGCCGCCGCCGGAGCCACCCGCTACGCCGAACTGGCCGTCGCGGAACGCCAGTCGTGGACCATGGCCGGGATCTGCCAGGCCGGGGACATCCTCGGCCTGATCGACGGCGACGTGGCCGTGATCGGCGCCGACGTCCCGGCCACCGCCCGCACCGTGCTCGACCGGATGCTGGCGGCCGGCGGTGAACTGGTCACCCTCGTCCTCGGCGAGGACGTCCCGGACGCGCTCGCCGACGCCCTGGAGGAACACGTACGCGAGGGCCATCTCGCCGTGGACACGGTCGTCTACCGGGGCGGCCACCAGCGGGCGCCGCTGCTGATCGGCGTCGAGTAGCCGCACCCACGCGAGCGTGCCCGGCGGACGGTTGTCAGTGCCGTGGTGTGCAATGGATCGCGTGTCCTCGTTCGATGAACCTCTTCTGAAGCTGCTCGGCGGAGCCACCGCGAAGGTGATGGCCGAACACCTCGGCCTGCACACGGTCGGTGATCTGCTGCACCACTACCCGCGGCGGTACGAGGAGCGCGGCAAGTTGACCGCGCTGGCCGACCTCCCGCTGGACGAGCACGTCACGGTCGTCGCCCAGGTCGCCGACGCCCGCGTCCTGATGTTCAACAACGGCCGGGGCAAACGCCTGGAGGTCACCCTGACCGACGGCAGCGGCCGCCTCCAGCTGGTGTTCTTCGGCCACGGCGTCCACAAGCCGCACAAGGAGCTGCTCCCGGGCCGCCAGGCGATGTTCGCGGGCAAGGTCTCCGTCTTCAACCGCAAGATGCAGCTGGCCCACCCCACGTACCAGCTGCTCGACGCCTCCGGCGCCGACGAGGCGAGCGAGGCCGTGGACGCCTTCGCCGGACGGCTGCTGCCGATCTACCCCGCCTGCAAGCAGCTCGACTCCTGGCGGATCGCCAAGGCCGTGGACGCCGTTCTGCCCAGCGCGCGGGACGCGGTGGACCCGCTGCCCGCCTCCCTGCGCGAGGGCCGGGGCTTCACCCCGCTGCCCGAGGCCCTGCTGAAGGTGCACCGCCCGCAGACGAAGGCGGACGTGGAGGACGCCAGGGCCCGGCTCAAGTGGGACGAGGCGTTCGTGCTCCAGGTCGCCCTGGCCCGCCGCAGGTACGCCGACACCCAGCTCCCGGCCTTCGCCCGCCGCCCCGTCGCGGACGGACTGCTGGACGCCTTCGACGCCAAGCTGCCCTTCACCCTCACCGAGGGCCAGGAGAAGGTCAGCAAGGAGATTTTCGACGACCTGGCCACCGAGCACCCGATGCACCGTCTTCTCCAGGGAGAGGTGGGCAGCGGGAAGACGATGGTTGCCCTGCGCGCCATGCTCACCGTCGTCGACGCCGGGGGACAGGCCGCGATGCTCGCGCCCACCGAAGTCCTCGCCCAGCAGCACCACAGGTCGATCACCGAGATGATGGGCGAGCTCGCCGAAGGGGGCATGCTGGGCGGCGCGGACCGCGGGACCAAGGTCGTGCTGCTCACCGGCTCCATGGGCATGGCCGCCCGCCGCCAGGCCCTGCTCGACCTGGTCACCGGCGAGGCGGGGATCGTCATCGGCACCCACGCGCTGATCGAGGACAAGGTGCGGTTCCACGACCTGGGCCTGGTCGTCGTCGACGAACAGCACCGCTTCGGCGTGGAACAGCGCGACGCCCTGCGCTCGAAGGGCAAGCAGCCGCCCCACCTCCTCGTCATGACCGCCACCCCCATCCCCCGTACGGTCGCGATGACCGTCTTCGGCGACCTGGAGACCTCCGTCCTGGACCAGCTCCCGGCCGGCCGCTCCCCGATCGCCAGCCATGTCGTCCCCGCCAAGGACAAGCCCCACTTCCTCAGCCGCGCCTGGGAACGCGTCCGCGAGGAGGTGGAGAACGGCCACCAGGCGTACGTGGTCTGCCCCCGCATCGGCGACGACGCGGAAGAGACGGAGGGGAAGGGCGGGAAGAAGACGAAGGCCAAGAAGGCGGCCCCCGACGAGGACCCCGAGAAGCGGCCGCCGCTCGCCGTGCTGGAGATCGCCGACGAACTGCGCAAGGGCGCGCTGGCCGGACTGGGCGTCGAGGTGCTGCACGGCAGGATGCACCCCGACGAGAAGGATGACGTCATGCGCCGGTTCGCCGCCGGGGACGTGGACGTCCTGGTCGCCACCACTGTCATCGAGGTCGGGGTCAACGTCCCCAACGCCACCGCCATGGTGATCATGGACGCCGACCGCTTCGGCGTCTCCCAGCTCCACCAGCTGCGCGGTCGCGTCGGCCGTGGCTCCGCCCCGGGACTCTGCCTGCTGGTCAGCGAGGCCCACGAGGCGAGCCCGGCCCGCGCCCGGCTCTCCGCCGTCGCCGCCACCCTGGACGGCTTCGAGCTCTCCCGTGTCGACCTCGAACAGCGCCGCGAGGGCGATGTGCTCGGCCAGGCCCAGTCCGGAGTGCGCTCCTCGCTGCGGATGCTCACGGTCATCGACGACGAGGAGGTGATCGCCGCCGCCCGTGAGGAGGCCGTCGCGGTCGTCGCCGCCGACCCGGAGCTGGAGCACCTGCCGGAGCTGCGCACGGTGCTGGCCGCTCTCCTGGACAAGGACCGTGAGGAGTATCTCGACAAGGGGTGATGGCCGGGGAGCGGGGGAGAGGCGGACGGGCCGGTGGAAGCCGCACGCCATATCGTGGACGCACGGCACGCGCACAGCGCGCGCGCCGACCGCCGACGGCCCCGTGCGCCGTACGACCACGACCCCGAGGACCTCACACCCATGACCCGCGTGATCGCCGGCTCGGCCGGCGGACGCCGCCTGGCCGTCCCGCCCGGCACCGGCACCCGCCCCACCTCCGACCGTGCGCGCGAGGGCCTCTTCTCCACCTGGGAAGCGCTGCTCGGCACCCTGGCGGGGACCAGGGTCGCCGATCTGTACGCCGGATCCGGCGCAGTCGGCCTCGAAGCGCTCTCCCGGGGGGCGGTCCACGCCCTGCTCGTCGAGGCCGACCCCAAGGCGCTCCGTACCGTCCGGGACAACGTCCGGACGCTCGGTCTTCCCGGCGCCGAAGTCCGCACCGGGAAAGCCGAGCAGATCGTGACAGGACCGGCGCCCTCGGACCCGTACGACATCGTCTTCCTGGACCCGCCCTACGCCGTCACCGACGACGATCTTCGCGAGATCCTGCTCACACTCCGTGCTCAGGGGTGGCTCACAGCCGATGTGCTCGTCACGGTGGAACGCAGCACCCGGGGCGGAGAATTCGGCTGGCCCGCCGGATTCGAGCCACTGCGGGCCCGTCGCTACGGCGAGGGAACGCTTTGGTACGGTCGCGCCGCCGCTACGTGCGAAGACGCACGATGACCGGACCGGAGAGCGAGGGAATCACAGTGCGCCGCGCCGTCTGTCCGGGGTCGTTCGACCCCATCACCAACGGACATCTCGACATCATTGGCCGAGCCTCGAAGCTGTACGACGTGGTGCACGTGGCGGTGATGATCAACCAGTCCAAGAAGGGACTGTTCACCGTGGACGAGCGGATCGAGCTGATCCGCGAGGTCACCGCCGACCTCGGCAACGTCGAGGTGGAGTCCTTCCACGGCCTGCTGGTCGACTTCTGCAAGCAGCGGGAGATCCCGGCGATCGTGAAGGGCCTGCGGGCCGTCAGCGACTTCGACTACGAACTGCAGATGGCCCAGATGAACAACGGCCTCTCCGGCGTCGAGACGCTCTTCGTGCCGACCAACCCGACGTACAGCTTCCTGTCGTCCTCGCTGGTCAAGGAGGTGGCGACCTGGGGCGGCGACGTCTCCCACCTGCTGCCGCCGACCGTCCACGAGGCACTCGTGGGGCGCCTCGGCCAACGCTGAGGTGCTGACGGGCCGTCACCAGGTGTCGGGCGGCGGCCGACTGGCCTTACAGTCGTCCCGTCCGTCTCCAACAGAGCAGCAGAGAGTGGCGAGCACACGGTGGACGTGCAGAAGAAGCTCGACGAGATCGTCGAAGCGGTCGGGAGCGCCCGATCCATGCCCATGTCGGCCTCGTGCGTGGTCAACCGCGCCGAGCTGCTCGCCATGCTCGAAGAGGTGCGCCAGGCCCTGCCCGGCTCCCTCGCCCACGCCCAGGAGCTGATCGGCGGCCATGAGCAGCTCGCCGAGCAGGCCCGGCAGGAGGCCGAGCGGATCATCGAGTCCGCCCACCACCAGCGCGGCTCGCTGATCTCCGAGACCGAGATCGCCCGCCAGTCGCAGAGCGAGGCCGACCGGATCCTGTCCGAGGCCCGCCGCGAGGCCGAGGAGATCCGGGCCGAGGCCGACGACTACGTCGACAGCAAGCTCGCGAACTTCGAGGTCGTCCTCTCCAAGACCATCGGATCCGTGGACCGGGGCCGCGAGAAGCTCCTCGGCCGTGGCCATGGTCCGGACGAGCAGGGCTATCAGGACCCCGACTTCGCCGAGGCCCCCGAGCGCAGTGCCGACCCGGAGACCCTGCGGCAGCGGGCCGACGCCTATGTCGACGCCAAGTTCGGCGCCTTCGAGGCCGTTCTCGCGGGGACTCTGGAGGCGGTCGGCCGGGGTCGGCAGAAGCTGCACGGCCGGGTCGCCGGCGACGACCTCGGCGCGCACATCGCCGCCCAGGACGCCGCGGGCGGCCAGGGGCACACCAGCGACGCCGACTATCTCGCCGGCCTCGCCGAGCACGCCCCGGAACCGCGGCAGGCGCCCCAGCAGCCCCAGTACCCGGCGCAGCCGCAGGCCGAGCCGCACTACGCGCAGGCGGCGTACGGCTACCAGGAGCAGCAGCTCCAGCAGGGCGTCCAGGACGCGTACGGCTACCAGCAGCAGCCCGACCCGTACGCGGCGTACCAGCAGCAGGAGAGCTACGACCCGAACGGGTACCCGCCCCGGCCGGGGACCCAGCCGGACTACGACTGGCAGCAGCAGTCGCAGGGCCGGGCGCCCGACCAGCAGGGCGGGGGCGCGCTGGACGAGACCAGCCTCTTCGACACCGGCATGATCGACCTGGAACAGCTGCGCCGGTACGAACAGGGCCGCTGACCCCGGGGCGGGCCGCCCCGATTGGGTGCTGAGCGGTCCGTCCAGTATCCTGAATCCTCGGTCGCGCATAGGTCCGTGATCTCGGCTGCCCGTTTCATCCACGGATCGGGACGGTGTGATTCCGGACCGCAGACGGCCCTTCCTTCGCAGCACGACACCCATGATTCGAAAGCAGGAAAAGCCCTGAACGGCCACCTCGACCACCGCAACCCTCTCGTGTTCGATACGCGCGAGCTGGGCCGGCGTCCCGGTGCCCTGAAGCGGCTGACCCGCTCGGTGGACGCACCCGGTTCACCGGTCCTGGGCATCGACGGCGTCATCGGCGTGCCGGAAGGCGCGCCCGTGCAGCTGGACCTCCGCCTCGAATCGGTCATGGAAGGGGTGCTTGTCACAGGCACCGCCCGTGCGACCGCCGAGGGGGAGTGCGTAAGGTGTCTGGAGCCGCTGACCGTAGAGGTCGACGCGGACTTCCAGGAAATGTTCTCGTACCCTGACGCCGACGACCGGGGCCGCAGCAGTGCGGCGGAACCGGCCGACGACGCCGAGGACGACGAGGACAGGTTCTTCCTCGAGGACGGCTTGTTCGACCTCGAGTCAATGCTGCGTGACGCGGTAGTGCTCGCACTGCCCATGCAGCCGGTGTGCAAGGAGACCTGCGCCGGTCTGTGTTCCGAGTGCGGAATCAGGCTGGACGAGAATCCGGACCATCACCACGATGCCCTCGACATTCGTTGGGCGGCACTGCAAGGACTCGCCGAGACCGTTCAGGACGGCGAGAAGGACAACATGGGCGGCGCCGAACCGGGCGTCGACGAGAAGCAGGAGAAGTAGCCGTGGCTGTTCCGAAGCGGAAGATGTCGCGCAGCAACACGCGCCACCGCCGGTCGCAGTGGAAGGCTGCGGTCCCCACCCTGGTTTCGTGCGAGCGTTGCCAGGAGCCCAAGCTCCAGCACATTGCGTGCCCGAGCTGCGGCACCTACAACAAGCGCCAGGTCCTCGAGGTCTGAGCGGCTGGTGAGAGGCCCGATGTCTGAGTTGTCCAGCGCCAAGAAGCAGGCAGACAACGTCAACACAGCCTCGTCCCACACGCTTCTGGAAGGGCGGCTCGGGTATCACCTCGAGTCCGCCCTTCTGGTGCGTGCGCTGACCCACCGTTCGTACGCATACGAGAACGGCGGTCTGCCCACCAACGAGCGGCTCGAATTCCTCGGGGATTCGGTGCTCGGCCTGGTGGTCACGGACACGCTGTACCGCACCCACCCCGACCTGCCCGAAGGCCAGCTGGCCAAGTTGCGGGCCGCGGTGGTCAACTCGCGTGCACTTGCGGAAGTGGGCCGCGGCCTCGAACTCGGCTCCTTCATCCGGCTCGGCCGCGGTGAAGAGGGCACGGGGGGCCGGGACAAGGCTTCCATCCTCGCCGACACACTGGAAGCAGTGATCGGCGCGGTCTATCTCGACCAGGGCCTCAGCGCGGCCTCGGAGCTGGTCCACCGGCTCTTCGACCCGCTGATCGACAGGTCCTCGAACCTCGGCGCCGGCCTGGACTGGAAGACCAGTCTCCAGGAGCTCACCGCGAGCGAGAGCCTCGGAGTACCCGAGTACCTCGTCACGGAGACCGGCCCGGATCACGAGAAGACCTTCACTGCTGCCGCTCGCGTCGGTGGTGTCTCGTACGGCACCGGCACCGGCCGTAGCAAGAAGGAAGCGGAGCAGCAGGCGGCCGAGTCCGCCTGGCGTGAGATCAGCGCCGCCGCAGAGGCACGGCAGGCCGCGGAGAAGTCCGCGGCCGACGGAGGGGCCGCCGACACCCCTGCCGATCCGTCGCCGAACACGGACGCCGCTCCGGCCTGAAGCGAAACGGGAACCCCTCGGTGCCATGCGCACCGGGGGGTTTTCCCTGTCCCGGGGAGCCTGCGCGGCTTTCCCGTACGTCCGGGGGAGCGGTTCGCCGGAAGATCCGCTCCCGTACTACCGTCGTCGTGTCTGGAGTAGTGCATCGTGCCTGAGCTGCCCGAGGTCGAAGTCGTACGCCGGGGCCTTGAGCGCTGGGTCAGCGGCCGCACCGTCACCGAGGTCGAGGTCCTGCACCCGCGTTCGGTCCGCCGGCATCTCGCGGGCGGCGTCGACTTCGCCGCCCGGCTGCGCGGAGCCCGCTTCGGGGCGGCGATGCGCCGCGGCAAGTACCTCTGGGTGCCGATTGACGGGGCGGCCTCCTCGCTGCTGGGCCACCTCGGCATGAGCGGACAGCTGCTGGTGCAGCCGGCGGACGCCCCCGACGAGAAGCACCTGCGGATCCGGATGCGGTTCGACGACGCGCTCGGCACCGAGCTGCGCTTCGTCGACCAGCGGACCTTCGGCGGGCTCTCGCTGCACGACAACACCCCCGACGGCCTGCCGGACACCATCGCGCACATCGCCCGGGACCCCCTCGACCCGCTCTTCGACGACGCCGCGTTCCACACCGCGCTGCGCCTGCGCCGTACGACGGTCAAGCGCGCCCTGCTCGACCAGTCGCTGATCAGCGGCGTCGGCAACATCTACGCGGACGAGGCGCTCTGGCGCGCCAAGCTGCACTACGACCGGCCCACTGCGACCCTGACCCGCCCCAGGTCCGCCGAGCTGCTCGGCCACGCCCGCGACGTCATGAACGCGGCGCTCGCGCAGGGCGGCACCAGCTTCGACAGCCTGTACGTCAACGTGAACGGCGAGTCCGGGTACTTCGACAGAGAACTACATTCATACGGTCGCGAGGGCGAGCCCTGCGTGCGCTGTGGTACGGCGATCCGCCGCCGGGCATGGATGAACCGCTCCTCATACTTCTGCCCAAAGTGCCAGCCGGTGCCTCGCCGCCGATGAGCACCCCTCAGGCGTACCGCTCTGAGTGCGGCCTCGCGGGTCACGAGTCATGCAAAGGCGCGAAGGATGTCGCTCCTGAGGCCCATCGAACGTCTATGTGGCGACGCCCGGGAGCAATGTGACGATTCACCCGGGGGCCGCGCCGAGCACGCTTATGATCGATGCATGCCGTCGCCCCTTCCCACGTCCCTTGCTGTGTCCGACGCCATCACCCACTACCGCCAGCTGCGCGAACTGACCATCGACGAGCTGGCCTATGTGCTCCTGATGCTTGATCACCCGATCTCGGCCGACGCCCTCGCTGAGATGGAGCGATGTGCTCGCCCCGTGACCGTCGACGATCTTGTCGCGATCGCCTATGTGCTCGACACAACCCCCGCGGTGCTGCTGTCGCACATCCCTATCGACATGCCGGACCCCGAGGGGCCTTTCGCCACCGGGCTCCCGAGTGACGTCGACCCAACCGAGCTCCGTGCCTGGATCGAGGGGAAGACTACGCTCGACCGAGAGTCGCGGGTGCGCTGGTGGGAAGAGCGGGTCGGCCGCCTCAGGGTCCGGTCAGCACACCACGAGGAACAGCTGCAGGGAGCGTACGCAGAGCTGCGTGAACTCGGTGACTTGGCAGTCCAAGAAGCAGACGCCCCGCCCGTGCAGCGTCTGCAGTGGCGCATCCAGGACGGCGAACACGCGCTCAATCAGTCCGAGGTCGCGCTGGCGCTGACTGAGCATCGGCTCGACAACCTCCGAGAAGGAGCCTGACAGGCGGTGCGGGTCAGTCAAAGTCGCCTATCCATAGGTTATTTTGACTGGCCTTCTGTCCTAAACCGACTATCCAGAACGAACGAAGGGGGGAACACCATGAGCATCACCAGGACCGCACGTAGGACGCGGGCCAAGATCGCCGTGTCCATCGCGGCTCTGGCCGCGGGCTCACTCATACTCACCGCCTGCAGCGGAAGCGGCGACAGCGGCAGCAAGTTCGACGGTACCTACTACGTCAAGGACGTCAACGGCACGTCCGAACTCGGCCAGCTGGTCGTCAAAGGCAACAGTGTCTCGCATCATGAGTACACCTGCGATGGTGTCTACGAGAAGCCGGGCGTGACCAGCACCGGCGAGTTCAACAAGGATCAGTCCCAGATCATCTGGACGGTCGCCGGAGAGGACAGCCGCAACAAGCGGACCGGCAGTGAGTCCATCTCAACCAGCGACACCTCGATCAGCATCAGCGGTAGCGCGTACGTGCGTGACAACTCCGATGCTGGCAAGGCTCTGCTGGACGGCTTCAAGGCCAAGTGCGGGAAGTAACGTCGACGTCCCGCTCGGCCGGCCAAGCAGCACAGAACCCCGTGGGTATCGCGTCCACGGGGTTCTGTCCTTCCTCGGCTGGTCAAGTCTGACGCCTACTCCTGAAGCTGCTGCGCCCGGTACTCCTCGATCGTCTCCGGCGGCCGGCCGTACTTCGGGGCATGCTGCCCGACGAGATCGAGCTCGGCCCACGCTGTCGGCCTCCGAATCCTCGACTGGGCCACCACGACGAACACCACGGCGCTGACGCCGAGGTTGGACAGACACCACCCAGTCAGCAGCACCATCAGCACCACAGGTAGATCATCCTCGATCTCCATGATGCCCAAAACGCCCAAGCCTGCGCCGTTGACCAGAAGGCTCGACACGTACCCCTCGAACGAGCTGGCCAGACGCACCTGAGTCCGCGGCTCGTCACGATGCCGCACGGCGCGCACCATCTCGCCGACGAACACCACGGTGCTCACAGCCGGGTTGGGGTTGCTCCGGAGTCGCAAGAGAGCTCCGGATTCTTTGCGTTAAGGGGCAATCTCTCCGGCGGCGTCGTCCCTCAGCAAGTGGGCTGCCCGTTGTCGGAGCGGTTCGGCGAGCGGGAGGTTGTCGCCGTGGGTGGTGCTCTCGAGGAGTTCGGTGATGACGGCGAGTTCGGCGAAGCGGCCGGCTGGGGTGTTTAGCACGTCCGCGAACTCGCGGCGGATGCGGGAAGCGGCGTCGGGTACGAGGAGGCTGTAGCTGTGGAGGGTGGCGGCGTCGTAGCCGGTGGGTGCGAGCCCCCACCCTTCCCAATCGAACATCGTGAGTTGGGGCGCGCAGAGATTCGCCCAGTGCATGTCGCCGTGGGCGGTGTTCCAGGACGGGGCTCGGGTGTCGACGGCGGGACTGAGGAATTTCGGCATGGCCCAGTCGAGGTATTGCTGGTCGGTGGTGTGACGGGCGGTAGGGGTCGTGGCGACGGTGCCGAGGGCGGAACGCAGGGATGTCCACCACGATGTGGGCGGGTTGGGGTCCGTCGTCAGGATCGGAGAGGCCGTGACAGGGTGTTCGTCGACATGGTCGTACAGCTCGGCGCGGTAGCGCCATGGCGGTTCGTTCCAGTCGTGGATCGTGCGCAGGCAGGGGCGGGGCACCCTGTTCGGGATGGTGTCCTTGGCGTCGCGGGAGCCGTTCCAGAAGGTGGAGTCGGCCTGGTCGAGGGGTGCGGCGGCGAGGCGGAGCCAGGCGGGGCCGTCGTGTGCAGTGACGGGGCGGCCGAGAGTTCGGCCGTGCCAGCCCCATGCTTCGTGCCCGCCCGGGTGGGGCCGTGCGTCCAGGGCGGTGCGGGCTCGGTGGTGGGCGGTCCGCATCCGGACGGAGACCTGGGGGTCGTCGGGTTCGGGATGCATTACGGCGCCAGGCGATCGTCGGGAGTGGTGCGGATGGCGGTGCGGGCGGCCCGTGCGAGTACGGCCTGGGTGGCGGCGGGCAGGCCGAGGCGGTTCCAGTGGAAGATCACGTGGCTGGCGAGAGTGTCGCGCAGGCCGCGTTCGAGGGTGCCGTCGCGGGCGGCGTCGGCCAGGCGCCTGCCGGTGGTGGCGAAGGCATCGGACCACTCAGCTGCGAAGGCGAGGGGGCCGTGGGGCGCGAAGAGGGTGCCGGTGGGCGAGGTGTCCAGGCTGATGAGTCTTCGCAGGCCGGAGGTCATGTCGTTGAGTTTGTCCGGCGAAGGTTCGGCGGCCAGGGGGCGTTCGTGTACGACGCGGTGCCAGATGTCGGCCTGCTCGCCTGTGTCCTGGCGGGCGCCGCGGAGCAGGGTGCTGCACATCAGGACTGACAACTCTCGTCTGCCGACGGCGAGTTGGTTCGGCAGTCCGGGCGTGTGCCGCAGGTATTCAAGGGTGCCGCGGCTGTCGGCGTGGAAGAGGGCGTGGGCGATGTCTATGCCCGCCGGTCCGCCGAAGGTGAGCTCTTCGGGTTCGTAGAGGGATTCCCACCAGCGTTCGACGGTGCCGTCGGCGGCCATGGTGTCGAGCACGGTGCCGACGGCGGCCGTCATTTCGGTTCTGGTGGCCTTCGGGCCGGGGCGGCACCGCAGCCTCCAGCAGGGGCGCTTGCGCAGGAACCACCACTCGGCGATCGTCCCGGCTTCCTGGGCTTGCTGCAGCTGGGGGCCCAGGTGGGCGGCGGCGGTCCGTTCGGCGCTGTCCCAGTCGGTGAACTGGATGCGGACCTGGTACCAGTCGCGGAGGCCGGCTTGTGTTTCGAGGGCGGCGCGTCCGGCGGCCTTGTACGCCTCGACGGCCTCGGCGAGGTGGGCGGGTTCCATCGGGGTCTGGGCGGCGGCCTGGTCCAGTGGCGTTCCCGCGAGGACGGCCAGGACGAGGACCTCTGTGGTGCGGGGGTTCGGGGGCATGGGGTGGCCTCTTCTCGACGACAAGCCGGACGGGATCTGCGGCGGTGGCGGGGGGTGCTCAGCCGGACAGCAGGCAGGCGTCCCAGCCGGAGACCGTGGTGCCCGGGGTCTGGGCGGTCTGCAGAGCGAGCGCGCGTCCGGCTTCACCGTCGAGGAATCCGTCATCGTCGGTTGGGGGCTGCTTCAGGAGCAGGGTGCGCAGGCTGGACAGGTGGGCGTCGAAGCCGGTCACGATGGCGTCGCGGGCGACGCGGTGGGTGGTGTGGAGCAGGCCGGCGGCGCCGTGGCAGATCCCGGCGTCGCGGATGCGGCCGAGCTGGTCGGGGTCGGACAGGCAGGCGAGCAGGGCGTGTTCGGCGAGGTGCTGTCGGTCGGTGTCGCCGAGGGCTAGGGCGGCGAGTTGCTGGGCGCGGGCGAGGCCGGGGGTGCCGTAGCACCAGCTCGGCCGCAGCGGGCCGGGCTGTGTCACGGTGCCGGTGCGGTGCTCGGCCAGGGTGATCCACTGTGGCCACCACGGGTTGGTCTCGCTGCCCTGGCGCCAGTGGTCCAGCCAGTCGCAGATCCGTTTCATCGCCGTGATCTGGTCGTCCACGATCACTCCCGCCCGTGCGCCGATGGCCAGCAGGGACAGAATTCCGCCGACGCCGTGGGCCATTCCCAGGTTTCCGTGCCCGCCGGGAAACTCCGCTGGGCGCCTGCCGGAGGGATCGAGTTCCGTCCACCATCCCGGGAGCTGGTCCGGGTCGCCGTCGAGGGGAAGTGTCAGTCGCACCAGGTAGGTGAGTACTTCGCGCAGGACCGGGGCGGCCGGGTCGCGGCTGTACAGGTAGGAGCCCAGGCCGGTGAGCCCGTAGAAGAGGTCGAACTCGGCGACTCGGGGACGGTCTCCGTGGTCGATGCGCGCGTGAGCCGCGTGGATGCGCTGTCGGGTGAGCTGGGTGATCTGGGAGTCGAGGGCATGCAGGGCGCCGCTGTAGCGGCCGGTTCCCCGGGCCGCGGAGTGCAGGGCGAAGGCGACGGCCGGGGCCCCGACGTACAGCGAGGCGTCCTCGCCGACGAGGAGGTCTTTGGCGCATGACGCGAGGAGGGCGTGTGCGTCGTCCCAGGAGGTGAGTCCGCGGTGGGCGCGCTCGATGTGCGGCAGCGCGGTGCCGACGGCGCCGTGAGCGAGCGACTGAGCGCGCAGAGCGCGAGCAGCGGGGTCGTGGCCGGGGGTGGAGAGTTCCGGGTCGGTGGTCGTCGATGGGTTCACGCGAGGGCTCCTTGGCGACGAGCGGTCTGGGCCAGCGCGGCGGAGCGGGCCAGCCGTGAGCAGATGTCCTCGCCTGCCTGGTCGATCCCGGCCGTACGCAGGTAGTGCAGGTGCATCAGGGACGGCAGCACCATCTCCGGTGCCTTCGTGTTGGTGGCCGCGAGGACGGAGCGGTAGTGCACAAGGGCCTGGCGGCGGATCGCCCAGGCGGCGGTGAGCGCTTGGCCGCCGGGCAGAGCGCGTACGGAGGCGAAGTCGTCGGCCGGGTTGGACAGGCGCATCGCGTCTTGGTGGACAGGGCGGGCCGGGTGCGAGGCGGCGCTGGGGTCGATGTGGTCGATCAGCCAGCGCATCGCGCGCGGAGCGTCGCCGGTGAACGAGACGGCGAGGTTGACGAGGCCGGCGGTGGTCAGCGCGTGGGGGTCGGCCCCGCTCTCGGCGACGCAGGTCAGATGGGCGAGGGCGGCGCTGGAGTCAGCGGCGAACACCGTCTCGGCCGCGGCCATCGCCGTCCCGGTGCCGTAGCGGCCGGTCTCGGGGTAGTAGGTGTCCCACTGCATACGGCCGAGCAGTCCGCGACGGCGAAGGTCGGCCGCCCAGGCACCCGCCTGGGCGGCTATCTCGCCGAACGCCTCCGGATGCGGAAGGTGGAAGCGCAGCCGCAGGTGGTCGTGCGGATCGCGGTAGCGCACGTACCACCACTGGGGCGCCTCGTCGAAGCCGTCGAGGAGGCGGGGCAGGTGGCGGGTGAGGAGGTCGGGGACGCGGTCGGGGTGTCCGTAGAGCTTGAGATAGGCCCACCTTGAGGTACCGGGCAGGTGCCCGTGGTCCCGGCCGACGGCCGCCCTGCCTTCCGCCGCGTCCCGGTGCGTGGCGGGCGGGGCGGTGGAGGCGAGGGCCAGGGTGATCTCGTGGGGCCGCCCGTCGATCCACCCCCAGGCCGCCTCGTCGCCTGCTTCGCGCAGGACGGCGTGTCCGGCGCGGTCGAGCTCGGCGCGCAACAGCATCGTGTCGGCCAGCTGTTCCAGGTCCAGACGAAGGCACTGATCGTCGTCCCCGAGGTGCACGGTGGCGGGGACACAGAGGCGATGCCGCCAGGCGTTCAGGCCCTCGGCCCACGGGGTGAACCCGGCGCCCCTGGCGGGGAGATCGGCGGCGGTGAGGCGCCAGGTGGCGGGGGAAAGAACGGTGCGGCCGTAGCGGATGCGGGGCAGGAACGGCAGACGGGCGGCGGCGCCCCAGGCGAACGGGCCGAAGGCGGCGGCGCGGGCTCGGGGCAGTTCGACCAGCAGTCGGGCCAGCGGGTGGGTGAAGGTGCCCAGGTCCACCGCGTTGAGCGCGAGCGGCTCGATGGTCCGGCCGGTCGAGAGCTGGACCAGGCGGAAGCCGGTCGCGTCCGCGGTGACCGCCAGGTCGTCCAGCTCCGGGGGGGTGCCTGGGTGGTGTTCGGCGATGGATATGACGTGGGGTTCCGTGGCGGGGGCTCGGCTGACGTTGTCCGTGCGGATGTGCAGGGCGGGGCTGGAGACCTGGACCCGGCTGGCGCCGCTGGTCAGGGTCGGCAGGCTGGTGTACGCGGCGGTCATGCGGTCGCGGTCGGCGGCGTCGAGGAGATCGAGGAAGCGGCCTGCGGTGACCCCGGCTGCCGGCGCGATGCCGTTGATGTGGAGCGTGAAGTCGCCGTTCTCGACGGCCCGGCGGGTGGGGGCCTGGAGGTGGAAGCGCAGGTCGATGTGCGGCAGCGGGACGCCGCCTTGCGCGTGCTCCAGGCCGGTCAGCATCGCGTCGGTGAGCTGGACTTCGCGGACACCGTCGAAGGCGGCGTGCTGGGCGAGCGCGAGGAGTTGTTCGTCGCGGGCGGTCAGGGCCGGGGCGGGCCGGGCAAGGCGGGAGCCCCGGAATCCTGCGGGAAAGTCGAGGCCCGTGTCAGGGTCGGTGAGATGGCGGACAGGGACCAGCGCGCCGGGCCCGTAGGTTTCCAGGAACCGAGCGTGGTAGTCCTGCCAGGCCGCCGAGCCGGACGGGAACGGTGTCAGGCGGGCCAGCACACTCGCGGCCTTCTCCGCCTCGCGGGCCACCAGCTGGGGCAGGGCCAGTGCGGCACCCAGCCGCAGGTCCACGGACAGGGGCGCCTGCGCGGCCGGGGCGAGGACGGTCATCGCCTCGGTGGCCGAGCTCCGCAGATTTCTCTGCTGGGATGCGGGAGCCGCATCGTGCCGGGTCAGCGTCGCCCGGATGTCCTTCAGCGCGTTCAGGAGGGGCCGCACGGTGTCGACGTGCACGGCGTCTGCCGTCTCCAGCGCGGTGATGACGTGGCCCAGGGGGTCGGTGACGGTCATCGGCGGGCGTATGGCGGTGAGCAGGACGCGGCGGGCCACCAGTTCGGCCAGCAGGGTGTCGACGGCTCGGGTGGGGGTGCCGGGGTATTCGGCGGCGAGCTTGGCGGCCAGGTCGCCGACCCTGACGGGCGCGGTGGCGGCGTCCATGACCATCTGCACGGCGCGGGTGTGCCGCACGCTCATCTCGCCGGGTCCGCGGTCACTGTCACGGCCGGGCCGCTGGCAGGGCACGACCAGGCGTCCGTCGCGCACGAAGCAGGTGGAGTCCGCCACGACCGGAAGGCGCCGCAGCAGTTCGGGTATCGACTCCAGGCGATCGATGACGTCCGCGAGCCATACGGAGTCCACGCGTGCGGTGGGCCGGTGCACGTCCGTCCAGTCGAGGGTGAGCGTGTCTGCGATGCGGGCGGGGGCGACGCCGGCGAACAGGCCGAAGGGGGTGGAGCGGTGCTGGAACCGCAGGACGTAGCGGGCGAGCGCGCCTGCTGCCCGCCGGACCTGCTTGGGTTGCCGTACTTGCCCGGCCCGGATCTCCTCGATGCGGCGGGCGAGAGCGGGGCTGGCCAGCTCGACCGCTTCGGCGACCGAGCCGATGGCCCACACCTGCGTGATCCACGCCTGCCACCGCCCGGTGCCCACCGCCGCGTCGCCGGTCGGCTCCGGCCGGGGCGGGGTGGTCAGCCCGCTCGGATAGGCGGCGGCCCGTAGCAGGGCCGCGTCCACGTACCGGTACATCCGCAGCTTTCCCTCCCCTTGTGTGACGTGATCGGCCCGGTGCCGGACCCCGTGGAGCAGGGCCGCGGCACCGGGCCGGGTGTCACGCTGATCAGTCGGTGATGCAGCCGGCGCAGGCGCTCTCGCTGGTGCTGCCGCAGTTGTCGCTGGTCTTGTTCATCAGCTCCGCGATGACCGTGCCCTTCTCGGCGAAGGTCACGTCCAGGTCGAAGTCGCTGCCGGTGGTGCTCATTCCAACGGTGTCCACTGATTCCTCCAGGGGTTGGTGATGGATGTGCACGTGCGCCTGGCCTGCTCGGACGTCAGTGTCCGGCGGGCCAGGAGATCGTGAAGCGGAAGGCGGACCTGTCCAGCACCGCCCCGGCGGGCAGCTGCTGGTCACCGGTGCCGGTGGGCAAGGCCCTCAGCTCGGGCTTGTGGCCGCGGTGGTCGCGGTCCCACGTACGGATCTGATCGATCAGCGCCTCGGCGGTCTTGGCGGCCTCGGGCCCGTGGCCGACGGCGCCGAACTCGAAGACCTGTCGCTCGGGTGTAGTCGGACGCATCGTCAGATAGGCGAAGGAGCTGGAGGCGCGGTCGAGGAGCGTGGCCACCCCGCGGCGGGACCAGGAGGCGACCACGCCACGGTCGCGGGCCTCGCGGGTGGCGGCCAGCAGCGCGAACTCGGGCAGTGCGGAGACCAGCCACAGCTCCAGGTCGTCGTACGGGAGCCCCAGCCCGAGCGTCACTCCGGACCACGCCTCGGTGCGCGGGCTGGCCAGGGCCTTGCGCATCTGGTCGGCGTCGACCTGGCCCTCGTCCAGTCGCAGGCCGACCTCTTCGTCCGCGGCGTCGTGCAGCACGACCAGGTGCTCGTCGCGGGCTCCGGCTCCGCGCATGGGGACGAACCCGCAGACCTCGAAGTCCCTTGCCGCCAGCTCGGTGTCCTCACGCTGGAAGGCGACCGACCAGGTCAGGCCCCGCAGTCGCAGCGGGACCACGATCCGCCCGTTCTCGGCGAGCTGGTCCACCCAGGCCGGGGCGAGGTCGGCGGCTTCGACGGTGACCACGATCCGGTCGTACGGGGCATGGGTGGGCTCTCCGTCGGCGCCGTCGACGACCAGGGCGTGCACGCGGCCGTATCCGGCGGCGGGCAGCAGCTTCTGTGCGCGGTCGATGACGTCGGCGTCGATGTCGATCGTGGTGACCTCGCCGCTCTCGCCGACCAGCTCGGCGATCAGGGCGGCGTTGTAGCCGCCGCTGCCGATCTCCAGCACCCGCATGCCGGGGCGGATGTCGGCCTGTTCCAGCATGAATGCCTGGATGCGGGCGGCGCTGACGGAGCTGAGGGAGGTCCCGTTCTCATCCCTCTTGGTGATCAGTGCGTGCTCGGCGGCGTACGCCTTCTCCGGTGTCTCCTCGGGCATGAACAGGTGCCGGCCGACGGTACGGACCGCCTTCTCTACGGCTTCGGTACGGATCGCGCCCAGCTTGCGCAGCTCGGTGATCATCTCCTCGCGCAGGGCATCGATGCGGGCGGGGTCGGGGGTCTGAGTAGTCATCGGCCGGAGTGTAGTCACACCGTTACTCCTTGGTGGTGCGTCTTGGGGGGACCTGTCCGGGCCGACCGCGGGGGAGCACCCGGTCCGGACAGGTGGCTTTGGGATCAGCCGGTCTGCTGCGGCGGCACGGTGCCGCGACGCAAGATCTGGCTGACGGGGGCAGTGCTGGTCGGGTCGGACAGGGCCTTGATGGCGGCCTCCAGGCTCTGCGGGTCGGCGCCCAGGTGCTGGACGGCGGCCGACGCGAGCGTCTGGGCGAGGTTGTGCTGGAGGAAGGCTTCGTGCCGGTGGATGGCGACCTCGGCGGCCAGGGCCTCCAGCGACGCGATGGCCTTGCGCCGCATGGTCTGACGGGGCGGGACGCCGAAGGTCTTCCACACCACGACTTCGCGCGCGGCGGCATCGAACTCGACCCGGAACGGCAGTTGCCCGGCGGCTGGTTCAGGCACTTCTCCTCCTGGGGTAGCTCGGGCAGTGGGTCTGTCGGGAGCGTGGGGACGTTGTCCTGGGGGCGGCCCCGCCGCGGCATCGTGCGGCTGGGCGGGGCCACCGACGGCGCCGCATGGAGGGGACGGCGCCTGCCGCACATCCCGTGTCAGGGCCACGGGGGCGACTCGGCCGACGGCGGCGCCACGGGGGAACATGCCGCCGTCGGCCGAAGAACAGGGAGCGGAAGGTGGACTGTGACGGTCTTGCCCAGTCCGTCCGCGTCCGGTGGCGCGCTGGTCTTCCCGCCCGCCTGCGCGGTCATTGCCTCGACCAACCGCAGGCCCCAGCCGCCACTGCCGTCCAGATGCGGGACATCGACCGGTTGCGGGAGTCGCGGATGGCGGTCGTGGACGGCGACCATCAAGTGCTCGCCGTCCATACCCACCGCTACATCCGCCGTGGGCGAGGTATCGGCCGCGTGCTGAACGGAATTGGTGACCAGCTCACTGACCGCGAGCAGGGCGGTGTCGACCAGATCCGAGCCGCGCGGCAGTCCCCACATGGTCAGCTGGGCGGCGACCTCGTGCCGGGCGGCGGGCACGGATGCCTCGATGGCCTCGACCGTGAAGGAAAGCCGCCGGCCGGTTACCGGAGCCGCTATCGGAAGGGCCTGGATTCCGTCCGTCCAGCGCTCGCGCACCTGGTGTGGCACCGCTCGCATCGCCAGCGCTCCTCCCGGTCGGACGGCATCCGTGCACACCCCGCCATAAACGATCAGCGATGGAAGCGCTACGGATCGTGAACCGCCCTCAGAATGGCGGAGCGAAGTTCTCTCGCGCAAGTGCGTCAGAGAAGTGGCATATTCATTTCCGGCTGCCACTTTTCGAAGTCCGAACACGGGCGCGAAGGCGCAACTGGGTGCTGGTGCGGCACACTTGCGTACAGCAACACGCCGACGACGCGGTGAAGGCGAGGAGGGGTGATGGCTGCGGCCAGCGGACCGACAGTGAGGCGCCGACAGCTCGGGTCCGAGCTCAGGCGCCTGCGTGAGCACGCGGGCAAGAAGATCGAGGAAGTCGCCGAGCACCTGGAGTGCTCACAGTCCAAGATCAGCCGCGTGGAGACCGGTCAGGCTCCCATCAAGGCCAGAGACGTGCGCGACCTGCTGCAGTGGTACGGAGTCGTGGACGCCGCCCAGGTGGAGACCGTGATGCAGATCCACAAGGACGCGCAGCAGCAGGGCTGGTGGGCCCACTACGAAGAGGTGCTGCCCTCCGGCATGGCCACCTACGCCGGGTTGGAGTCCGACGCCCGGGTCCTGCGCTCCTACGAACCGATCTTCGTGCACGGCCTGCTGCAGACCCAGGACTATGCGGAAGTCGTCATCGGAGCCGCACGGCAGGGCGAGCTCGATGAGATCGACCGGCTGGTGAGGTTCCGTAAGGAACGCCAGGCGCGGCTGACGAGCAAACCCGAGCCTCTGGAACTGTGGGTAGTCGTAGAAGAGGCCGCGCTCCGCCGCCCGGTCGGCGGGAAGGAGGCCATGGCGGCCCAGATCGAGCACCTCATCGAAGCCGTGGCCATGCCGAACGTGACGATGCAGATCATGCCCACAGCCAAGGGCGCCCACATCGCGATGGCCGGGACGTTCTCGCTGCTGGAGTTCGAGCCGCAGACACCCACCGTCGTGTACGTCGACTCCATCGCAGGCAACGTGTACTTGGAGAAGGAGCGCGACGTCCGCAAGTTCATCCAGACCTTCGATCTGGTGCGGGCCGCGGCTCCTGACCCACAAGAGACCCCCGCCATTCTGGAAAAACTCGCAAGGGAGATGCACAAGACATGAGCACGAACGACAAGCGACCCGTTCCCGAGGTCGACTTGAGCGCCGCCGTCTGGCGGAAGAGCAGCCGCTCTTCCGGCAACGGCGCATGCGTCGAGGTCGCCTTCGTCGAAGGGATCGTCGCCATGCGCGATTCGAAGGACACCAGCAGGCCCGCACTTCTGTTCTACGCGGACGAGTGGGACGCCTTCCTGGGCGGAGCCGCCGATGGCGAGTTCCGCCAGCCCTGATTCGGTCACCAACTACCGGGATCTGGCTGGTCCGAGCGAGCCTTAGACGCCTGGACCAGCCATCAGATCCCACCTATGCCCCGGTACCGGGCCGCACAATCCCGACGGCAGGCGTGCGGCCCGGAACCGCGAGGTGCCGCCAACATCCCCGGCCCGTTGATGCTCCTATTGGTAGTCAAGGGAGCCGAGAACCTGATGGTGGTCAGGTTCGGTAGGGGTGAAGAGCGACGCTCGCCGTTCCGACGTTGATCTCCACCCAGGTCTCGTCCATGTTGGTGAGGATGGGGGATGCCAGGTCGAACAGCACCGACCAGTGGCCCATCTGGAGGTAGGCGGCTTCGTCGTCGGTCAGGTGAAGGAGACCGCGCATGATCACCCGGTCGCCTTCCTGCCGGAGTTCCGGCTCGGTGGCAGCGGCTGGCCGGGTGTTCTGGCCCCAGTGGATGTCCGCGTCGACGGTCCATTCGATGAGGTGTCGGCCGTCGGCCTCTTGCAACTCACCGTGCCAGAGCACCACGGCGGAGCCGATGGGGGTGTGAACCCGAACTGCCATGTGCTGCTGCGGGGCCTGCGGCAGGCTCTCTGTGCGGACGAACATCGCCCCATCATCCATGAGGTCACGTCCCGGGACCGTGGCGTTGTCGGGCTGCCGAGGTCAAGCGGCGGTGAGCCAGTCCCGGTAGGCGCCTGCGAGGTCGTCGTCGCGGCGTGTGCCGCGTTCGATGCAGGAGATCACGGCCGGCCAGACGCCGAAGTGCTCGGCGACGGTGGTCAGGGTGATGTTCTTGGCCTGGCGTGCGGGCCGGAGGTTGGAGACGTCCGGGACGGTGACCGGTGTGGTGAGGCAGCGGAAGATCTCCCGGGCGATCGCCCTTTTGAGGAGGCGGATGATCTCCTTCTTCGTGCGTCCGGCGGCGGTCTGCCGGGCGACGTATTCGCGGGTGCGGGCGTCGCTGGACATGCGGACGAGGGCGATGCGGTAGAGGGCGGCGTTGGCTCCGCGGTCGCCGCCTCGGGAGAGGCGGTGGCGGTTGGTCCTGCCGCTGGAGGCGGGGACGGGTGCGACGCCGCAGAGCGCTGCGAAGGATGCCTCGGTGTGCAGTCGGTCGGGGTGGCCGCCGGCGGTGACCAGGAGCTGGGCCGCGGTGTCGGGCCGCACCGAACGCGGCGCGCAGGCCGGGGTTGTGCTCGGTGGCGGCGGTGTCCAGGGCGGCGGTGAGGGTGTCGTGTTCCTTGGTGAGGGCCTGGACCCGGCGGGCGAGGGTCTTCAGCGCGGTCAGGAGGGCGACGCGTGGTCCGTCGCCGGTGGGACGAAGTCGGGAGAGGGCGTCGACCTGTGTCTTGCCGTGCAGGGCGGTGTACTTGACGCGGATGTCGTCCGGGGCGGTGATGAGGATGTGCGTGATCTGGTTCAGGGTGGCGGTGCGGGCCTTGACGGCGGACCGGGCGGCGTTGTGGAGGGCGCGTATGCCGCTGACGGTGTCGTCCTTGGGGATCACCGATGCGCGGCCGGACAGAGCGGCGCGGGCGGCCGCATAGGCGTCGATGGGATCCGACTTGCCGATCCGGCGCCGTTCGGCCTTGTCGGGCCGGTTGACCTCGATCACGGTGAGGTCCGCGTGGCGGGCAGCGCGGGTGAATCCGAGGCCGTAGGAGGAGGTGCCCTCGACGCCGACGGCGGTCACGGTGCCGTGGGCGTTCAGGAACGCGATCGCCGCGGTGTATCCGGCTGCCGTGGTGGGGAACTCGGTGTCCGCGATGTGGCCGCCCCGGTCGGTGATGACAGCGACGTGGATCGTGTCCGCGTGGGAGTCCACTCCGCCGAACACCGCATCCAGCTCGGTGGCGGGCGTGATCGTCGCTGTCATCCTGTGTGCTGCCTTCCTGGGCGGTGGTGGCACCGGCCGGGTGGGTCAGACAGGACATTGAGGGGGCCTCTGGCCAAGCTGAACGGAAAATCGACCTTCGGGAGGGCAGGCGGCAGCATCCGGGCCGCCTGCGGACCGGATGACGGTGACCGGACGGTCAGGCTGCTGTCGGAGTGAGGGCGACTTGGTGGCCGAGGGCTTGGAGCTGGCGGACGAGGTCGCGGGTCTTGCGGGCGGAGTCGAGATGACGCCGGTGCCAGTCGGCACCAAGCTCCTGATAGGAGGCGTCCGGGTCGTTGATCAGGTGCCAGGCGATGATGAGTATCGAGCGGGCGACGGCGACGAGGGCTTTGGCGTGTCCGCGGCGTTTGACGATCCTGCGGTAGCGGGCGCCGAGGAAGGTGTCGGTGCGGGCGGCGGCGTTGGCGGCCTCGCCGAGCGCGCCCTTGAGCCAGGGATTACCCTGTCCGGCCGGGCCTGTGGTGTGTTTCGCGCCGGATTGGATGGTTCTGGGGCACAGCTTCGCCCATGAGGCCAGGTGCTCGGGGGTGGGGAAGCGGCTCATGTCCGCGCCGATCTCGGCGACAATGGTCTGCGCGGTGGTCGGCCCGATACCGGGAACGGCATCGAGACGTTCGACCAGGACTCGCGCACTCACCGGGGCGGCAGGCTCGTCATCGGCGCCCGTGCCGTCGTGCGGTGTGGTGATCTCCGCCAGCGTCCGGGCTATGAGCCGGTCGAGTTCGTGGACCTGTGTGGTCAGATGATCGACCGTGGCCAGCAGCACCCCGAGCAGCCGAGCGTGGTGGTCCTCGAACTGGCCGGTCAGGGCTTCCACCAGCAGCGCCTTCTTCTTGACCAGGCTGCCCTGGGCAAGCTCGGCGAGGGCACGCGGGTTGCGTTCACCGGCGACCATGGCGTCCATCATGGCCCGCCCCGACAGGCCGAACAGATCCGAGACGGCCCCGGACAGCTTGATCTGCGCGTCCTGCAGGGCCTTGTCCACTCGGTGCTTGTGCCGGGTGCGTTCCTGGACGAACACGGTGCGGGTGAAGTCCCGCAGCTGCCGGACGGGTTTGGGCGGGACGAACGAGGCCCGGACCATGCCGCGTTCAGCGAGCTTCGCCAGCCAGACCGCGTCCAGCCTGTCGGTCTTGGGCCGGCCGGGGACGTTCTTCACGTCACGGGCGTTGACCAGCCAGCACTGAAGGCCGCGGGCTTCCAGCAGGTAGAAGAAGGAGCGCCAGTAGTTGCCTGTCGCCTCCATCACCACGCGCTCGACGCCCTGGCAGACGAGCCGGTCTCCGAGTTCCAGGATCGCATTGGTGGTCGAGGCGACGTTCCAGACCTGCTGGACGCGCCGGCCCTCGATGGTGTCGTGCGGGACGCGCAGGCAGACCATCCCCGATGCTTTGGCGATGTCGATCGCCGCGACCCTGCCCACCGTTCCGTCGTCGTGATCCTCTCTCAACTCCTCCATCACACACTCCCTGTCGTACTCGCGCGGGCGGGGGCTGCCCGGAGAGCCTGAGGGGAACGGAGAAGCTGATCGGCGTGCTCAAGGCGACAGTGTGCGGCCCCTCGGACGACTCCCTCACCAGACTCCTATGCGGGCTCACAGCCCAAACATCGATCGGCGTCGGCGGACAGCCCCCGTACCGATTTTCACGCCCGCGAGGCGTCATCCGCAGGTGAACGGCTGACTCCTATCAGGTCATGCTCCACCTGGCCGGAGCCATGGAGAACGGGTCCCGGCGGCCGGACAGAACAACTGCAGGACAGCCCAGCAGGGCGTCAGTCAGACCCTGAGCCACGACCACCGGAACCCGCTACGAGTATCAATGTCAGACCCGGGCGCAATGATGGACCTCATGACGGACGACGCCCGGTTCACCGAAGCCCCAGACCGGCAGATCCCCACCTGGGCCCCCACCGTCGGACCCGGTTGGACAGCCCTTCTCGACCAGCTCCACCGCGACCTCTCCGCACTCGACCCCGCCTACCGGATCGAGGAGTTCGGCACCCAGCTCGGCGGCCTGCGGATCACCGTCGCCGACCGCTTCGAGGCCGGCGAGTTCGACGGCGAGTTCGCCGACCGGACCACAGCCCTCACCGATGCCGCCGAGACCGCCTCCGAGCACACCTGTGAAGCCTGCGGAGCCACCGGCCGCATCCGCTTCCGCGGCGACGGCGCCGGGATGAGGATGCAGCCCCTGTGCGAGGACTGCCGCAGCCTCGGGGTCTTCCCGTACACCGCTCTGCACAACCATCCCGCCCCGCACTGACCAAGCGAACCCGGTCACCTGGGCCGCGTGTCCCGAACGGTCAGCGCGACTGCTCAAAGGCTGACGCACCCGGTGAGAACGATGATTCTCACCGGGTGCGTCAGCCCTCCACGCTCACCCTCGACCGGACGATCAGTCCTCCTCGCGCCGGCCTCGGCGGAGGCCACCGGCCGGCCGCTGCTGCGGCTCCGGGGTCTCCACGCTCTGAGGGGCCGGATCGGCAACCCGGCGCGGACGAGGACGAGGACGCGGAACCGGAGCCGGTGCAGGAGCCGGCGGCCGCGGAGCCTGAGCCCGCGGGGCAGGCGTCTGGCGCGGCGTCGACGTCGACGCCTGGATCGAACCCGGCTGACGCGCTGCCTGCGTCCGAGCCGGAGTCCGCGCACCAGGCGCAGCCGGAGTCCGACCCGAAGCCGAAGCCGAAGCCGAAGCGGCCACGGGACGAGGATCCGACGTGCCAGCTCCCAGCTGCCTCGGGGCAGGGGTGCCCTGAGCGGAGCGCGTCGGACGCGTGCTCGGCGCGGCTGGCTGCCCGGAAGCAGGAGCCGGGGCGGGCACAGCGTCGCCGCTGAAGCGCTGCGGTGCAGCCTGCTGGTTGCTGCCCTGCTGGCGCTGCGCACCCTGGGAACCCGTGCCGAACTGCGTCGGGCCCGTCTGACCGGCGACAGCCTTACGGTCTCCGCTGGTCGGAACAGAGTCGGTGCTACCCGCACGGCTCTGGCCCTGAGCGCCACTGTGAGAGCTCGACCGATCCGTGGACGAGGCCAGAACCTCACCGGGTATGACCTTGTTGCCGTCCGAGGTGTACCCGAGGATCGACAAGCCGCCCTGGTTGCTCAGGCCCAGCGCCGTCTGCTTGTCCGAGCGTGAGCTGCCCGCTCCACCGCTGGTCAGCTGCAGCGGACCACCCTTGTCGTCGAGTCCGTCGCGACCGGACGCGCCCTGCACACCGGCGGGACCACTGCCGCCCGACAGAGCCTTGACTTCGTCACTTCCGCCGCCGGAGCCACCACCAGGCCCACCATCCAGCGCCGGGCTGTCCGGGCCATCCGGTCCATCCTGACCGCCACCCCCGAGGGCCAGCTGCTGCTGACCAGAGGTCAGCGCCATGGCGTCACCGTTCGTGCCGCCGGCGTTCGTCGACGCCGTCTTGCCCGCGGGCTTGCCCGTGCTCGGGGACACCGGACCGTTGGTCTTGCTGTTGAACCCGTTGGCGAGCTTGTTGCCCATGGCCATACCCGCCCCAGCCCCTGCACCCGCGGCCAGAGCAGGCATCAGCCCACCCTTGTCCGGCTTCGGCGTGGTGTTCGTCTCGAGGAACTTGTCCACGAGCTTGGTGACCACCTCGTCCATCGCCTGCAGCACAGTCTTGCGCACCCGTAGCAGGGCGAAGGTGATGCCCATGATCACCAGCGAGGAGATCAGGGTCAGGATCACCACGATGATCCCGCCGAGCGCAGCGCTGCCCCACAAGCCACCCGGGCTCATGAAGCTCGACACGGGCCCAGCCATGATGTCCGGGACCGAGATCAGGAACTCAGAGACGAACTGGTAGATGAACAGCGTGAGGAGGACCTCGAGGATCAGCGCCATGGAGTAGACGATCACTTTGGAGATCGCCTGCATCGCGCCCAGCGTCGCGAACGGCACGGCGGCCACCAAGCCGAAGATCCGCTTGACCGAGCCCGCCAGCATGCCGATGGCGTACCAGAAGCCGAGCAGGACGATAGAGCCCAGGACCGTGGCCGCGTTGCTCCAGTACATGAACTTCGCCGGCCCCGTACCCACCTGGCTGACGGCCATGTGGTTCTCGCGGGTGAACCCGCTGGTGGCGTTGTTCGACGAGTACATGGTCAGCGAACTGGGGCTGAATCCGGTGTTGAGGTAGTTGTATGCCGTCAGCGGGGACAGGTTGCACGAGGAGGGCGCCTTACCCACCGTAAAACCACAGCCGGCCTTCGTCCCCGTCGTCGTAAAGACCGTCGAGTCCTTGCCAGGACCAGAGGAGGTCAGGCCCGTGCCGTCGGTCGAAATCACCGGGTGATCGACCGGCTTCGGCCCCTTCTCCTCACCGAACTCCTCCACGTCGCCGTAGCTGCTCTTGTCGACAAACCAGCTCTTCTTGACACCCGAGCTCTCGTCCAGCTGCGTGATCGAGCTCTTGATCCCCGACTCGAAGTCGGAGGCCGCTACCTCGCTGCTGGCGATGTACTTGCCGATGATCCCGAAGGTCGAAAACACCGCCTTGAAGTCGTCCGAGGCGCTGCCGCCGGTGACGGAGACTGTGCCGTCCTTCCAGGCCGACTCGGCGTCGTTGGCCTTCGTTCCGATATTGATGCCGTTGAACGTCGTCCCGTGGGACTGCTTGTTGATCGCCAGCGCACTCGTGCGCACGGACATCATCGCGTCCGGGCTCGCCTGGTCGCCGTTCCAGGAAACAGTGGCCTGGTCCGGGATCCCCAGACGGTCGTTCATCATCCACGCCTCGAAGTCGACGTAGGTGCTCAGCACGACGCGCGTCGGGCCGGCGTGTTGACCAAGAACGGAGTCGTCGAACTTTCCGAGCACGCTGGAGTACATCGACCCGACGAGCGGCAGGCCGACGCCGATGAAGACGACGCGCACGATGAGCTTCTTGATCGCCGAGCCTCGGTCCATCTTCTTGAACATGACCAGGCCGATGAGCAGGACGCCGATGAAGATCGGCACGAGCGCCTGCCACGAGATATCGACGAGCAGGCCGTACCAGCTGCTGATCCAGTGCTGCAGACCCGAGAGCGCGCCGCCTCCGGTATCGCCTCCGGTCATACCCTCGGCAAGAGTCGGATTGACCGCCGCGACCGCGCTGTAGAACCACGTGAAGGGGTTGATGAGCTTCAGGAACTGGATGATGACGTAGAACAGAGTGCCGACCGCCAGCGCCAGGGCGTAGAGGACCCAGATGATCGACCCTCCGATCACGCTCACGATCTGGCCGCCGATGCCCGAGGACATCGTGTCCAGGCCAAGGTCGTTGTTGGCCGCCCCGAAGTGCGCGTAGTCGAGCATGCCCGAGTACTTCGCGTTGCCCTTGTCATCCTTCGCGGCCAGGGTCTGGTAAGTGACGGTCTGCGAGGACCCCGACACCTCGGCGAAGAACCAGCCCACGATGTTGCCCAGGCTGAACTCCGGGTCGGCGTAGCCGAGCATGGAACCGCCCGCGGCCGGGCTGGACGTGACCGGCTTCCAGTTCTCGTGCATGCCCTTGTCGTTCTGCGGCGAGTTCTTCTCGCTGAAGTACGAGCTCGCGTTCGAGGCCAGCTGGTAGAGGCTGTAGTTGTCGCGCTCCTTCTTGTCGTCCGCGGACGCCGGCGAAGAGGTCGCCATCAAGAAGGCCGGCACGAGCAACGCCGCCAGGAGCACGAGGCCGAGCCCGCGCGCGAGCCTGCCCGGACGGGCTACACCACCGCTGTGGCCGGCCCAGGCGCGCAGCCTCGCCACCGCCGTGATCGTCCCGTTCATCATCTCTCCTCTGCTCCTCGCCCTCGAATCAGTGCTGACCCCGCTCATGACTTGACCAGCTTCTTCGGCCTGGGCCTCGCTGCTGGTCGCCTTGCGCCGTTCTCGAGCTGCGGCAGGCTCTTGCCGTCGTTGCGTTTGCTCGCGTCACCCTGGCCCGCGTCAGCCTCACCGTCGCCGCCCTCGCTGTGCTTCCGGACGCTGGTGAGGTTCGCGCCCGGTGCCGGCTTGTCGTGCATGATCGCGTCCATCCGCGCCGCCTCTTCGGCCCTGGCCGCCTCCAGGCGGACCTGCCTGCGCTGGGCCTCGCGGTAGGGGTTGATCCCCAGTGCCAGGTCCAGGTGGAAGACCACGTTGGAGACGCCCCGGCGCAGATACGTGAGGTTCTCGCCCTTGGTCGTGATGAGCTGGGCGAGATCCGGTGGAATCCGCTGGTGCAGCTGCTTCTGGTACGCCGCCACCGTTCCGTCGCGCATCGGGCCGAAGAGCGTGTAGTCCGCAGCGTCGAACTTGTTGAAGTCGCTGTCGGCCAGCATCTTGTCGACGTCGTTGTAGCTGTAGACCACTCGGCCGCCACGCTCATGCATGTGGTCGAACTGGTCCTGGACGTACTTCTTCACCCGGTCGTCGATGTGCTCGGTGCCGTGGATGATCACCGTGTCGCCGAGCCCCAGCTTGCCGACGGCGAAGCCGACGATGTTCACCAGCTGCGCCATCGCCACGCCCTTGCCACGGCGCATGAGTCGTGAGAAGTCGTAGACCACACGCCGGGAGTCCCGGACCCCGTCCACAGCCGAGGCCGTGTGGTTGTTGAAGAGGTCGCCGTTCGTGCTCAGCATCGCGTTGGCGATGCCCTTGAGCACGTTGTACGCCCGCAGCTGGTCCGCGTCGGTCTTGCTGGAGTTCAGCAGCGCCTTGTGCGCGGTCGCCAGGTAAGAAACGAACATCTGAAGACGCGGCACCTGGGCGTGCGGGATGTTCACCACACGCAGGCGGTGCCGCTGCTCCTTGGCGTTGTGCCGCCACATACCCTGCTCGATGTAGAAGTCCGTAGCGGTGTCTTCGAGGGCACTGCGGATGATCGAGCCGACGGCACCGTCGGTGGTCTCGTAGAGCTGCTCGAACATCAGCTTGAGCTTCTCCATCTGGGCGGAGAAGACCGTCAGTTCGTCCTCCTCCTCGCCGAACATCTCGAACATATTCACGTCGCCCTGGTTCAGGTCCACGCGCGAGGTGAGCCGTTCGAACTTCGGGCCGAGCTTGTCGAGGTTCGCTCCGTCAAGGACGAGGTGGACGACCTGGCCGTTGTTCAGCAGCGTCGCTTGCGAGATCTTCGAACACCACATGTTGGCCACCCGCTGGCGGTCGAGGTACTCGCTGAGGGTGGCGTCGGCGACGATCACGTGGTGGTCGTAGGCGTTGACGTCCATGAGCACGGCGCTGTTGTTGACGTCGCCGACCATGTAGCCGACGTACTCACCGCCCTTGTCGTTGAGGCCGTTGGTCACCAGCGAGTACGAGCCGGCCAGCTCGGTCGAGGTGAAGTGGAAGCCCTTGCCCTTCTTCTTCTCGTTGTCCTTCCACAGGCCCGAGAGCTCCTGGCGCTGCTCGCCGGCATAGGGCGCAGCCTTCAGCGTGCCGAAGCGGTCGATGTACAGGCGCGTGACCCGGTCGATCGTGTCGTCCAGGGTCGCCAGGTCGGGGGCCTTGAGAAAGAGCCGGTTGTGCACGGAGAGGTAGCTCGCGCCGTCCTGGAGCTCTCCGATCGTGACCCCGAGGTCACCGGAGATCTTCGCGGCCTTGCGCTTGGAGGAGGTCGTGCCCGTCTCCTCCTGCTCGTTGGCATCGAGCCGTTCCAGCTTCTCCGACTGCTTCGTATACGAGTCGATCCATTTGTCGTCCATCCGCTTGACCTGCTCAAGCACGACCGCGGTGACCCGCTCGTCCAGGCCGTCCGGGATCCGATCGATGCCCCAGAAGGCGGCGAAGTTGTCGTGCGAGGCGTCGTCGTGGAAGTACGCCATGATGCAGGCGACCGAGCCGTCGACCTGGAAGTAGTCCGAGCGGAAGAGGTACTTCTCCCTCGGCTTCAGCGCGAGCAGATGCGGATAGGCGTCGAACGTGCCCTGGAGGTGCTTCACCTCCCGGCGGCGCTGCCACCAGTTCCTCTTCGGCTCGGCGGCCTCATCGGCCACGCCGTCAGCTGCCGCAGTGTCCTGCACGCCCTCAGCCTGAGCAGCGCCGTCCGGGCGCGGATCATCGACCACGAGCTCCGCGGTCTCATTTGTCTCGTCAGGTTTCTTCCCCGGGATGCCGAGCTGTGCCCGGACTTTCGTCATCAGCACCGTGGTGTCCTTCGTTCGTTCCTCGTCGTGTGGGTCGGCCGAGGGCTGATCAGTTCAGCGACGCCTTGAGTTTGAGCAGTTCGTCGTCGATGCCCTGGTAGAAGACCCGCAGCATCGGCTCGGCCTCCTCGCGGTCGAGCATCGTGGCTTCCTTGATCATGAGAGTGGAGCCGCCGACCTCGGCCTGGAGGACCTGGTGCCCCTTGCGCAGTGCGTCGGCGTTCTTACCCTTGAGCAGCAGGTACTGGTGAATCGAGGGGAACTTCCCGCCCACGTGCTGCGTGAGGATGTCGTACTGCTCGTTCTGCAGCTCGATCAGATCGGGGTCACGGACCTGCAGGGCCTGGTTGCGTTGCTCCAGGTTCGCTACCTGGTGGTAGATCCGCTGCGGCTCCTTCGTCGTGATGAAGTTGTGCTCGCAGGTCGTCTCGACCTTGCGCCAGAAGGAGTCGACCCGGTCGAGGATCCCGATCCGGTCCTCGTCGAAGAGCAGATAGCTCGCCGAGCCGACGACCAGGTAGACCCGGCCTTCTCCGCCGTCGGAGAAGTGGATCAGCCCGTCCTCGTCGATCCCGTCGATGCCGACGATCGAGTAGAAGTCCGTGGGGTTCGAGGTACGACGGGTGAAAACGTGGCGGGCCTTGCGGGGCAGATACGCCAGGAAGGCCGGCACCCGCATGATGCGTAGCTCCTTCGTCTTCATCAGCCCGCCGAAATAGGCGATCGCCGCCAGCCCCCAGAGGACGAAGAACGTGATGGCGATCGGGCCCGAGCTCGCGACGAACGTCGACGTGCTGAACCACAGCAAGGCGAGGATGCCGCCGCCGAAGAAGAGCAGCTGCTTGATCGGGGAAGGCTTCGCCGCCCAACCCCCCTTGGCCAGCGTGATCTCGTGATCGAGGAAGCTCCTGTTCAGCGAACTCGGCACCTTGTAGGAAGGCTTTGCCATGAATCTCTCATCTCCCCCTGCGATCGCAATGGCTATCGATCGGCCTATTCAGAAGCTCTCGTATGCGAGGCGCATGGATGACATCCTACCTTAGAGAGGCCATTCGAATGGATGGTAAAAGACTCTTGAGTGGCGACGTGTAGCGAGTTGGACTAGCGGGTCCTGGTCATCGAATGGCTGACAGGTCAGTCGCGCCGCAGGGGCTGAGGTGCACAGCCCACCGCTACCGCCTCGCGGTGCGGAACGTCGTCGCCCAGGTCGAGCAAGGCCAGCGCTTCGGCTCGGTCGTCCTGGTCGAGGGCCCTCTGACGGGTCGGTGTCAAGGGGTGGGGCGGGTGGGAGCGTCTGTTGGGGTGTCGGGCATCCCTGGGGGGAGTCGGCGGTGGAGAGGTCCGCCCCGCCCGGCTATGACGGCCGCGGGTTCTAGCCGTGGGCGAAGCGGCTCACCCCGCCGAACTCCGAGGTCCCGGTCCGATCCGAAGGACGCCCGGTCTCGCACCCGGCGGCACCGCGCCAGGCGCAAGGAATCCATGCTGGAGACAGTGTTCTGCGCCCACGCGGTCGTTGATGGGGTGGGTGCCGGGACAGACTGGGACCTGCGCGAGTGCCAGTACTCCAGCCTCGCCCTCCCGGGAGGGCGGAGCGCCATCCTGACGCTGCAGATGGCGAATATCTTCGCCAGAAGCCGGATGGCGCGTGGAAGGACTTCCGCAGCCGGCGGACAGGGGCGCTGAAGTGACGTCGCGTCACCTCAGCGAGCTGGTCTGCGCCGAGTCCGGCAGCGCCCTGATCGAGGGCGCCTCCAGCCGAGTCTGCGTCGCCCCCTGCGCCCAGACCGCCATCCCCCAGTCGTGCAGGATCCTTTTCGATCGCGAGGCCGCCGTGAAGGCCCTTACCGCCAACGACTTCGCCCCTCAGCGCACCGCCGGCGCCCTCAGTCTCAGCTGGCCTCGCCCTCTCTACTCGGTGTCCCCCTCGCCGTCCTGGGGGCGTTTGCCCGGTGCCGGGGTCGCGGCGATGAAGTCGGCGCTCAGCACGTCCGCGTAGGGGGCCAACCCCTCGTGGGAGGCGACCACGGCCCGCACGATCCGGTTGATCGTGTCGGAGCGGGCCAGGCGAGCGCCCCGGGCCCGGTTGGAAGACCCGGTCAGCAGCGCACCCCGAGAGAGATATGTGCCGTGAGCGGGGCTGATGACACGGCCGGTGAGCGGGTCGGGCTCGAATGTCCCGGCGACGGTCCACCCGACGTAGACGTCCAGCGCGCGGGCGGCGTCCCGGTTGACCGTGACAGTGGTCAGGGCGGTGTCCTCGGCGTTCTTGGGCCGCACCCTCCAGCTGGTTCGGAAGCCCTCGTTGACGCGGCCCTCTAGGTCGAGAGCGAGGATCATGCCGGGGCGTAGCTTCTCGTGCCCGAAGTAGCTGTTGAGCAGTAGGTAGATCAGAGCCCGGTCGCGCAGTGCGTCGCGGCCGGTCAGACGGTCGGCGGCGTGCATCAACCACCTCGGGCCGTCGCCTCTCAAGCCGGTGCGCTTGGGGTCGGACGGCACGGGGGCCCCGGCGAGGCGGGCCCGGGTGAGTTCGGTGTCGACCCCGTCGGCGACGCCCAGAGCGAGCAGGTGCTGGTAGAAGCTCGTGACGGCGGAGACCATCACGGCCCGGGTGGCTAGGGCGGCGCTCTCGTGCTCGTCAGAGATCCACACCCTGATGTTGACCCGTGCGCAGGCGTAGGGGTCGAGTCCGTCGCCGAGGTCGCACCAGTTGAGCCAGGAGGTGGTGTAGGCGCGGTAGTGACGGCGGGCCTCGGCGGAGAAACCGCCGGAGGCCAGCCTGTACGGGGACCCCTCGGCGGTCCAGGCGGCGAGCTGCCAGTAGGCGTCGTGGGCATCGTCGCACGGGGTCAAGCGTTTGGGTCCACAGTCGGTCGAGTGGCGGTGCGGGGCATGCGTCACCCGAGAACTCTAGCGGCCCTAAGTGTGGTAACGGACTTGCCCGCATGGTCAATCGCCTAGCTGAACGATGTCAGTACTCGTCCCCATCGCACCCCCATGCTGCCCCTGTCGTGAAAAGGCAGCAGCGGGCCCCGAGATCCCGGACCCGCTGCTACTCGTCAGTGCTCGTTCGGGCGTCAGCTGAACGACGGGACGATCTTCTTCTTGCCGCCCTCTTCCTTCCAGGCGACCTCCGCGTCGAAGGTCTTGCCATTGGCCGAAACGAAACCCGTGCCCCGGATGGTCTTGCCGGCCGCCAGGTCCTTACGCTGTGCATCGGTGAAGGTCACCTGGCACCAGGACCGAGGCGGCCCGTCGCCGGAGCCGAAGTCAGGGACGATCTTCTTAGCCTTGGCGTCCCAGCTCACCTTGCAGCCGAAGGTCTTACCAGTCCTCGCGCTCACGAAGTTGTCGATCTCCAGCGCCTGGCCCGCCACGAGCGAGGCGACCTCCGTAGGCGTGAACGTCCGGCCGGACCACTTCGTCGGCCTGTCCGGGGCCTCCAGTTGGAACCCGACGTACTTGCGGCCTTTGTAGTCGCCGACGGCGAGCGCACCGGTGGCCGTGTAGGGCTTGCCCGCGTTGCTCGTGGCCGAGAACGAGATCGTCTCGCCCGCGAGCAGCTTCGTCACCTCGTCATCGCTGAACTTGTGGCCCGACCAGATCTTCTTGAAGGCGACCTTCTTCGGCCCGGCCGGAGCGGTCTGCCACACACCCTCGGCGCGCGCAGCGGCCACCTGCTTCTTCAGGCCCAGCTCGGCACGCATGGACGCGGCGTTCTTCGTCATCGTGGCAATGTCCTCGCGCACCCAGTCGGCGACGACGGCCAGGCGCTCCTCGGCGGTCGCCGTCCCGGCGGCGATGTCGCGCATGTCGGCGTAGACCTTCTCGGTGAGCCCGAGGTCGCCGATGCGCGTGCCCGGCAGGAGCCGCCAGCTCATCTCGCCGGCCTGCGCGAGCCTGAGCTTCCGGCCCTTCTCCGTCAGCAGCGGGTACTTTGCCTTGCCATTGGTGACCTCGGAATACGTCGAGGTGCGGGTCGCGCCCGTGCCCACGTCGCGCTTCTCCAGCTGCTTCATCAGCCACTTCATCGTCGGATACTCCGGGCGCTTGTTCGCGCCCTCGAAGATGAACGGCTCCGCGACCTGGCCCAGGCCCTTGCTGAACTCGTTCTCGTCGCCTTCAGCCGTGTCGTCGCCGGCGTCCGGATCGAACACGGCCCTCCAGCCGGGGATCTTGGGCACGTTGGCGATACCGACGAAGTTCGGGTACTTCTCCACGTGGCCCTTCTGCTGCTCGTAGAGGTAGTCCTCGGCGAGCATGGCCAGGTAGTTTTTCGCGAGCATCTCGTAGATGAACCGCCCGGCCTTGCCGTACTTGCGCTCGACCTCGTCCAGCGACGAGGGCACCTTCGGACCCGGACGGTTCGCGCCGTGCGCGCCCTGGGGCTTCACGTGTGTGGACCGGGGCTGGCGGTGCGTCAGAAGCGCAGCGTCGACGCCGACCACGGCAGCGATCTTGTCGACCAGCGGGGCGAGGTCCTTGAACTGCTCGGGCGTGATCGTCTTGTCTTCCGTGCGCGGGTACGAGACGACCTGGTCCTCGTACATCTTCTGGTAGGTCGAGAGCGTCAGGTTCGCCTTCACACCCTTGCCGACGAGCATCGAGGACAGGGACGCCAGGTCCAGCAGCTTCGGCGGCGCGGTCTTCTTGCCCGCCTTGCTGTCCAGGACGACAGGGGAGGGGCCGTACTGCTGCGGCACCTGGCCCTTCTGGTCGAACCGCGGCTCATCAGGGTTCGTGTACATGACGTCGTTCTCGTCGCGGAAGCGGTTCTGGAAGAACGGCTTCCTGACGTACGCGTCATAAGCCTTCTGCTGGACGCCGACGAGAGAGACCATCGCCGACTTCAGCCGGCCCTGGCGCAGCACGAGGTCCTGACCGGACTGGCGGCCCATCGCCGTGGCGATACGGGTGAACTGCATCGAGAGGAAGTCCCACTGCGAGCGGTACATCGCCTTGCGGTAGTCACCCTCGGCCTGCATGGACTTCACCGGCCGGCGCTGCTCGAAGGCCCTCTGGATCGAGGCCTTCGACTCGTCGGTGAACTCCATGCGGCTGAACCGCTTGCCATGGAAGCCGAGTTCGTCGATCGCCTCCCAGAAAAGCAGATCGCCCTCGCCGGACGGATCCAGGTCCGTGGCGATGACGATTTCATCGCCACGGCCGAGCGCGCTGCGCAGCGTCCTGATGACGTCCGCGACGTTCTTCTGCGGCTCGCGCTTCCACGAAAGATCCTGCGGGTTCCACGGCAGATTGCCCAGGTCCCACGTCTGATAGGCGTCCGCGAGCGAGGAGTCCACCATCGCGTGCGGCTGGGCAAACTCGTAGAGATGACCCCTCAGGCTCGCCACCTCGTAGGCCGTGCCCTTGTAGCTGCCCTTCGTCCCGCCGAGGGCGCTGGCCATGTTCCTTGCTGCACTCGGCTTCTCCGCGACCACGATCGCGACCATGTCGACTCCCTCTCGTCGTTCACTTGGAAACGAGTGTGAGCCTACTCGAAAAGGATGGATGAATGAGAGTCGAAAGGAGCCTGTAAAGACTTTGAATGGCGCAGGAGCATGCAGAGAGAGCCCGGCGCCGGCACGCTGTTCGAGCAATCGCCCCTCGTCGAAAAAAGAGAAGGCCCGAGAAGCTGTGCCTCTCGGGGTCGCCATCTGTCGAGCGCTGTCACCGCCCAGTCGGCAACGCCACGCCGAGCCGGACGCGGTACACCCGCAGTGCCTTGCCGAGAGTTTCGAGTCCTTCCGGGTGCTTCAGACCTTCCTCCAGCTCCTTCAGTCGGATGAGCCGCACGCCGGCCACCTCGGCGATGTGCTTGCGCGTGGCCTGACCCCTGAGCTTGATCAGCAGATCCGGCAGGTCCGCGGTCAGGTCCTCGAACATCCGGAACTTCTCCCGCTCGCCCATGCGCGTGTGGCCGACGTGGATCGCGCCACAGCTCTCTTCGCACCAGTACCAGCTCGTCGACGCGTCTTCCCGGAGCTTCGCGGGGATCTCCTGCTCGCTCCGGTAGCGGCGCTTGAAGGCCCACGTCCCTTCGCGCTGTGTCCGGCATCCGCGCGGGCGTCCTCGGGCCGCGAGGCCGGCGCGGCCATACCCGCTTCTCTACTCTCTCGGCAGTTGTCGGATTCCGGGGAGCAGTGGGGGCCTGAGTGGGCGTCGAAAGTGGTGGCTGGCTTGTTGAGTTCTACGACCTGAAGCGACCTCTGGCCCCGCCGGGTGACGACTTGGCGGACAAGGTCGGCGACGTCCTGGCTTGGGCCCAGAAGAACGGCGCGCGCCATCGGACCCCGTTTCTGATCCCGGCAGACGATCGGCTGCCCGATCCGCGGGTCAACCTCTACTTCCGCAAGAGCAAGATCGTCTCGAAGCAACCGACGACCTGGCGCCGGTACGCCTACTCGCTCGCGGTGTGGCTCGGCTTCCTCGACACCCTCGGCGTCTCATGGGACGAGGCAGCAGGCGAGGACTACACGGACTTCAAGTTCTGGCGGATCACTGACGTCTCCAACGGTGAACGCATCGAGCCCACGTCGTTCGACACCGACCGGTCGGCGCTGAACTCCTTCTACACGTGGGCAGGACCCCTCTACGGCTGCATCAACCCCGTGGCGACCGGCGACATCCTGGGTACAGCCGACCCGGTCGACATCCCTGCTGGACAGGGTCGGCGTGACCCCGCGCGCCCAGCCAGCTCAACTCGCCGGAGAGTGAAGTGGTTGCTGCGGGGTGCCTTTGAGCAGTGGCGGGACGTCGGGTGCCGCGGCTACGGCTTCGACGGGCTGAGGGCCGAAGGGTGGCGGGGCGCTCATGAAGACCGGGACTGCGCGTTCGTCGACGGGTTGTACGGGACGGGGCTGCGGCTGGCGGGGTGGGGCAGCGTGCTGGATGTGGAGTTGCCCTCCGTTGACGCCGCCGGCCGGTTTCCCCGGGCGTACCTGGCGCGTGCCTGCGCCAAGGGCAAGCGGGAGGGACGCGAGTACCGGGTTCCCGTTGGCGTTCTGAAGTCCGTCACGGGATACATGGACCCGATCGAGGGGTCCCGGGCGGAAGCAGTCCGCCGCGCGCGGCGGGCGGGCCGCTACGAGCGGGTGGCCAGGCTGAAGATCGTCACGCGGTTCAGTCCTCAGGCCCGTACGCTGACCGTCCTGACGGCCGAGGGCAGCAGCACGCTGTCCCTGGACGGGCTGGATCCGGAGGAGCGGCTGCTGCGTTCCGGCAGACGCCCCAGGGCCTGGAACCGCTCGCGGTATGGCTCGGCGTGAACGGGTTGCCGATGCTCGCCCACAGCTGGGAGAAGCGGTTCACCGGCATCCGGCCGCCTGCCTCGGCCCACCAGGCCGCCGGGCAGGGCGCATCGAACGCACGGTTGCACGGCCGGAGAGGCGTTGTCAGTGGGGGGTGAGATGCTGCGGCGGTGGTCTTCCCCCGGTTCGGTCGGGGGAAGACCACCGCCGTCTGCACTGATCAGAGTTCTCCGCTCACCATGGCCCTCCGGAACATACTCCACTCGGTGGCCGTGTACCGCAGCGGCTGCAGGTGTGGGTTCTTCGAGTCGCGGACGGCGATGCCACCTCCGGGGAGGTCGGTGATCTCGACGCAGTTGTGCTCAGGACCGCTTTCCTTCGCCTTGCGCCAGTGGGCGGCGGAGAGGTCGTACTCGTACAGCTCCGCCTTCTGTTCGCTCACTTGCGGTGCCCTTCTTCCAACTTGGTGATCCGTGCGAGTGTGTCCTCCACCGACAGAGCCGCGGCGCGGATGCGCTCGACCGCGTGGGCGAAGGGTTGCGCACCGTCGCCCTCAACGTAGGTAGCTCCGCTGAGGTTCTCCAACAGCACGACATCTGGGGTGGGGCCGGGGAAGCTGACGAGGCCGAAGCCGCCGAACATCCCCGGATGCGCGGTGGAGTTCACCGGCATGAGCTGCACCGTGACGTTCGGCAGCTCCGAGACGTCGAGGAGCCTGCGCAGCTGCTCGCGCATGGTGGCCGGCCGGACTTCGAAGCGGGTGTGCAGGGCGGCTTCGTGGATGATCGCCCACAGCTGCAGCGGGTTCCCGGGGCGGGTCAGGACCGCTTGCCGGGCCTGGCGGACCTCGGCGAGGGCGACGATCTCCTCCGGCGTGCGCGTCTCGCTGGTCGCGGTCATGGTCTCGCGTGCGTACGCGGCGGTCTGCAGCAGTCCGGGGATGGCCAGCGGCGCCCACTCGCGGATGTGCTCCGCGTCGTCCTCCAGCGAGATGTAGTCCGCGTAGGCCGGGGAGACGACACCGCTGTAGGTTTGCCACCAGCCCTTCTTGCCCGCGTCCTTGGCGAGGTTCTCCAGTGCGGTGAAGACCTCCGGATCCGTGACGCCGTACGCCTTGAGCAGGGCGGTGACCTCGGCGGGGCGGATGTTCTGCCGGGCGTTCTCGATCTTGGAGAGCTTGGGCACCTTCCAGCCCATGGCCAGGGCGGCGTCCTCGAGGGTCATGCTGGCGTCGTTGCGGAGCTTCTTCAGTGTCTGGCCCAGGCGCCGCCGGCGGACGGTGGGCTCAACAGGCTGGTGCGGCATATGCGCAGTGTCGCACCGCCCTGGGCAGCAACACGACCCAGTTCACGGGATTGCTTGGCGAGATTAGGCAGAAAGGTTGCGGCCTGCCCACGAAAGGGTAGATGCTCGACAGCCGATGGGCACACTCGGTCAACTAGCCGTTGCGGTGGGCTAGTTGCTCGCGCCGTGCGGCCTCGTGCCGCGGGTTGGAGGCAGCCGTGTTGGTGGAAGGATCGACAGGGTCGTCAACGCCCGGGTTCTACCTGCAAGTCCGTCAAGCCGGGTTCGCCGTCCACATGAACGCCTCGGCCGCCCACCTGCGGTCCCTGCGCGCCCTGGCTGACAAGACCCTCTGCGCGGCCGGCCTGGGCGGGGGCATCAGTGATGCGGCCCAGCTCGTCGCCTCCGAGCTGATCGGGAACGCAGTACGGGCCTGCGGTGACCACGTCCCCCTGGTCGTGGAGGTCGACGCCGAGGAAAGCGGCGTATCGGTGAAGGTCCACGACCCCATGGGGGACCGACTGCCCAGCCGCCGCCCCATCGCGCTCGACGACGACAAGTCTGAAGGCGGCCGGGGGCTGGGGCTGGTGGACATCCTGGCACCCGGCTGGACCGTGCGCCCCACTCCGGTCGGCAAGCAGGTCGTGTGCCGACTCCCGTACTCCGAAGGAGACCTCCGTGGGTGAGACCCCGTCCGAGCAGATGCCCTTCCGGATCGCGTACGACGAGACGGCCCGACATCTGGTCATGTGGATGACCTACGGCAGCGGCCCCAAGCAGACCATCCGGCGCAAGGAGGTCGGATCGGTGGAGGCCCTGGCTGTCACGGTGGCCCGCCACCACTACGAAGCGTTCCTGCAGGGCCGGCTCGCCGACGAGCTCACCCGTGCCGGCGTCGACCACCTCGGTGCGGATCCCGCCCGGCTGGAGGCCGCCGTACGCGCACTGCTGGATCCGGCCTGCTCCGTCTCGCTGCGCACCCTGCTGCACGGCCCGACACCGCCGCCGCCCTCGGCCGGCTCCCCGCCTCTCTGAACCTTCGTCCCACGGCGGGCAGCGATCCTGCTGCCGCACGCCTGAGCTGTTTCACGCCGCCGCAACGCCGCCCGGCCCGTGGGCTGGACGTGTCCACGTTGTCTGCCGATCGAAGGAGGGCACCATGCCCCGCTCCGCGTACATGCCGGACAGCGGCCGGATCGTCATACTCGGGGCCGGACCATGCGGTCTGGCCTGCGCCGACGAGCTGGCCCGCCTCGGCCATCGCGACTTCGTGCTGCTGGAGGCTGCCTCCGCGCCGGGAGGGCTCGCCTCCTCCGTGGTGGATGAGGCCGGCTTCACCTGGGACCTGGGCGGCCACGTGGTCTTCTCCCACTTCGGTGAGTTCGACCGGTTGCTGGCCGAGCTCTTCACCGACGAGGAACTGCTGCACCACGACCGCTCCTCCTACATCCGCTACGGCGACGGGTGGATGCCCTACCCGTTCCAGCAGCACCTCCATCACCTCCCGCCGAAGGACGCCGCGGCCTGCCTGCGTGACCTCCTCACAGCGCGCCCGGACGCCCGCAGGGACTCCGCGGCCCCGGCGGACTTCGCGACGTGGCTGGTCACGGTGTACGGCCAGGCCCTGGTGGACCGCTTCTTCGCCCCGTACAACGCCAAGGTCTGGGCGACACCGCTTGAGGACATGGGCTCGGCATGGGTGGCCGAGCGGGTAGCCCCCGTCGACGTCGAGGAGATCCTCGCCGCGTTCGTCGGCACCGCAGCACCCGCGCGCCGGTGGGGCCCGAATGCCATCTTCGCCTTTCCCGCGTCCGGCGGTACCGGCGAGATCTGGCGTCGGCTCGCTGCCCGCATTGGCGCCGTCCGCCTGCGCACCGGGGCCCGCGCGGTTGCCGTCGATCCAGCGGCCCGCGCCGTCACCCTCGCCGGCGGCGAGAGGATGGGCTACGACCGCCTGGTGGCCACCGGACCGCTGGACCGGCTCGCCGCCATGACCACCACCTGCCCGGCCCCGCTCCGCACGGCCGCCCAGAACCTGCGGCACACCACCGTGGCCATGGTCGGCCTGGGCTACCGGACACCGACCACCGATGCGAGGTCGTGGCTGTACTTCCCGCAGCCCGACGTGCCCTTCTACCGGGCCACGAACTTCAGCAAGTACGCGCCCGCCAACGTCCCCGGCGCCGCGGTGGACGCCTACAGCGCCTGGATGACCGAGACCTCCCTCACCCCCGGCCAGGACCTCGACCGCGACGCTCTGGTCCGCTCCTGCGACCAGGCCCTCCGCCGTCACGGCCTGGTGCCGGCGCAGGCGCCGCTGGCCAGCGCCCATGTCGAGGTGATCCCGTACGCCTACCCGGTGCCCACCCTGGGACGGGACGAGGTCCTGGCGCAGGTGATGCCGTGGATGGAAGCCCGCGATATCTACCCCCGGGGCAGGTTCGGGACCTGGCGCTACGAGATCGGCAACATGGACCACGCGGTCAAGATGGGCATCGACATCGCCCGCCGGCTGGTGAACGGAACGCGCGAGGAACTCCTCGCCTCCGCACCCTCCGGTCTCTCCGTGTCTGCGGCCCGGGTGGGGTGCCGGTCATGACCGGCACGAAGACGGCCACGGCGCTGTTCGCCGGACACCGCTTCCACGTCGTAACCGACGCCGCCTTCGACGCCGCCCAAGCGCGGTACCTTCGGGCCTTCGTCCCCGAGCACCAGCTCGCCCCACCGTGCGGGGAGGAGACGGCAGTCCGGGTCCGCCACGACGCGGCCCTCTTCCAGGAACGGATGGTCAGCGTCGCGGGCGCCGCGTCGCTGACCGTGGTGCCGTTCCGCGGCGAGCCGTACCGCCGCTGCCAGCTCGACGAGGTCACCTGGTGGCGGCCCGCCCCCGACACGCACTTACCTCCCGACCACCTCTACGCCCGGGACGCGGCGGGCCGGCAGACGGTGCTGCTGAAACCCGGGGCCGAGCGCGGCGAGCGATATCTGATGCGCGTCGTCCGCGAGGTCGTCCTGCGGTGCTCCGAGAGCCGTGGCTGGACCTCCTTCCACGCCGCGGCCGCCGCCCTCGACGACCGCGGCGTGCTCATCGCCGCTCCCTCCAGGGCGGGCAAGACCACCGTGCTGACCGCGCTGGCCGCCCACCACGGGGCCGACCTGATCGCCTCCGACCGGGCACTGGTGACCGCCGACGCAGGGATGGTGGCCGGGGTGCCGATCTCCGTCCGGATCGGCGGGGGCACCCTGTCCACACTGGCCCCGCGCGAGGGCCTGCCGAACTCACACACCCTGCCCGTAGCCTTCGGCAGCGCCCGCAAAGCAGCCCTGACCCCGCACGAGTTCGCCCGCGCCTTCTCCTCCCGCTTGAGGGAGACAGCACCCCTGCGGCTCGTCGTCATCCCCACCCTCCACGACGACGACCAGACCCTGAGCAGCCGCACCCTTGACGCCGCGCGGGCTCGCACCACCCTTGCCGCCGTGTGCTGCACCCCGTACGACGAGGACTGGCTCGAGCCCTGGTTCGCCGTCCGGACCCGGCCCGTGGACGACCTGGCCCAACAGGCCACCGCCCTCATCGAGCATCTCATCGCCACGGTGCCCGTCCTCGCGATCACGGCCGGCGTGCACAACCCTGGCCTGCTGGAGAAGATCGCCGACGCGGTGACGGGGAGGCTTACGTGACGCCCAGCCGTATAGCCGTGGTCGGGCCGGTGGCCTCCGGAAAGTCGACGCTGTCCGCAGCGATCTCCGTCTACACCGGTCTTCCCCGCATCGACCTCGACGAGCTGTTCTGGGGGCCGAACTGGACACCCCTGGACGCCCCCGTCTTCCACAAGGGCGTCCGTGACCGCCTCGCCGGACCGGCATGGATCGCGGACGGCAACTACGGCGGCGAGGTCGCCGAGATGCTCCTGGACCGCGCCGAGCTGGTCCTGTGGCTCGATCTGCCGCTGCGCGTGTGCCTGCCCCGGCTGGTCAACCGCTCGCTGCGCCGGGCCGCCACCGGCGAGGAGCTGTTCGCCGGAAACCGGGAGAGCTACCGCCACCTACTGGCTGCGGACTCCATCCTGCGCTGGGGCCCGATGCACCACCACCGTCACCGACGCCGCTGGTCCGCCCGCCTCCACCCCGACCGCACCGCCGGCCTGACGGTGGTGCGCCTGGACCGGCCCGCCGCCATCACCCCGCAGCTGCGCCGGCTCGGCCTGCTGCCCGCAACAGGAAGGGGACGCGCGTGATCGCCTCCGTCGTCCGCGTGCCCTGGCACACCGCCCACGGCGGCTACGACCGCCTCCTGGACCACCTGCCCGAAGTCCGCCGCATCACCCCGCCCCGCCACCCGATTGCGAGACGGGCCTTCACGGCCGCCCACCGCGTACTCGGCCCCCGCTGCCCGCTGCCGTTCTACCCGGCCGAGCACTTCGCCACCGACCTGCGCGTCCTAGCCTCCCGCCAGCCGGCGCACGTCCTGTACGGGGACGAACAGTTCTGGTTCTCCCGCCACCGCACCGGCCCGACCGCCATCACCTACCACCAGCCGCCCGACCAGCTCGCCCGGCTACTGCCGATCAAGGTGTGGCGGTCCCTGGCCCCGCAGGCCGAACAGATCATCGTCCTCGACCCCCACCAGCAGGCATTCTTCTGCGACCTGCTCCCGCCTGAGCGGGTGCACCTGGTGCCGCACGGCATCGACACCGCCGCCTTCACCCCCGCCGCCGGGCCGCAGCCGGGCCGGCCGTTGGTGCTGACCGTCGGCTGGTGGCTGCGCGACTTCACCACCCTCGACGCCGTCCACGATCTCCTGCACCGCCGCCACGGCCAGGACATCGAGCTGACCGTCGTCACCCGGCAGGCCGCCTCGCGCCCCTGGCACCCGGCCGCCCGCATCCTGGAAGGGATCAGCGAACAGGAGCTGATCGCCCTGTACCGGCGGGCGGCGTTCCTGCTGCTGCCCCTGACCGGAGCGAGCGCCAACAACGCCCTGCTGGAAGCCCTCGCCTGCGGTACCCCGGCCGTCGTCACGGACATCGGCGGCATCCGGCACTACACCGGCCAGGGCCCGGCCGCCGTCCTTCTCCCGCCCGGCGACGCGGCGGACGCAGCCGACGCCGCCGACAAGCTCCTCGCCGAGCTGGGCACCGCCGCCCACACCGCGCGGCGTGCGGCCGCCCGCGCGCGTGCCGAGTCCTTCGCCTGGCCGCGGGTCGCCGACGACATGCGCGCCGTCTATCAGCTGTTGGGGGGAGCGTGAGCGCCGCCGAGGTGTGGTTGGACGTCGTGGTGCCGCTTCTCGTGACCGGGCTGCTGGCCCGCGCGGTCTGGGCCGCCCTCGCGATCGAGGCGAGCGCGCGGTGGCTGCTGTCCACCCGCGCGCACCGCCCCGCCGACGTGGACGGACAAGCGCCGTGGCTGGTGGTGTTGCTGCCGATGCTCCGCGAGCAGACTGTCGCCGCAGAGTCGATCGCCGCGTTCACCGGCCTCGACTACCCCACCGGCCGCGCGGCCGTCGCGGTTATCACCACCGAACGCGAACACACCGCCCGCGCCCGGCACCGCGTCCGCCTGCCGGAGCTCGCCGCGCTGCCCACGCTGACGGCAGCCCAGCTGCGGGGCCTGTTCCCCGCTTCACGCTGCCAGGCCGTCGCCGAGCACGTGAACGCCACCCCGTGCGGCGAACGTATAGCGGTGCTGACCAAGCTGTTCGACGCCGAGCCGAGCACCGCCGACATCGTGACCGCCCTGACCGCCAGCCACCTCAAGGAGCTGCCGCTGGTCCACCTGCACCAGCCCGACGTCGGCGGCCGAAAGCCCGGACAGCTCAACTTCGCCCTCGACCACCTGCCCGACGTACTCGGACCGCTCGGCTGGCGCGAGGACGCCCACGACCACGACACCTTCGCCCTGGTATACGACGCCGACGCCGTCCCCGACCGGGCCACCCTCACCGCCTTCGCCGACGCCGCCGCCGAACACCGGGCGTCTACCGGCCGGTTGCCGGCACTGATCCAGCAACAGAGGCTCCCGCTGCTCTCCCGCCGCCCCTTCCCGCGCGGCATAGCTGGCCTGCTGCTGACCGAGGAGTGGGTCTACCAACTGCGGCGCTCCCTCGGCATCGAACTCGCCCGCGTACGCCTCCACCAGTGGCTCACCCGCTCCCGGCTCCCGGAGCCGGTCCGGGTGTGGCTGCGGCCGATGGTCTACGCCGTCGGCTGCGGCATGGCCGTCCACCTCCCCGCCCTGCGCCGACTCGGCGGCTTCCCCGAACCGATGGAAGACCTCGGCACCGGACACCGCCTCTCCCTCCTCGGCGCGGACTTCGCACCGTCCGCCGCCCTGGTCCTGGACGAGCCCTACACCGACACCACCGGACTGACCAACCTCCACGCGCTCGCGTTCACCGCCTCCGCCCGACCCGACCGCCACGCCCGAGCCGTCGCCCATCTGCCCAGCGGCCTCTCCCGCCCGGCCAGAACCGCCCTGATGCTGCGGGAGTGGGCGGACGAAGCCGCCTGGCTCCTCGGCGCCCCACTGATGACCGCCGCCGTAGCCAGCGCCTGGTGGGCCGGTCCCCTGTGGGCCGGGCTCGCCGTAGTCGGTGTCCTGCTGCACGGTCCCATCACCACCGCCCGGCTGATCGCCCTGGCACCGGCCCTGCACCACCGCGTCACCCCGCCCGCCACCACCGGGCCACCGCCCCGCTCTACCGCAGCGCGGCCGATCGCGCTCGTAGCCGCCAGCCTCCTCCAGCCCTTCGTCCGGCTGGCCGGGCCCTGGCGGCTGATCTGGGCCAAGGCAACCAGACGCCACCTCGGATTCGGTAAGACTGAACGCTGACGATCCAAAGCCCGATCACACGTGGGAGCTTGCCGTGGCTGAACCCGTTACCGCGACCGTCCGCAACGCGGCCAAGGCCGTCGTCCTGAACGACGGCCGCGTCCTGCTCCAGCGTGCCCACTGGGAGGGACAGGACTGCTACTTCCTGCCCGGCGGCGGCCAGCACCCCGGCGAGACCCTCGGCACCACGGTCCGACGCGAGGTCCACGAGGAGACCGGCCTGGACGTCACCCCCGAGCGTCTGCTGTGGCTGCGCGAGTACATCGGAGCCAACCACGGCGGCGCCCCGGAAGACCACCGGGTGGAAGCGATCTTCCTGTGCCGGCCCGAGGGCGACCCGGACAAGCTTGGCGGCCACGCCGAAGACGACGTGCAGACCGGACTGGAATGGGTGGAGCTGGAGAAGGTGCCCGGCCTCAACCTGCTGCCCCACGGCCTGCGCACCCTGATCGCCGACCTCACCCACGGCGAGCCCCCCACCCGCTACCTCGGCGACATTGCCTGACGCCGTGTCGAGGATCGACGGCCGCGTCCCCGACGGCGCCACCGAAATCACCACCGGCCAGGCAAACCGCGTCTGGTACATCGGCGGACGCGAGCCGTACGTCCTCAAGCACTACAGCGACCCCGCCCGTGCCGCCAACGAAGCCGCCGCCCTCCGACTCCTCACCCACCATCACGCCCCCAGCCCCCGCCTGCTCCACGCCGACGTGGAGGGACAGCCGGCCTGGACCGCGCAGAGCGCCGTCCAGGCCCAGCCTGTCCCCGCCGAACAGTTCCTGGATGACCTCGCCGGCCCGCTCGCCGCAGTTCACGCCATCGGCGGAACCCACTTCGGGCGTCTCGCCGGAGCCACCCGCCACCCCACCTGGCGCGACTACCTCCACGACCGCCTGAACCTCTACACGGCCACAACACCCGATCTCGCTACCGCTGCGGCAGCCCTCCGCCGAGACCTCGACCGAGTGAACCTCGACATCGAGCCGCGCCTGCTCCACCACGACCTCCAACCCGGACACCTCGTCCGCACCACAGACGGTCTGCAGCTCCTGCTGGACTGGGAACTCGCCGCCTTCGGTGACCCGATCTCCGACCGCGCCCGCCTCGCCGTACGCCTATGCCTGCTCTCGCCGCAGGCCGTACTCGCCCCCGGGGCCGCTCCAGCTGCCCATCAGCGCCTGGACCTGTACTGGCGCCTCCACCTCCTCGCCGATGCGGCCCTGGCCACGGACCCAGCAGTCCGCGCACACGCCCTGTCCCTCACTGCTCGACCGCCCCGCCGCGCACAATGACTTGCAGATCTTGACCAACCGGAGGCTGGCATGGACGGCAAATGGCTCGTCGACTTCTTCAACAGGCCGGCTCGCTACCCGCATCACATCGTCCGCGGGGACGGGTCACTGGATCCGGTGCACATCGGGGACCTTAATCGCGTCATCGAAGCAGTGAGCCGGCTCATAGACCAGCTGAAGATCCCCGAGTTCGCCAATTCGATCGGAGAACTGGTCCGGCCTGATCGTGGTGTACGGCATGGACGAACCGGAGTCTCGAGGCCGGCTGCGCGATGCCCTGGAGAAGGATGGGTTCACGGTGACGGTGCGGTGCAACGAATGCGGCACCTCGCTGGAGGTCCACCCCCGGAAGGTCGACCTGATCATGACCAGGTACGACCTAATCGTGAATGTGATCGCTGAGGTACTACCGGAGGCGGCGACCATCACCGATCTTCAGGACGGCGTCACACAGCGTCTCGGCCACCCGGTGCCAACCGGTCTGCTTCGCACGCAGATAGAGATCTTCAACATGTCGCTGATGATGCGACGGAAGGGGACCGAGCCGGCCGAGTCGACGGTCCCCGAGGGCCTGGTGACTGCTGCCTTCGAGAGCGATGTGATCCCGCCGCTGTGTACGCGGTTGCCGTGAGCCGCTTCGTAGCGTGTTTGAGGCAGATTTCCGATGACCCTCCGCAAAAAAGGAGTTGATCCGGGTGCGACCCAGCCAGCAGATGCGCGATCTCGGCGTCGTTCAATACGGCGCGCCCATCCTGGGTGAGCCGGCTCGCTACTTTGCACTCCCTGACGAGCGGGAGACCGCGGGTACCGTCGTCGGCCAACTCCTCGACGCTATGGAACGCATCCGCCGCGCGCACGACTTCTCCGGCAAGGGCCTGGGCGTGGCCGCCCCACAGATCGGCATCGGTCGGGCCGCAGCGGTCATCCAGCGCCCTGGGGCCGACCCCATCGTGCTGCTCAACCCCGTCATCACCGCCGGCTCCGCGGAGATGGACGAGAAGTTCGAAGGGTGCCTGTCACTCTTCGACGTGCGCGTCCCGGTTCCCCGGCCGTTGCGGATCACGGTGGAGACGGTGACGCCGGACGGCAGTGCGGCGACTGCGGTCTACGAACGCGGCGAGGCGCGGCTCATCGCGCACGAGATCGATCACCTTGACGGTCTCGTGCTGCTGAACCGCATGCGGCCCGGCGTGAAGCCGGTCCCCGTCGAGGAGTACCGCAAGAGGCCCGAAGCCACCGGTAGGGCCTGGTCGTACGAGTAGAGGAGAGGCAGCACGATCGTGGGTAGGCACGCCCGCCCAGGACCGCCGGATCAACCGTCCCGTGCGGTCCCGAGCATCGACCCCGACGATCTGCTCGCCCCGTATCACCGGCGCAGGCGCGCACCGATGGACGTCTACCGTCGGCACCGGCCCGTCGGCGGCGGGGCCAGCCACGTGCGGCCCGAGGAACCGCGGGTTCTGGAGTCCTGGGACGGCTTCGCGTACCTACCCGAAGGCACCGCGCCGAACCTCGCGGCCGCGCAAGCCTGGGCGGCCGGCGGGCCGGCGCAGGGCGGGTAGGCCATCGGCTCGATCGCCCCGTGGGGATCTGGGCGAAAACGGCCTCTCCACGGACGGGAATCCGGATCATGGAGGGGTGGAGGACTGGTACGACTGCAGCGACCCGGCCGAACTGCGCATCCGCCTCGATGTGGCGCTCGAGGAGAACGCCGAACTACGCGCGGAGCTCGCCGAGGTGCGCGCCGAGAACCTGCGCCTGCGCAGCCGCCCGGGAGTTCCCGCAGCCGACGCGCCGCGGGCGCTGCCACCGGTCCCCGAGCCTCCCGCACCGGTCATTACGGAAGGCGGGCACGGGCTGCCGTACGCGGACGCGACCTCCGGCACGGAGGCAAAGATCGCGCTGTTCCGGGCCCTGTTCGCCGGCCGCGAGGATGTCTACGCCACCCGGTGGGTGAGCGCGAAGACGGGCCGGACGGGCTGGAGCCCCGCAGAGGACAACCCGTTCGCAAAGAACAAGAACGATGCCGAGCGGGTGTTCTGGCCGCTGACCGACAGAGCCGTCTACAACCACCTCTCCCGCCCCGAGCCCGGCGCCCGGGAGACCCACCTGGGGCTGTACCCACTGCTGGCAGACGACACCTGCCGCCTCCTTACCGTCGACTTCGACGGCAAGGACGGCAGCGACTGGCGCGGCGACGCGGCCGCCTACGCCTGCCACGACGCCGGTGTCCCCGTCCTGCTCGAGGTCTCCCGCTCCGGGGCCGGCGCCCACGTATGGACCTTCTTCACCGCCCCCGTCGCCGCGGTCACCGCCCGCACGCTGGGGATGGCGCTGCTGCGCCGGGCGATCGACGTCCGCGGACAGATGACGCTGTCCAGCTACGACCGGCTCTTCCCCGCCCAGGACCTGCTGCCGACGAACGCCAAGGGCAACGCCCGGTTCGGCAACCTGATCGCGCTCCCGCTGCAGGGGGCTTCCCGACTCAAGGGCACCACGGTGTTCTGCGACCCGCAGACCTGGGAGCTGTACCCCGACCAGTTCGCCCGCCTGTCCCAGGTCGAGCGGCTCTCCCCGACCCAAGTCGAGGCGCTCGTCGGCAAGCTCGGCGAGGTCAAGGCGGACCCGTCGGCGACCGCGCCGGTCGCGCCGCCCAAGCCCCGGCGGCGCGCTCTGGGCAAAGCCCCCGAGGTCGTCGAGGCGCGCTTGTCGGCGATGCTCGCGATCTCAACCAAGGGCCTACCGACAGCCTTGGTCGCCGCGCTCAAGCACACGGCGTCGTTCAACCCGGAGTTCTACCGCCGCCAGAGCCAGCGGTACTCCACCTGGGACACCCCGCGCCTAGTCTGCTCCTTCGACGCCACCGACCCGGACTGGATCAAGCTGCCGCGCGGCCTGCGCGATGAAACGGCCCAGCTCATCGCCGTCGCCGGCGGCACGCTCACGGTCACCAGCGAACTCCCGGACGTCGAGCCGATCAACGCCCGCTTCACCGGCGAGCTGACCGACGTGCAGGCCCGCGCGGTCGACGCGGTCACGGACCACACCAGCGGGGTGCTCGTAGCGCCGCCGGGCTCGGGCAAGACGGTCATGGCCTGCGCGCTGATCGCCCACCACGAGACGCCCACCGCGATCATCGTCAACCGCTCCGAGCTGCTGTCCCAGTGGCAGGACCGCCTGGCCACATTCCTCGAACTTGACGAGGGCCGCGTCGGTTCCCTGGGAGCGGGCAAGGACCGCCGCGGCCACGTGGTCGACCTGATCATGCTCCAGACGCTCAGCCACCGCGACGCCCCAGACGGCCTGCTGAACGGCTACGGCCTGGTGGTCGTCGACGAGTGCCACGCCGTGGGCGCACAGGGCGCCGAAGCCGCGATCCGCAAGGCCCGCGCCCCACGCTGGATCGGCCTGTCGGCAACCCCATACCGGGCGGATCAGATGGATCCGCTGATCACCTTGCAGTGCGGACCCATCCGGCACGAGATCGCCGACACCAGCACCTTCACCAAGCACCTCATCGTCCACCCCACCCCGTTAACCACCGACGAGCCAGGCAACGACGGAGCCTCCTTCCAGGCGATCTACACCGAACTCGCCGCGAACTCCGACCGCAACACCCAGATCGCTGCCGACATCGCCGACGCCGCCCGGCGCGGACGATGCAGCCTGGCCCTGACCAACCGCGTCGAACACCTCCACCAACTCGCCACCGCCCTCGCCACACACGGCATCGAACCCCTGCTCCTGCACGGCGGCATGCCGCCGGCCGAACGGGCCCGCGTCCGCGCCCGCCTGACCGACGAGACGACTACCCCGCTGGTGCTGCTGGCCATCGACAAGCTTGATCCTCCTCACCAGCCCGATCTCCTTCAAGGGACGCGTGATCCAGCAGGTCGGCCGGATCATGCGCAACACCGAGTCGAAGAAGTCCCACGTCGAGGCGCACGACTACATCGACGCGGACGTGCCCTGGCTGGAACGCATGCACCACAAGCGGCGCCGCATCCTCGAACGCCGCGACTTCACCGCCACCACCCCCGAGAACCTGCCCCAGCCGCCCGCCTACCACCCCGTTGTCCCCGCGCGCCGCCGACCAGAGCCCTCACGAACCGCGACGAGACCGCCGGTGGCCGAGGTGCGGCGGTGGGCCAAGGACCAGGGCATGGACGTGCTACCGCGAGGCCGACTCCGCAGCGACATCTGGGACGCCTGGCATGAGGCCCATCCCCAGGCACAGCCGGTCAGCTGATCCGGTGCGTCTCGACGAGTTCAGAGCCGATAGCGTGCCGAGATGGGCTCGCGGCGCCTCGTTCTGGAATCCGACAACGACCGTTCCGACAGAGGGCTTGACTAGTGAATGATCCACACCGCGGAGTGCAGTACAGGCCGAGGTGCACCGGGTCCTGCGCGCGGAGACCCAGACCCTTACCGCACGTCTTGCAGCGCTGCCGGGCGGGGAAGAGCTTCTCCTTGCTCGTCGTGGTCATCGAATCGGCCGTCCTTCCCGCTCGCGTTCAAGCTTCGACTGCTTCCTGGTCGCCTCACGGGCCTTGTCCCGGAAGTAGATCGCCTCCTTGTGCGTGATCGGCGCGTCGTGGAGGTTGTGCGAGCCCCGCAGGAAGTTCTCCGTACGGTCGGCGATGGAGTACGCCAGCGCCTGCTCGACCACCGCGCTGGTCTGGCGCACCTCGCCCAGCTCGTCGCGCAGCTTGCGCAGCAACCCGTCCCGCTCGCGTTCAGCGGCCTCGATGTTCGCCAGGCGTGCCACCACGCTGCCCAGCAGCGGGTCGCGGGAGCGGAAGAGCTCGACGGCGCGCTCGGTGGCAGGATCGGCGTCAAGGTGCAGGTCGAGCTGCGCCAGCAGGAACGCCGTCACCAGCGTGCCCTGGCTCAGCCGCCGGCTGAACTCCCGAGCAGCGCTGTCGCTCACGCCCAGCTCACGGACTGCGGCTGCTCGCAGCTGCTCCCGCAGTGCGTTCATGATGCTCTCGGGCAGCGCCTTGATGTGCGGCTGGCTCTGCACGCCGGCGAGCCGGAAACCCGACTGGGGGAGCGTGGCGGTCTCGGCTGTACTGCCCGAGCCCCCCTTCGAGGCCGCGCTCTGCACGGCTTCCTGATGGTCGGTGAGCTGCAGCGATCCGGGCGTTGCATGCTGGGGCTCATCCGGTGCGGCGACGACGTCATGAGCAGCGACTTCGGCTGTAGCGGCGTCCTCGACGTCCGGTTGTGCCCCGGGAGCCGGAACGGCATCAGCCACAAGGCCTGCCGGCGCACCGCCCGGGAGCACCCCGTCAGCGGTGCTCTGTCCGCCGCCGGCACCACCGCGCTGATTGGATCCGCTGGCCCGCTCGGAGTCGTCGGCGTCGGGCTCGTGATCCGGCTTCAGATTCGGGCGATCCGCTTCGGCTTCCACGTCGAGATCAGCCTGCGGACCTTCAACCCCGAGTTGAGAGTCGACGTCGCCGGCCTCATCGAACTGCACATCCGGCTCGGGCGTTGCCGCCTCGGGCCCAGGCTGTACCGCCTGGGCCTGGACACGCTTGAGCTCCTCGCTCCCGCCGCGCCTGTAGGCGTCAAGGAAGGACGTGTCCACCTCCATCACCTCGTCGGTGGGCGTGGTCGCCTCCAGCATCTCTGCGAAATCCCGGCTCATACGAGCTCACCGTCCTCGTCGTCCAAGAGGTAGTTGTCGCCGCGGGTGAGCCCGATCAGCGAGTCGAAGCCCGTGGTGACGACACGTTCGAGGTTCGCCGAGTTCTTCGCCAGTGCCGCGACCTGGTCGACGAGCTCGTTGAGCCGCGCGATCTCCAGGGTCGGCAGGTCGTAGTCGAGGTTCTCGCGCCGGATCTTCTCGACCACCGCCTCGACCACGTAGTCGTTCACCGAGGAGAACCCGCGCTTGTCGGCCCAGTACTCCGCGCGCTGCTTGTCGTCCGAGCTCAGCCGGACGAACATGCCCTGGCGGCCACTACTGCCGCTCTGTGTCGCGCCCGGCGGCTTCTTCTTCGTGCCGCGCACGGGCTGCGTCGTCTTCGCCAGCGCCTGTGAGACGGTCATGCGCGGCTTCTCCTTGTCTCGTTCGACTGAGCTATCAGGTCACCCTATCAACGCTACTTGGTAAGCTATCTACGCTCTTTTCGTTAGGGTTGGAATACCAGTAGGGTCGCGCTCGCTCCCAGTCGGTTCGCCGGCGGGCATCGCCGCAGTAGATGGCCCCGCTCGATTCCTTCCCCCTCGGGCGGGGCCATCTGCTGTGGACCACCCCCACCCTCGCGTGACGGCGAGAAGGGAAGGCAGGGACCCGGTGCGACATGTCGCACCGGGTCCTTCGTCTGTCTGATGGACGCCAGCTCAGGAGCTGGGCGCGGTAGTTGGCGTCGTGTTCGTCGTACAGTCGACAAGCTCCTGGATGAACCTCGGGGACTGCCAGATCGCCTTGTCCTTGTCGTTCGGCAGGTGTTCGACGACCGACCCGGTACTGAGGGGTGCGCCGCCGGCGAAGAAGTGCAGCGCCTCCTGGCTGAAGCCCGCGTTCTGCACCACGGTCGACAGACACTGGCCGGCCGCCGCGTATGTCTTCTTCTGGCTCTCGTCCCGGGCGTAGGAGGAGAACATCGAGACCAGGCCCTTGGTGAGCTCGATGGACGAGTTGACCGGCTGATCCGCGCGGACCGGGTAGGCCGGTTTCAGGTTCGGCTTGCCAGGTATAGGCTTCGCGGCTGCCTTCGGGGGCGCGTAGCTCTGAGCCTTGAGGCTGCTGCTGTCCGGAAGTACGGCCTTGTCGATGCATCCGTCGACGTCCCCGCGCAGTGACCGCGAGGCCAGCAGTGCGGCATCGTCCTCGCTTACCTTGTTCAGTCCGTCGATGACTGTGCCTATGTCGTCGCTGTCGGCCTTGGCGATGTAGGCCAGCGCCTTCTCCGACATTCCCGCCTTCCGTGCTGCGCTAGCTAGGCAGGCTCCGCCGTCCTTTCTGGAACCTCCGGCGCCCTGGAAGGCGAGCTTGTCCAGCGCCTCGCCGAGAGCCTTGTCGGCGACCTTGGTAGTGCTCGTAGTCGGGCTTGGTGTAGGCGCTGGCTGTGTCTCCTTGGCCGTTCTGCCGTTGCCGCTGGAACATCCAACGAGCGCAACGCCCGCGGCCAACGCTGCAGCAGAGAGTCCAGCCTTCCTCGTCCTCGAGGTCCTCATCGCTTCTCGCCTCGCCCCTCCTATTGCCGACCAGTCTGATTGGATCGACTGGTCTCTGAGTGCATCTTATGTGAATGCCTATTGAATGACGGCCTGTGATGAGTCAGGATGTCGCCAGATAGAGGATGCAGAGGACGCGCAGAGCGGGACTCGGGCGCGCAGAGTGCCTGCGGGTCTGTTGGGCGCTTGGGGATCAACGGAGTTGATCCGGAAGGCTCTGCGATACGTCGTGCGCGTGTCGGCTACGGGTGGCCCCCTGTCGGGCGGCTGTTTGTGGGCTTCTCATCTCCTCCCACGAAGGACTGCTCGCCATGACTGCCCTTGCTTCTGATCGGGCCACCGCCGACGTCGATCTGCTGACGCTCACGCTGCACGTGAGTGATGGCCAGAAGACCTGCTGCCGACCGTCTTCGAGGGCGAGAACCCGGTCTACGTCGACAAGCAGGCCGCAGCCTGGCTCAAGGAACTGCCGTGCTTCGCGACCGAGATGGGCGACTCGACCGGCTGCGGTCGGCTCCCTCGGACCTTCAACGCGGTGCTCGCGTCCATCACCCGCGGCCAACAGCTCATGCAGGTGGCCACGCTCTGACGCGCGCCCGTTTCCGGAAGGAGAGCACCGGACATGACTATGCATGCTGCGCACGTCCCCGCGTCCATGAAGCCAGGCCCGGTCGTCTATACCGACCAGCAGCTTCTCCGCGTGCTCATCCGCCTGGCGCAGGGGGAGAGCATCCTCGGACGTCGCACGTTCGAGCAGCGCCGCGGGGACGCAGACCCGTCTGCTCCGCTCTACGAGCGCCGCTTCGGCAGCTGGAACCGCGCGCTAGAACTCGCGGGACTCGACACGGTCGCACAGCCGGAACAACTGCAGGATGCGACGACGAAGTGGACCCAGGAACAGCTCGTCGCCGCGATCCGTCGGTGTCTGCTGGTAACGGGATCCACGACGCTGGCGGCCTACGAGGCCTGGCGCACGGATCCGACAGATCTGAAGTCTGATGTTCCGCCGGCCACCACCATCCGCTTCCGGATGGGCAGTTGGTCGCGAGCCACCGAGCTGGCCTGCAGCTGAAGTCATCACCGGCAGCCACGTCGACGCCGCCCCTCGGATACCCCGCGCCCGGAAGGACCCCCATGGACACCGAGTACGCCCCTGAGATCACCCACCCCGACACCACCTGCCGTACCTGCCGCACCATGATCCAGTGGATCGCCTGCCAGACCGGCGGTTGGTGGGCGCACGCCGAGCACCCAGCAGACGGACACGACGCGGAGCCCGCAGCCGACCTCGACAGCTCCGCTGCGCAGCACGAGGACAAGCGCACGAAGCTGAACGACTGACCGCGCACTCCTTGGGCGCGGGCGGTTCGGTCCGCGTCCTGTTTTCCTGGGAAGGGGATTCATGACGGACGTATTCACCGTCTGCATTCTGGAGCCGTGCTGCGAGAAGTCGGAGCCGGGATACACGCCGAGATCGAAGCCGTACTACGTGCGCACCCCGGGCTGGTCGGACTCATGCAACCACCTCCGTAGCGAGTGGCGGAAGGCGACGATCACGGAGTGCGAGACGCGTGAGGAGGCCGAAGCCCAGTACCAGGGCAAGGCGCGCGGCTGGGGGTCGACGGATGGATGGTTGTACGAGGGCGAGATGCCGCCGGAGGGCGAGCGGTTCCGGATCATGCCGATCAAGGGCACCCTGACCACGCACTTCTGGCACGGGGAGCCGGTCGAGATCCCGTTCCCAACCATCGACCTGGCTCGCGAGTATGCCGAGGAGTACCACGAGTATCCCGACGGCGGGCACTACAAGCAGATCCTCTACAACATCGTCGGCGACCAGGACACGGTGGTGCGCTGGTCGTCCTACACGGTCAAGGTCGGAACTGAGCTGACCGCCGACGACTGGGCGTAGCACGTACTGAGCTGGCGAGGAAGCGTAGACCCGCTGCCTCCCCAGATCCTGCAGTCCCAGCGGAAGAGCGACCGTAGAGCAGACGGCGAGACGGATGCGGATGCACCGGTCCCTGTCCGCCGGCTTCCGCTCCTTCATTCCGTTCCACCCAGCCGGGCTGTGCGCAGGGCGCTACCCGGACCAGTCAGAAAAGGAGAACAGAAGTGCGCGTCTACGCGGCTTTCGACCTCGGCTTCGAACGCGACGGGGTCGAGCACCCCGCCGAATTCGCCTGGGAGACGGGCGAGCTCCCCGTTCCCCGGCGAGGAGACCGGATCGCCTTCGGTGAATTGATCACGGTCGTCGACAGAGTCCAGTACTCGTGTATGGACGCCGGATACATCGCCACACGAGACCACGAGGAATTTCCCGTGAAGATCGATCTCTGGTTGCGGCTGACCAAGGCCACGCGCCAGGGGAAGTACGAGCTGCAGGAGTTCCACTCGATCCTGTCCGAGCTGCCCAGTGTCACCGACCTGTGCGTAACCGGCCTCTGGGAGTAGCCCCACCCTCCGTGATCTGCGCCCGACATTCGAAATCAGCTAACCATGACAAGGAACGCCGTGTTCAAAACTCCCCTGGCTGCACTCCCGCGGGACGCGGCCCCCGCCGATATCGCCGAAGTCCTCACCCAGCTCACCGAGGCCCAGGCCCTCCCCTTCCACCGGTGGGACCGCACATACAGCGCGCGCATCCGGAACCTGGCCGGATGGCTGCACTGCGCCGCGATGTGGCAGGGCCAAGATCTCACCGAAGCCGCCGACATCCCCGAAGGGGACGGCCAGGCCGTACTCCACGCTCTGATCGACGCGCATGCAGCCATGCTGGCCCGCCACGAAGCCGAGCTCGCGCCGTACAAAGACGCCGACGGAGCACTGCTCGGCAACGACTACGACGACCACGACGCGGTCGCCGACCGGCACACCGAGGAGGCCATGGAGATGCTGGGGCTCGTCATGGCGGTGCTGGCCGGTGAGTTCGAACGGCCGACGAACACTCCGTAACCGCATCACCTGCGCAGGCCGTCAACTGGCTGACGGGCGAAGCCCGGCGGGCTGGTGCCTCACGAGGCGCCGTACGCCGGGATTCGGATTCTCGGCATACGGCCCTCATCTGTCAGTGCAATGCAAAGCCTGAAAGAGGGACGCAGGCACAACGTCCCTCTTTTGCGTGAGCTGGCACATTTCTTGGGGAGGTATTTCATGGCTTTTGGTATGCGAGCGGTTCTGGTGCCGGGGGTGATGTTCATCATCCGGCTGCCGTTCTCGGAAGTCTGCGCCTATATGCAGGTCGCCGACAAGGTGATGGGCGCGGAGATTGTCGAGGATGGCCGGGCGGTTCAGCTCTACGACGACAACGGCAACCGGTTCTCTGCGCCGATCACGACCGGTGAGGCCGGGATCTACACGAGCTTCGGCACGGGCGAGATGTGGTCGGACTCCGTGTTCGCCACGCACGTCTTCCACTCGTGGACGGCGGCCCGGGGCAAGTTCTACGTGTATGTGGGCGGGCGGCGGCTCTCCGGCACGGTGGCCAGTCGGTACGAGGAAGCGCTCGACGAGGCGAAGTATCACCGTGAGCGGGGGCAGCAAGCCGACGTGCGGTACGTGCGTGAGAAGGAGTGCTACCAGATGGAGCGCGGCGGTATGGGCTGGTTCCAGGCCGTGCCGATCGAGGACGAGCCAGCGATCTCCACGCTGTTCAAGGCCCGGGGCGCGAACGCCCCGCTGGGTGAGCGGTGGACGGTCGAGCGGCCGTTCCAGACCTACAAGACGGAGCGCAGGGCGTTGGCGGCGGCCAGGGCGCTCGCCCACCGCTATGGCTACGGCTGGGCGGTGCGCGACACCTACATGATCCCGGAGTTCGACGGAATTCAGGTCTTCGCGGGCCGCTACACGGTGGGGGAATTCTGATGCTCAACAAGATTGCGATGGACCCGGGCGAGTGCACGTTGTGCGGTGCGAAGGCGCTGCGCAGGCCGAAGGGGCAGCAGCAGGAGGACTGGGGGTCGCTGTTCGAGACCGACTGGAAGCACGCCGGCCGCCCCACGAAGGACGGGATGGAGCAGTGTGTGATCATCTCGCGCGGCTCGCACATGCCGAAGCGGGACCTGGACGAGGCGTTCAAGCCGACTCCGGGCGTCGAGGTGGAGCAATTCGAGGTGCGCTACTTCGCGCCGCGCGCCCACCACATGTACGGATCGAACCCAGGAGGGTTCGTCGGGTCCATGGTCATCGGGGATCGGGAGGAGGCGGAGCGAAACGCGGACAAGTCCACGAACGGGACGGACTCGGCGTACGTGTACCGGGTGGTCAACGGAGTGACCGAGCCGCAGGCGTACTACGTGGGAAAGAAGGAGAGCTGAGCGTGGCAATCATCGTTTACCTGAATCCGGACGAGCTGATGGAGGTCATGGAGGATCTGTCGGAGAACGGAGCGGTGGAGTGGACGGCGTCCGACGGCACTCCGGTGCACGTGATGCTGTCGACTGGTGAAGAGGGCTCGGCGTGAGTGCCGTGATCATCGGCCGTGATCACGGCGGCCAGGTCCACATCACCGACTACGAGCAGATCGAGGACGGTGACGACGAGGCGCTCGCGGACATCTCGGCGCGGCACGAGGTCATGCACCCGGACGACTGGTGGGTGTGCGAGCCGCTGTGTGACGACTACGAGCGGGCCTTGCGCATGGCATGGGACGCGTTCTTCGAGGGGAATGGGGTTCGCATGTTCGATGGCGTCGAGGAGCACGGCGAGATGGAAGACGGGTGGGGATGGGATGACGGCGTACACGGTGCTGGGTGAGTTCGATTGGGGCGGGGATCTTCTGGTCGAGCTGATCGGGGTGGACTGGTCGGAGGAGCAGATCGAGCGGGAGGCGGCTGTGCTCGGCTCCAACGGCTGGTGCAGCACGTTCGAGGCCGATTCGGTGGATGAGGCGTTCCAGATGGCGGGGCGGGCGACGTGTGACGAGACGCAACTCGACGTCGCGGCGAAGCTGTACGACGTGCGGTCGGGGCGGCGGCTGGTGTACGAGGGACGTACGCTCCAGGAGCAGTGAGGCCCGGCATGGTGCAGGCGTGGGTTCGACTCCCGCGTTGGGCGCGTAATAATTCGACTCCGATATTGGAGGAGTAGGCGTGGCGGAATTCGAGTACGAGGACATCACGGTCGACGCGGAGTTCCCGACACTCCGGGTGTGGCACAAGGCGGGGTGGGGGATGGACTTCCTCGGGGTGATCCGGAGCACCGAGAACGCTCCCGCGAAGAAGCGGTTCCCGGACTCGCCGCTGAAGTGGGTGGCGGCCCTCGCGATCGAGGCCGACCCCAGCACGTGGGACAAGAAGGCCACGAGCTCGGTCTACACCCAGCGCGAAGGTGCGCTGTGGCTGCTGGGCTGCCGCGAGGCGATCACCAACCCGAAGAACGACGCGGCACGCGCCATGCTCGTCGAGAACACGCGGCGGAAGCTCGCCGACAACGTGTGCCCCGTGTGCGAGGGCAAGGTCGCCTCGGAGTTCATCGGCGGCAACACGACCAAGTGCGAGTCGTGCGAGGCGGAGCTGTACCGCACGGAGGCCGACCGCACCCCGTTCCACGAGCCGCTGTGGAAGCCTGTCGGCAAGTAGCAGCACAGACAGGTAGGGCCCGGCGATTTCGTCGGGCCCTTTTCGTTTCCCACTGGAGGTGTGATGTACCGCATCGTGGTCGAGCAGCAGCTCCCGGGAGCGTTCCGGGGCTACCGGCTCGAAGACCTGGACGCCAAAGATGCCGCCGCAATCCGCGCGGGTCGTATGGCGCTGGCGGAGATCAGGCTGGAAAAGCACGACGCGCAGGGCGGCTGGGCGGTTCGCGCCGACAAGCTTAACTTCACGGTCCCGCCGGACGTCATCGGTGAGTACTCGCACTTCGAAGAGATCGCCGATGAGGAGACGCGGTTCTGGGCCGCGGACATGTGGGGTGCAACCCTCGAAGTGCCGGCCAGGACGAAGGCGCGGTTCGGCCGGCTCGTGACCCTCTGCATGGTGATCGAGACCGAGACCGAGCCGTACGACCTCGGCCCCCGGCACACCGGCTACATCATCGTCCGCGATATGGGCGGCGAGCGGCGCCGTATCTCGGCGGAGCTGATCTCGGACGAGCCCGAGGGCTCGTGATCCCCCCTCGACTGTCAGCGCCCCCGTGCATGAGTGCGGGGGCTTCTTCGCGATTGGAAGAGAATCGAGTGCGTACCGACAACACCTATTCCTACGCGGGACGCCCCATCGTGGACCGGACCCCGATGCCCGGCGACCGGCTGCTGATCATCACGGCCAGCACCCACAGCATGGACCCGTGGGCGACCGGATACCTCGGGGAGGACGACGGCAAGCATTTTGCCGCCGGCGAGGCGGACGGGAGGGACTTGGGCCTCGTCGTCGGTCCGGCGGGCTCCGTGCTGGTCCCGCCCGTGGACGTCGAGCGGGTGCAGGAGAGGACGGCGGAGCTGGCGAAGGCGCACGACGACTTCGAGAAGACGCTCAGGACCGAGAACTGCGACGACGGCACTCGGCTGAACGCGGAGGGCGGCATCGCCGAGGAGGCCATGGTGACGGCGGCCCTGATGCGAGAGCTGGGGCTTTACAAGCCCACCGAGTCTGAGCCGGAGCCTGACATCGAGGCGATGGAGCGGAAGCAGCAGTACACGACCGAGACATGCGTCGAGGCCGTCACCAACGGCGAGAACTGGAATAAGTGATCATGCAGAACCGTGTGAAACTCCCCTGCGGCCTGACGACGGGCTCGGGACCCACCTACAACAGCCGGCGCACGCTCGTGACATGCAGCGACGTGTTCTGCGATGACGAGCCGACGCACGTGATGGAGCACATCACGTTCGAGGGCAAGGTCGAGCGGTGGGGTGCGTACTGCGAGGCGTACCTGCTCAAGCGGATCGCGCCCGCGGTCGAGGTCGAGGCTGTCCTGGAGCACGGCGTTAGGCGCCAGGGTGAGAGCTTCGACACCACGCGACTGCCGCTGTCGGACAAGAACTGGCGGTACCGCGAGTTCACCGACGAGGAGCGGGCCGAGATCGAGCAGATCAAGGCCGGGGAGCTGGTGGAGACGTACATCCGCCCCGGCGTTTTCGAGTGGCGCGAGCCCGACAACGAGAACGAGGTGGGCGCCTGATGGCCGGGCCGTACTTCGACTGGTTTGAGGACCTGGCGCCCGAGCGGAAGCTGGAGCGCCAGGTCCTTCTCGTTGCGGGTGCCCACCGGGATTCCCGCGTAGAGTCCGACACCCTGCGCAAGATCCTGCGCCGTGAGCACACCAACCCGATCACCAAGCTGGTGGACACCACCTGGGAACTCCAGTGCCGCGGCCTGCTCCGCATCGCCCCGGAGCCTGACGACGCGAACGGCGGCCCGTGCACCTACGCACTGACGCTGGCCGGCAGCGCGTTGGCCGGAGAGATCCGGGAGCAGGCCCTGGCCTACAGCGATCATTGGCTCAAGCAGCGGCTCTACCCGCAGGTCGAGGTGATCGATAACACCGAGGGCAAGGGCACCCGAACGGTGTCCTTCCAGTTCCACAACCTGGTGAACGAGTCGGGCTCCCGCCCGTTCGCGACGTGGACGCGCGGCGAGCACTACATACGCCTGTGGAGTGCGGAGGGAACGTTCCGCGACGTGATCGGGTGGACACCGCAGCAGCTGGTGTCCACCGAGTCGGTGCAGGAACTCGCCGGGGTCTGGGGGCCGGTTGGCCTCCGCATCCACCAGCACCGCATCTACCCCAGCGCGGAGGCGTGATGCTCGCTGAGAACATCGAGTTCATCGAACGCCACCGGCAGCTACACGTCCGGTCCTCGTCCTCGGAGTCACCGACCACGACGAGGTCCACGGATACGTGTGGCAACACCGGCTCGCGGACGGCACCACAACGTGGGTGGCCCAGCCCGACCGAGGCGAGAGCGCCTCCCGCATCCCTGGGTTCCAGTTCAAGGAATGGGCCGGGCAGTTCCTCTACGACCACGAGTGGCCCCAGTAGATCCGCCGCAACTGAGTGTGGCGCCCCGTACGCACGGTGAATGTGGGTGCGGTTCTGGTTCGATCCCGGGGCGGGGCCTTTTGCGCATTCCCGCGTAGAAACCGACGAGGAGGTTTCCTTGACACACCCGATTTTCGAGTACTACCACCCTGACGCCGACATAACGTTTCGCTGGGACGGATGGATGCAGGTGATGATCCGCCCCGGCCCGAGCGTTCCGTGGGGCACTTACTCCGACCGGTTCGACATCCGCGAGCCAGACTTGCGGATCAAGAACTTCTTCAATGACGGTACCTACGACCCGTCCGTGCACTTCGTGCCGCGCACACGGGAGGCGTTCGAGGCCATGTGCGACGACTTCTTCCGTGGCCGGCACGTCGCTGCCGGGCTGCGGGACTACAACAAGTACCCCTGGTCGAGCCGGTCCTGGGGCTGGTCGATGGGCGCGATGGAGTTCCGCTACACGGGTGGCACACACATCGAGATGAGCCCGGCCGAGCAGAACGACTGGAAGCCGGTGATAGAGCTGGCGGCCTCCGGCCGCACCCTCACCCGACTGACCACGGGCTGGCTGATGCGCCGCTGTGACGGCTGGGAGCTGGCCGTCTTCGAGACTCTCGGCGTCACCGGCGCCTCCAAGGACTTCGACCGCGCGCGCACCGACTGGGTGCAGAAGCACCGGCCGCTGTACGGCAAGGAGTGCATCGTCGGGAACTGGAAGGAGTGGATCTACAAGGCCATGCGCACCGGCTGGCGTGACGGCCGCGTGGAGGAATGGAAGGACCTGGGCGGCTACGAGCGTCACCTCGGCGACCGCCCCTGGCACGCGCAGCGGACCGACGTGGACGGCACGCGATGGAACTTCACCTGGCAGGGCCACCCTTACGCCTACGTCTACAGCCCGGATCTCGGCAAGCCGCTCCCGGACAACGAGTACCTCTGGGTGCTCCGCCCCAGGAGCAGGCTGGCGACCAGGACGTGATCGAGTGGCTCGATCAGCGGGCCGACAAGTGGATCAAGAGCAAGGGGGAGTCCGAGTGAATCTGGCTCGAACGGTTGAGGTGGTCTGGTGGCACCGCGAGCCCCGAGGCGGCGTGGACCAGGGTGAGACCGCGGAACGGAGGACGGACGTGGTCCTGCTGGAGGAGTACGCCGATCACCACAACGCGTCACTGTGGGTGTTCGGCGAGATCCGCACCAAACTCGCCACGAAGTACTACGAGAACAGCCTCGCGGCCAACAACGTCTTTCCCGACAGCATCACGAGCGTCTGCAACTGCGAGTCGACCGAGGCCTGCGAGTACGCCGAGTTCGACGGCCACCGGTTCATACTCAGCGACGGCTCGCGTATCGGCAGCATGACGATCCGCGAGAACATGCCGAACCCGCGCGAAGGCTACCCGAACTCCAAGCTCGGAGTGGAGAACGTCACGAAGCAGTGGGCCGTCCTGACGCTGGCCGCGATCATCGAGGAGGAGGGGCACCGATGAGCGACGTGAAGGAGTACCTGGCGAAGATGCTGCGGATCGTCGGCATCGAGAAGATAACCGCGCGGAACACCGGGAAGGCGTGGGTCCGCATCCGGATGTGGGAGGACGCCGTCCGGTGCTCCCGCTGGGACGCTGGCGCCGACGAGCAGCGGTTCACAACGGTTGAGGAAGTCCGCGAGAACGTCGGCGTGGCCGCGATCGACGGCACGAAGAGGCTGACGGACGTACAGTTCGACAGGCAGCTCGCCCACAACGTTCGGGTCGAGGCCGAGACGTCGTACGCGTCCCTCACCCGCTTCAACTGAAAGGGCCGCGATGAACGAGCTGTACGTCGAGAAGTTCTTCAAGGAGTACGTACTCAGGGAGGACGAGGTCTTCATCCAGGGGAACGGGCGCGTCCTCATCTTCAAGAGGAATCCCTGACCGATGAAGATCGCCGTAGTCGGCTCGGCCGCACTGCTCACCACGCCGTGGAGCAGCCTCCACCACATGCCGCTTCCCGCACCGAGCGACCTGGCCCAGGATCTCGTGCGTTCCTACCGCCTGCTCAAACGAATACAGAAGTCGTACCAGGAAGAAGGCAGCGCAGAAGAGTGGCAGTCCGTAATGAGGATTATCACGGACGCAGCCGCGGCGCGGGCCAGGACGAGCTCCAGCTATATCGAGAAGATCCGGCAGCTCGCTGCCGACAAGACGTACCTGATCGACAACGGGCTCTGCCACGAAGACGAGCGGTAGAACCAAGCACACCACAACGACTCGGCGGCTTACCAATTCTGGTGGGCCGCTTTTGTTATGCCTAGAAGGAGTTCCGCATGACCATTCACATCGGTGAGACCGGCCAGACTGTGGAGCCGGGCCAGGAGTTCACCATCCCGAGCCTGAACTACACCCTCACCTACATTCGCACCGACGGCGACAACCTGATCCTCCGCGACAGCGCGGGCGAGTTCACCAGGCCGATCCGGGAGAAGTACCTGGCGGAATACGGGCACCGCCTGTCGAACACCGGCGAGAGTGTCGGCGACAACCCGGACTTCAAGACGTTCTCGCCAAGCACGTTCACGTTCAAGTGTGCCGACTGCGAGAAGACCGCGCCGGTAGCCGCATTCCGCGAGATCAACTGCAAGCCCGACGCCGCGGACCTGGCGCTGCTGATCTCCACCCAGTCCGGGGAGGCGGGGCAGCCCGGCTCGTGGGACGACCCCGGCGTGGCGATGGAGCTGGCCGAGCTGGTTCTCAAGGAGAAGGGCCTCAAGTAGGCCAGCAGAGGGACACCAGAGCGCATCGTTTACCTCACCTTTTTGACGTAGCGATCCACCGGCCGATGGCTCCGGTGCGGAGCTGTCGGCCCTTTTCAGTTCCTAGGAGAAATCCATGAACAAGATGAAATGCACAACGCCCGGCTGCGAAGGGACAGTAGAGATTTCCCTACTCGCCTACCTCGACGTGATGGAAGACGGCACGGTGAGCATCGGAAATCTCGGCCTGGAGCAGGGTGTCGAGACCGAATGCGGCCAGTGTGGCAACGAGCCCGTCGACCCGACCGACTACACCGACGCGATCCGCCGCCTCGGCCCGGTCGACACCGGCCAGGAGGATCTGCTGCCGAAGATCGGGACCGGGCTGCCGCGGACCGACGTCATCACGTACCTCGACTCCGACGGCAACCCCGACACGGAGCTGTTCATCGACGGCGTCAAGATCGCATACCCGCTGCTGCACAACATCCACAAGCACACCATCGACGGCGGCCGGTCCGGTGAGGACCACACCTGGGCGTGCTCTATGTGGCAGCAGGCGAACGACCCCAGCCTTCCCGCCGCGGTCCGCGCCGAGTTCGCCTCCACCTTCGCGCACACCAGCCACGACTGCACGAGCGAATGGGAGAAGTGCGAATCCTGCGAGAACTGCGACGACGAGCCCTGCCCCGTGATCACCGCCGCCCACGCCTGACCCGTCAAGAAGGGACGCCACCACAATGAACACGACCACACCGCGCGAATGGCACGTGATCTTCCCGAACCGGATGATCGTCATGATCCGCCGCCCCGGGCAGCCCGACATGCTCGGGATGCTCGCCTACGACGTCATCCGCCGTGACGGCTCGAAGGTCATCTGGCTGCCCGAGCCCGACGGCACCGTGCCTGACAAGCCGATGCCCACCACGGTCACCCGGGAGCAGATCAAGACCGGCGAGGTCGAGATCTACGGCCCGTCTCTGACTCCCAAGACGGACTTCCCCAACGCGGTGCACGGCCCGTTCGACGGCCGACTGTCCGACTACGCGACCCGCGGCGTGTGGTGCGAGGAGCGCGGCTGGGTCGTGCTGCCCGAAAAGCCCACCGACCCGCGCGAGCAGCTCGCCCTGGCCGAGATCGAACTCGACGCGGCTGTCTTCTCCTGGGAGGACGCCCTCCTGTCCTGGGACGAGGACGACGAGGACTTCACGGACGTCAAGGCCGGCGCGCACAACGAGATCGCGCTCGCGGCCCGCGCGGTCTACCAGGCGAAGCGGCAGCTCCGCGGCTGACCGGACAGCTTCCGTCCGCCCCTTCGGGGGCGTGGCGGTGGATGCCCGGCCAATCACCTACGAGGAACCGTGACCGAGGAACCCGACAACAACTCCCACTACCTGGTCCGCACGAACGTCGACCTGATCCTCTTCGACACCACCCCGCCCACGCTGGAGATCGCCTCCATCGACCCGGCCCACCACAACAGCAAGCACCGCTCCGGCCCCGAGACCTACAACGACGAGATGGCGCTCCCGAGGCTGTTCGAGCAGCTCAACACCAAGATCAGCCTCCCCAACCACCACGACGGCCGCGGCGCCTACCGCATCACCACCTACATCTGGCTCGACCACTTCCACGTCGGCACCGACCAGGCGTACCTCGCGATCGAGGACTTCGACAACGAGGGCAGCGACGACAACGTCACGGTCGAGGCCATCCACGGCGCGCCAGCCGGCGAGATCGAGGTGATGGAGCGTGCCCAGGGTGCCTTCTACGACCTGATGGCCAAGCACAACACCGACCCCACCCTCGGCGGCTTCTACGGCGGCCGTCCGACCACCTGAACCCAGAAGGAGCACCCGTGGACGACACCACCGCACACAGCACCCGTCTGTACATGGCTCGGATGCTGACCCGAATCGGCATCCCCGAGATCACCCCCGACAACCTGAGCATGGTCATCCACCGCGCCCACATGTGGGAGATCAGCGTCGGCTACGCCCCCCGTACCGGATGCCTGGTCCCATCCGACTACGAGGGGCTCATCGGCCTCACCCCGCTCATGCCCCACGAGAAGACCGCCGCAGAGTTCCGGGACGCACTGATCCAAGCGATCACCCTCGACGCAGACACATGGATGCGGCACAACGCCGACGAGATCAACAAGCTCATGGCGCCCCCGTCCTAGCCGGTCGAGCTGTCCCGTCCGTTCCACGCAACGTTCGGACAGATCGCCGAGATCGACTGGAACAACGTTTCTGTGGAACGGGCGCTCGCCGGGCGTATCCGCGACTTCCGCGATTACTACGCCCACGAGAACACCCACCTGCGTTCCACCATCGAGGGCTGGCTCGCCAACTACTCCGCAGGCCACGCCTACCGACCGGAGAACTAACCATGACCTTGTACACCCTGACTGAGCACGAGACGCTGGACAACTTCGTCGTTGCCGTCTCGATCACCCCGCGGCAGACCGAAAACGTCCGGCGCCACATGGGTGTCATCTTCGACGACTTCGCGAAGGCCGACAACGCCGCCGACGACATCAACGACTGGGCCTGCCAGCGCGAGGACGGCCCCGAGCCGCTCTACCCGAACAAGACCGCGCACATCACCGGCTTCACCTCGCGCTGCCGCATCGACGGTCGCCGCCTCTACATCCCGACCACCACGCCCACCACCGCCAGCAAGGAGACCACCGTGCCCACCGAGATCCAGCGCTTCACCTTCGGCAAGTGGGTCTTCAACATCAACAAGGCCGAGGAGATCATTGCCGCCGAGCCCCGCGTGACCATACCCACCGAGGTCCCCGGCTGGGCTGCCGTCTACCAGCTCGACCGGCTGCGCCCCGACTACGCCGGAGCGTCCTGGTGCCCGATCTTCGGACCCGACCAGCGGCACTTCAACTACGAGCACGCGATGAGTACCGACCTGGCCAAGCCCGTGATCATCGCCCTGGTCAAGTTCGGCGACGACGTCAACCAGCTCCTCATCGACGGCACCCACCGCATGTTCCACGCCCACACCAAGGGCCTCGACACGCTGCCCGCGTACTTCCTGAGCGTCGAGGAGACCGAAGAGATCCAGCAGGACTGAGACACGGACACGACAACGAGGAGGAGCAGCATGAACCCGATCGAACTGCGCACGAAGATCCACACCGCGCTGAACGAGAAGGCCGGCACGCAGCACGGCGACATCCTCACCGTCGAACCGATCCCGCCCGTACCCGGCGAGCCGGTACGCCCGCGGGCGCAGGCGCCGGACCCGATGGGCGCGATCCGCACCCACCTGATCGATTTCAGCGAAGAGAGCTGACGCCGCCTGCTTCCGTCACCCCCGGCGCCGTGTGGTCGGGGGACTCCGGCGCCTACGGTGTCGAGCTTGCCCGGGTGCTGGCTACCACCGGTGTCACCGTCGTGGACGGGACCGTCAGGACCGCAAGACGCGGCGGTTGAAGGGCAAGCCCGACCCGATGGACACCTACGCCACCGCGACGGCCGTGCTGCCCACCCGGGCCATCGGCAGACCGAATCTCCGGGACGGCGTGGTCGAGGCGGTGCGGGTCCTGCGGACCGCCCGCCGCCACCAGACCCTGGACTCCCAGATCGGCCGAGCTGAACGCCCCGATCGGCCCGCCGGTCAAGCAGGCGGCCCTCACGCTGCTGGAGTTGTTCGGCGTCGGCACCGAGACAGCCGGCCAGCTGCTTGCCTCGGCCGGGGGCGACCCCGAACGCATGTGGTCCGAGGGGGTGTTCACGCACCTCGCCGGTGTCGCTCCGATCTCGGCCTCCTTCGGCCGCACCCGCCGTCACCGCCTCAACCGCGACGTGACCGGGCCGCGAACAATGCGCTGCACACCATCGTGCTGGTCCGGATGCGCTTCGACGAACGCATCCGCGTCTACGTCGAACGCCGCACCAAGGGTGGGCTGTCCAAGAAGGACATCATGCGCTGCCTCAAGCGACTCGTCGCCCGCGAGGTCTACCACGCCCTGACCAGCACACCGATCGCGCAAGTCACCTATAACGACCTTGCTCCAGCTGCTTGACAGCTCAAGGAGCATCCCGAGAACGGAAACCCGATGAGCATCAAGCTGTACGACGGGATTCGGCTGACCGCGCATGCGCCCGAGTTCTTCGAACTCACCCGCGTGATCTCCAAGCGCATGCGCGAGGTCTTCCGCGAGCTGGCTGTACCCATCATCGCCAGGAACGTCGCCCGCGTCGTTGACGACGCCGAGGTACGCGAACGCGACATGGGCGGCCCCCTGCACAACTACCTCGTCTACCGGGCCCGCAAGCTCTGGCTCGACGAGCAGGCTGGGCTCGATAGCCGCGTGACGTTCCACGACCCGCTGCGCTTCAGCATCGTCTTCGGCCAGGTCGATGACGGCTACGGCACGCGCCGGCTGGCGTACCCCCTCGCCGGGAGCCGCGCGTACGCCGACGCACTCATGGCTCTCGAAGCCGACGGCCGGCCCTTCTTCGTCGACTACCACTACCAGAACCAGGCTGACCGACCGAAGGAGGTCCGGAAGGACGAGTGGAAGCGCCGGCGCGACGACTGGAACCGCCTACTCGAGGTCGACGACCGCGAGACGGACGGCACCTTCGGGCATCTCCCCGGCTGGCAGCTCCCGGACAGTATTGAGAGCGTCTTCGACGCGGTGCTGCTCGGACACAAGGACACCACCATCGATCTGAACGCGCACTGCACCGTCGAAGACCGCATGCGCCGGGCACTCAATCGGGCGGTGGTCTTCGACCTGGGTCTCGACAAGGTCAACGGCATCAGCAGAGTGCTGACCCGCAACAGGCGTATCGAGCGCGCGATCGAGCTTCACCTGAGCACCGACGGCGGAGCAGCGATGCCGCGGCCCGCGCTGTTGCCGGATGCCCAAGACCTCGACATCGCGATCAGCAAGCTGCCGCCGGTCTACGAACCTCCAGCTGGAGCCGTTGCCCGGATCAGCGAGCTCTATCGCGAGCGGGCGCTGGCCGGTGACTGATCTGGATCGACGAAGTCGATCCGGAAGTAGATCTGGAGGGGCATCGGCATCCCCCTCGCCCACGGGTGCGATCGCTTCGTGGGCCCTGCGGTAGGTCAAGGTCGAGACCGAGCGCCTCGCCAACAACTTCGCGACCAACGCCGGAATGCACGGCGCGAACCCCGACCTTGGCGCCGCCTGGGGCATGACCCGCCAGGGCGCACGCAAGCACTGGCCCCACCCGGTCAGCACCGAGGCTGTGAACCCGTGCTGGTGGTGAATCGCCACCGCCGCGAACCGCAAGGTCCAGGAGGCACCCGAGGACCTCCCGTACGACACGAGCGAAGAGGCCGCCGCCGGCCGGCGTCTTCCTCGCTGCCAACACCACCACGACGGACGGAGACACCACGTGATGCTCGCGATCGGCACGCTGCTCGGCTGCGCCACCACTCTGCTCGCCCTCGCCATCCGGCGCCGCCTGACCCTCACGCCGCACTGCGGGTGGTGCGCAACCGCCTCGAACTGGCCCACCTCCCAGCACGACGCCCTGCACTGCCGCGGCTACGTCCAGGACCGCCGACGCGAACGGCTGCGCGATATCAGGCACGGCCGCCCCGTCGTGGAGCCGAACCCGTGGGGCGAGGCGTACCTGCTCGATGAAGAGATCGCCCAGCGAACAGAAGCCGAAGCAGTGAGTGCCAAGGCCACCGCGGCCGCCGCCGACTTCGGCCAGGCGCTCGCCGAGCTGGCCGACGGATACCCGACTGACCCTGAGGGCACCGCCCCCGTGTCCGTCACGGTTACCAACCCGGCGACCGGCGAGCAGCACCAGGTCCCCATCGAACCCGGACAGCTCGACTGGGTGACCGCCCTCGTGCGCGGCGAGCTGGACACCTTCCGCGACGCCCACTCCGACGGCACCGGCTACTGCGGGCACTGCCGGGGCACCGGGCTCGCAGGTGGAACAGGCGGCGCCGCCCTGCTCGACGAGCTGCCCGCCGACGACGGGAGCCGCCCTTGACGTCCGTCACTCCGCCGCCGTGCCCGGACTGCTCGACCGTGACGGAGCGGATCGAGGTCGAGGGCGAGGAGGTCTGGCACTGCACGGCCCCGACTGCACCCGCCGCACCTACGGCACCGGCGACGAGAACGACGACCAGGACCTCCCCTCCTACAGCGAGACAGACGAGCAGCGCATCGAGCGGGCCCTGGCGCTGCTGGAGGGGCAGGACACCGACCTGGCCGACCGCTGCGCGCCGTACTCCAGGGGGATCAGCCGTGACCGCGAACCGCCAACAGCCTGTCGCGCCCCGCCTTACCGCTCGTCCCCACAGAGGCATGTGAAGCGAAGGCATCAGCTGATCGCGCCCGTCGGCGTCCACAATCCACATCACGAGAAGAGCGAGACCACCATGGCTGAGTCCACGACCACCGTGAAGCACGACGTCACCGTCGATTTCGGCTGCATCGAGCTGACGGGAGCGCTCGTGCACGACGACGAGAACCGTGTGCTGGAACTCGAAAACACCGAGGGTCCCGCCGAGCCCATCTCGATCAGCCTGCAGAGCTACGGTCTCACGCCCGAGCCCGGGAACGTCTTCATCAAGGACTGGTCCGAGCACTCTGGCCTGACGGCTCGCCTGGCGCAGGCAGGTCTGGTGACGCCCGTGCACGCGCTCACCGTTGGGCCTTACCGCTCGACGGCCTACGAAGTGCAGGTGACGCTGTAGGGACTCCCACCCCTGAGTTCCTCGGGCCGTTCCTCGTAGGGGCCCTCATGACCGTCCGACGTCCTGGTCCGGCTGGACCACCACCGAAGGCGCGCACTGTGGCCCGCTACCGCAACAGGCCGAACGTGATGCTTGCCGCGCCGATCGTCACCCTACCCACCGCGATCGCCCGTCACCTGTGCGCCGACCTCCTTGGCCGGCCGGATCCGGCCTGGCACCCCCTGGCCTACCTCGTCACCGCCCAGCTCTTCCCCGGCAGCCCGCGCCACACCCTGACCCTGCCTCCGAGCGAGCTCAATGAGCTGCTGGGCGTCCTGCTGGAGATCTCCATCGATTTCTCCAGCGGCACGCTCTCGGCCGAGACGTGCGGTTTCACCCAGGCCGACCTCCACGAAGCCATCGACGTTCATCAGCACCACTACGGCCCGATCTGGGACTACTGACCACCTGCGGCCCATCGGCTGCTCCCTGTACGGCCTTGCCGCGCCCGGCCCCATGCCGACAGGCCACGACCACCACCGCAACCGGAGGACTCTGTATGGACCTGTGTCAGCTTGGCGCGCCGGCCGATCCGGGCTTCCGGCTCGATCTCGAGGGCCGGGCCCGTTTCCTGCACGAGGGCTTCACCGTCGAGGTCCAGGTGCGCCGTGCCATGCCCGAGGACGTCCAGGACTACTACGAGCACGAGTACGACCCCGACGAGGTCGTGATGGAAGGCACCGTGACGCTTTGCGGCGTCGACGTGGCCACGGTCGGAGCCCTCGCGAACGAGCGCGACGCCGACAGCATGAGGGAAGCCCTGGAAAGGGTCCTTGCCGAGGTCGTCGACGACGTCCGCCACACCGTCGCCCACCTGAGCGTCCGCGTGCAGGAGGCCAACCACAAGCACCGCGCCAAGCAGCGGTAACCCCACACGGCCGGGGCTTCAGTTGGAAGAGGGGCGACACCGCTAAAGCAGACCAAGTGAAGGCCGGGCTGGGGGACATCACGCCGGGGTCTGGTCAGGAGTGACCGGTAAATCAGCGAAGAACGTGAGTCTGATCGGCGAAGCCGATTCGGGACTCGGAATGACGAAGCATCCGAATCAGCGCAGCTGATTCGGATGGAGCATTGAAAGAGAAAATCATCTGATTGGCGAAGCCAATCCGGATGGTGGCATGACAGACACCTGAATATCTCAGCCCAACCCACCCAACTGCGCGCGGACGACGACATCGATCCGGGCGCTGTGCTGTATTCGAGGAGAAGAACTCATGTCGAACCCCCGCAACAACGGACAGCTCATCGGCCGCCTCGCGAACGACCCCAAGGTCTTCGAGAACAAGGACGGTTCCAAGAAGGTCCTCTTCACGGTCTTCACCGACCGCGCCTACACCAACGCGCAGAACCAGCGTGACTCGGACGCCGTGCCCGTTGAGGCCTTCGTTCGCGCACAGACCCAGGGTTTGGGCCCCTACGCCAACATCCACAAGGGTGACCTCGTCGCCGTCGGCTACACGCTCCGCATGGACCGGTACTCCAGGGGCGGCGAGCAGGTCTTCGACCTGAAGGTGATCTCCGAGGACATCACCTTCCTGGAGCCGCGCTCTGTGACCCAGGCCCGCCTGAACGAGCGCGTGCAGAACGCCGAGGCCCGGAACCAGGACCTGCAGGCCCAGGCTCCCGCCCCGGTCGAGGTTGCCGCTCCGGCCGTCGCGCGCGCCAGCGCCGTGGACGAGCAGCTGCCCTTTCCGACCGCTTAACGGTCTACACAACTTCAACCCTCCAGGCGGTCCTGGTCGAGCTCACAGAACGGGCCCCATCACCTTCATCACACGAAGGAGCAGCACATGCCCAAGTCCCGAGTTCGTATCAACCTCACCGGCAAGCGAGAAGAGACCACCGCCACCCTCTACATCGGTGCCTTCGAGTCCCGCTGCGGCCACTGCGACAGGCCCACTCTCTCGGACGCGCTCCGCCACACCGACATCTCGGGTTGGACGCCCAGGCCCGGGACAGGGTGCGGGGCACGCTTCGTGAACGTCGCCAGCGACTCCCACCGCAACACCTCTGACGACCTGCGCCGCGTCCGGCCCGACCTTCCCCTGCGCGATCACATCGCATGACTCCGACGTGGCCCCCGGCACTGGCACCGATGCTGTTGGCTAATTCGGGGCCTGCGTGGGGTCGGCCTTCGGACCTGGTTGTGGTCCTGAAGGCTAGGGGGATACGGGTACTGATGCAGCCGAGCAGGCCGAGCGAGGTCCATTCGGCGGAGACAGAGGGACTCTCCCACCCCCGGCACCATCCACCCAACTTGCCTGGATAGGAGAAAGTGTTGAGCACCACCACCCCGACAGTCCCCGCCCGCCGCCCCCACCAGCGGCACGTAAACACCGCGATCGCCGCCCTGGACCTGGGCAGCGTCGGAGGCGTCCGCGATGCCATCGACCTCTTCGCCCGCAGGATGCTGGAGGCCGCCGCGATCGGGCACGACCGCGACCAGCGCACCCACGCCGCGACCGTCCAGGCCCTCAACGCGCTGCTGCTGGACATGCTCAACACCCGCTGTCCCGTCTGCCGGGGCAAGGGAACGCTCGACCACGCTGCGTGCCCCAACACCGCCGCCCACCGCTCGTAAACCCGCCCCCTCCGGGGGCGCCCGCTGGCGCGACCTGCTCTTCGACGCCCTCGACCGGATCTGACCCCACTGCCGGCCAAACCTCGACTGTTCTTGAGTCATCAGCACAGCTGATCCGGGCGATCGGCAACAGACCCACCACAGACTTCTGCACGGAGCGGTTCGAATCCGCAGTGCGCTGACTGATCCTCGGCGTGCACCAGTGGGCACACCGTGCAGACCGACCGCGGAACAGGTTCGATTCCTGAGTGCTGCAGATGATCCCTGCGGCGCGTCCCTGGAGATCTCCGCGGCTCCAACTTCCCCAGCACCCCGGTGCGCCCTCTGCCTTCGGGCAGCTGCGGCGCCGGGGTGCTGTGTTTTTTCTTCTTCGTGGCTCGCCTTACTCGCCCCGTGAAGGCAGTGAGTCCAAGGGATCAGCGGAGCTGATCCGGATCTGGCGTTGAAGAGCATCCTCGTCATGCCAGGAGCCGAGCCATGAACTGCCCGAACTGCGCCATCGACATGGAATCGAACGCCTGCGGCGTCCGCGCCAGCAAAAAGGCCAAGAAGGTCACGCACACGTGCTCCGAGTGCGGCTACAGCGAGACACGCTGAGCGGCTCCTCCTTCCCTCCGGCTGCGATCTCGAAGGAGACCATGCTCTTCGCCGAGACGGCCAAGGGCGCACCCCCGGAAACTCCCCATGTCCTCTGCCGCTCCACCGGACGCCACCTGCTGTTCGGCAGCAAGGGCGTGCGCCTGCTACTCGTCGGCGACCGGGTCGCCGTGCGCGACCTGCGTGCCGATCGCACCGAGCAGATCGCCCCTTTCGTGGCTGGCGTCGTCGTCGGCTCACCCATCGTCCGGTGCTTGCGACAGCCGCCGACACCGCCGCCTTGGTCGCGAACTCCATCCGCCTTCCGCGGACCTGATCTCGGCCTAGGCGCGACCACACCCCCAGAGGGAACCTGACCACAGATGGAGCACCAGTGCCTTCTACCGTTGCTACGCCGCAGACCGCCCCCGACCCCGATGTCAAGGCGCGCCGCTGGCCGCCCATCATCTGGGCGGCATTCATCGGAACCTTCACCATCCGCGCCTTCGGCTTCGCCTACCCTTTCCTCCCCTACCACGCCAACAACCTCGGCTTCTCCGCCCATATGACCGGCTGGATCGTGGCCAGCTTCGGCGCCGGCTGGCTCGTAGGACAGGTCGGGTGCGGATGGCTGTCCGACCGATTCGGCCCACGCGCGACGCTCGGCTACGCCATGGGAACAGCTACCTTGACACTGCCGGTGCTTGCTGAAGTGCAGTCTCCAGTGGCACTCCTCGTATCGTCATTCCTCACCGGAGTGGTGTATGACGCAGCACGGCCGGTGATCACGGCACTCATCGACGACACCTTTCCCACCAAAGCGCAGCAGGTACTCGTGAGCGGGTGGCGTCACTTCTGCGTCAACATCGGAGCCGCGCTCACTGGATCACTCGGTGGGTACCTTGCTGCCACAGCAGGACTGCCGACGCTGTTCTGGATCAACGCCTGCGCCTGCGCATTGTTCGGGCTCGCTGCGGTGTTTCTGCTCCCGCCCCCACCCCGGAGTCGAAGCGCCGGCCCGGGCATGGACCGCAGCAGTCCGAGCTACTCCCACGCCCTGCGTGACAGCCGCCTGTGGTTGCTCTCCCTGGCCAGCCTCTGTGCTCTCACCTGCGCCGGCAGTGTCTTCACGGCACTGCCAATGCTTATGAGCTCGGACGGCCTCGACGCGACCGCGTACGGGTGGACGCAGGTGGCAAATGCAGCCGCCGTACTCCTTCTCTCCCCCTTCTTGACCCCTTGGCTCAGCAGACGCGCTGCACACGGCGGCCCCATGACCGGCTTGCTCGCCGCCAGCTCCCTCCTCCTCGGCATCGGCATGGGCCTCGCCGGCCTGGCCGACTCCAGGAGCGGCTACTGCCTTGCCGCTGCCGCTGCTGTACCCGGGGAGATCATCCTCTTCATCGCAGCAGGAGATCTTGTCAGCCGTCTTGCCCCACCTGGAGCACACGGACGGTACGCCGGCCTGTGGGGCAGCAACCTCGCGCTGGCCGTCATCGCCGCGCCTCTCCTCGCCGCGTGGTCCCTCAGCCACGGCGGGGGCATCACCGCGACTTGGGTTATCTGCGGTGCCGGAGCGCTCGGGGCTGTCCTGTGCTGGCCCTTGCACTCCAGCATCCGTACCCCGGAACGGCACTGACGACGACGGGGTGTTCCTCCGCTGGCTGATGACGAAGCCGGACGGCCGCGTTCACCAGGAGCTCACCGATCTGGAGGCTGCACGCATCTACGGCGTGCGCCGCGATCTCGACGAGCTCGTCTTCTTTCGAACCCATGCCGGCGGCCCACCCCCATCACAAGCACTGACCAAGGAGCACTGACCATCATGAGTTTCCTCAGCCGCATCGGCTTCATCGAGACCGAAGAGCAGGAGCGGACCCGGCTGGCCCAGGCCCCCGAAGGCTCGCTGAACCACTACCTGTCAACTCTGCCCGTGACCATCGACGAGTGGCCCAAGGACCTGCTCGTCGAACTGCCCTGGCAGCAGCCGCGCACAGACCAGGCCTACCGCGTCGTCGTGGTGCCGATCGAGTTCCGGAAGGACGCTCTGCCTGAGGGTGTCGAGGAGGAGCCGCTGCCACGCAAGCTCCACTCCGGCACCTGGATGTGCGCCGTGGTGTTCTCCGACCACCCGGACTACCCGGCCGGCGGATTCCGCATCGACGTCCCGGACGCCGAGATTGCCCGAGGCCGGAAGATCGACCTCGCCACCACCCTGGCCCCGTTGTCATGCGTGTCCGGCGAGACCCTGCACGCCCCGGAACCGCTGTGCGCCTCGTGCGAAGACTCCGGCCTGATCACCCACTATGACCGGTCCACGGACGGGATCACCGGTCACAGCCGGTGCGACAACGCGCCGTGTGTGGCACGAGCCGAGAAGCGCGCGGCCGAGTACGAGCACAAGCGCGCCGCCGAAGAGGCCGAGGCCGACGCGCACGTGTGCGCCGGTCACCTCTGCTGCCCTCCGTTCTAACGCCACGGCGCCTCCGGATCCGCGCCCTTTGGCGGTCCCTCACTGTTCGAGGCGGTGCGGGGGCACTGACCGCACGCCGACCGGCGTGCGGAAACCACGGCAGCACTCGGGAAGGAACCCCAAACCATGACCACCACCACGGCCCGCAGCATCGTTCGGGAGATCGTCACCCGCTCCTATCTCCGGTACACCCCGACCAACGGCCGTGCGCCGGAGGGCACCGAATACGGAGTAGACGGCTGGCTGTTCGACCTTCCCGGTGAGACGCTCAACGGCCGCCGGTTTCCACCGCGCACCTATGCCGCGTACCAGGTGACCAGGAACGCGGAGTTGGTTTGGATGGTGCGTGAAGTCGGCGGCGAGCGGCGGCGGGTCGGCAGCCACAGCACCACCCGTAAGGGCGCGCTCGCGCTGGCGGTCGGCGCGGTTGCCCACGAGCGGGAGAAGGCCGCCGAGGGCAACGAGCGTACCCAGGTGTCGGCCACCATGGACGAGCGGCTTGTACGCATGCGTGCAAGCCGGCTCTCCGCCCTGCCGACCGTCGCGGAAATCCGGATGGCGTACCCGCTCGCCGGTGGGGGCGCCACGCTGCGGCTGATGACCGCCGAGGGCAGCACGGCGGAACGCCACATGATCCCGCTCACGGAGCGCGGCCCAGCCGGTCGGGAGAACGACCCGGCCGGGATCTACCTGGACGCCATCACCGACGGCGCGAACACGGAAGGACTGAAGATCGCCGCCGGGTGGCACCTGATGCGGCTTGGCTTCAACTACGCGCGCGGCGCGACCTGGGCGCCGTACGCCGGCAGCGCGACGAGCGAGGCGCAGTGGAACGAGTGGGCGCCGATGCTGTCCGACGGGCACCGGTGGCCGCACACGGTGCGCGTCGCCATCGTGCCGACCGCCGAACACCTCGCCTACATAGACCGCGCGTTCGGTACCGCGCCGGAACTGCCGGACCTTCCGGCCGGTGTGAGCGCGCATCCGTCCGGCCCACGTTCCTGGCAGATCAGCTACGCCAACCGCCGGTTCTGGCAGCTCTCCTATTGGCCCCGTATGGGCGGCGACGTGTGGACCCTGTACGCCGACCCGGCCCGTACCAAGTCCCTCGACAGGGCCGACAACCCTGGCGAACTCCTCGCCACCATCCCCGACCGTGACGCCGAAGCACAGTCCCGCGCGGCGGCCCGCAAGGACTACTGAGCGGCGGCACCATGACTGCCACGATCACCGCGGCGCGGCCGGTTGGTCCGGAGTCACACGGCCAGCATGCGACAAGCGGTCGGCGCGCGCCGGTGGCTGCGGGCCACGGAGTACCCGGGCCTGCGCGGGCACAGCGTGCGCGGCCCCCACGGCCGCGCCGCCTCACGCCCAACCCGGCGTCGGTCCCGAGCTCTATGAGCTGCAGCAAGGCCACTTCACCGCCCAGGCCGGCTTCTTCGCCAAACGCCTGCGCGCGCAGCGCTGTCGACATCACCGCACTACGCCCAGAACGAGAGGGACCCAGCACCATGTACAACACACCCTTACGTCGACATCACCGCCTGCGTAGCTGGGCGATCGCGATCGCGATAGTTGCCGCCCTGGCCGCGGGCGTGTTCCTCTGGCTCAACCACGTCAAGGAGCAAGACGCCCAAGAGCGCGCTGCCATGGCGAACACGAAGATCGTCTACGTCGCGGACCCTGTGCAGAAGCTCGTCAAGCGCGCCGACGGCTCGTACTACAAGGCAACCCTTACGACAGAGGATCCGAACACCGGCACCTACGATTACACGACCATCGAAGACCGCGGCGTCGTCGTGCCCAAGAGCGTGTCGGTGAAGGAACAAAGCGTGCGGCCGCAGTTCCTCTGGCGCCGTCTGACTTTCACCAACGACATCGAGATCCGGATCATCGATCAACATGAGGCAGACCGGACGCCACGCCTTGAGCGGCTGCGCTGCACGGTCAAGCCCATCGATGCGTCGAAGCCGAGCTACACCGGCGATCCGCACGCCAGGGGTTGGCTGAAGATCGGACCCGACCAGGAAGGCACGGACGCAGGAAGCCTGAGTGGCCTCTTCTCGAACGGCGGCCAGCAGCTGTGCCAAGACCGGATCGCGTTCCTCGTGCCGGACGGCAGCATCCAGCCGTAGCCGACTGGGGCTCACCTCCGGGCGTCGGCAGGTGAATTCCGCAGACCCCCATCGGCTGGGCATGACGCTCAGCCGGCGGGGGTCTCTCTTTTTCTGCCTGATCAGCGGAGCTGATCCGGTCTGGCCTTCGAAAGATCACGTCCACGCCAGGAGTACAGCCGTGAGCCAGGCGCTCCGCTGCAAAGCAGCGCCGGGGGTCTCACTGCCGAATCCATCACATCTTCCGGGGGAGATCGCCATGCCCGAGCGCACCGAGCACACCCTGCTCTACATCAAGTATGTCGACGACGCCCTCGCCGAGCAGGGTGTCGCCGCAGTCGAAGGCGCGATCTCCGGGATGAGTCTGAGGATCCTGGCGCGAGCTCTACCTGACGGCCGGACGTCCGTCGCCGTCTCGCTCTACAGGCGCGTGCACCGCATGCGCGCCTCGGGCAAGGCATTCCACTACTGGACCTCCGAGAAGCTCACGGCGATGGCCCGCACGAAGAAGGACCTCGTCGTCCTGCGCGAGATCGACCGCCGCACCGGCAAATCCACCACCCGCCATGTCTTCTCCGAGACCATGGTCGAGTCCTGGATCCAAGGACTGTCCTGGACACTGCAGAGCTGGATGCGCAGCAACCCGCAGGCCCGCAGGCTCGAAGGACCGGAGCCCGAGCGAGTCGGCGACGCTGTGGACAGGGCGATCGCCGCGATCCGCGAACACATCGGCGAACTGCCGAACTGGAACGACCGCTTCCCGCTGCTTAAGGACGGCCGGTTGGATCGGCCGACCTCCGCCTACCTTCCCTACCTCGATGCCCACGACCCTGCGCAGGTCGCGAAGAACCTCTTCGGCGTGCGCGCCTACCGCCGGCCGCTGGCCCGCGAGGTGGAACGTCTGGACATCAGCACCCTGGGCTGGTTCGCCCTCTTTCGCGGGTTGGTGCCCGTGGACTGGCTTATCGACGCCATGCGCACCACGAAAGCAACCGACGGCCGAAGGGAGATGCGTCAACGGTCGCTCACATACCTGCAGCAGCGAGGCATTCGCTCGATCCTGCGCCGGACTCCGCAGCCCGTGCTGCGACGGATCCTCAAGGAACCCGTCCACCAGGCGCGGCGCACGCTGGCCGATGCAGCCGACTGCACGGCTCACCGTCTGGCCGTCACCCGTGACCTCGACCTCCTTCCAGGAATCATCGCCGCCCGCGGGCAGCGCCGGGTCCGTGGCTCCCGTGACCTCGAACACCTGGTCCGGGACCTGCCCGCAATCGAGCGCTGGCAGAACCCCCGGGGCCGTGCGGCCCAGCGCGTCACGGTCGAGGAGATCTGTGCCCTTCGAGAGATGGAGGACTACAACCGGGAAGTCCGACTGCTTCCCGAGGGCACGGCCCAGGTCGCCGACTGGGGCCTCTGGAAGGACGAGACGTTCCGCGCGCAGGCGTTGCGTCTGATCCGGGACCGTCGGCGCGAGCTGATGGCTGCCCACGATCGTGAGCGCTACGAACGCGAGGAAGCCCGACGCCTCGAGCGGATCGCGAGGCAGACCCAGCGCCATGCGTGGGCACTGCAGACGGCCGCACTGTTGGATGGTCGGGAAGCAGCCCCCGGTCTGAAGCTCGTCGTCGCCCGAGATGCCGAGACACTCTCCCGCTGGGGTGCGATGCTCAACAACTGCATCGGCGGATACGCCGGCGAGCTGGAACTGGATGTGTTCGCCGCGGTCTGCGAAGCCGACGGCCGCGTGCGTCTGAACCTGCAGATCTCGCAGTCGCATGGCGTGGAGCAGATCCTCGGGAAGTACAACCGTGACGCCGTGCGTGAGCTCGGCGAAGCGGCTCAGCAGGTCGTCGACGGGCTAAGCGCCATGGAAGTCAGCTTCTACTCGGATGCTCTGGGTATGGGCGGGCTGCGACTGCCTCACAAGAATCACTGAGCCCAAGTCTCTACGGGACCTCGGCCTGGTGTTCCCGCATCAGGCCGAGGTCCTTCTCTTGCTGACCGGAAATGCCGGGGGAGTACGTCGAATTGGCATACGTCGGAGCGAACGGCTGTCAATGAGATGGCCCACCAGACTATTCGGCGTGACGGTGCTGACTTGAGTAGTTTGCGGCTGAATCTGCGCCTGCGGACGGTCAGTGAGTCCTATGCGCTCCTTCCTGTAACCACCACTGAACCACCCATAGGAGGCTCCCGTCATGCCCGATGCATTCGAGTACACGCTCCGCAGCATTTACATGCTGGAGCCACATGCCGATCATGCAACCATCGAAAACGGATACATCCCGATCGAAGCCATCGCCGAGCGCGTCTACGGTAAACCGTACAGCTCGCTGCGCGGATGCCAGCAGGACGACGAGCACATTGGCAATGACAGCGTGAAGCTCTACGAGTTCGCCTCCGACGAAGACTACCGGCAGGCACTCGGAGACCTCGACGACGCCGAGATGTATCTGGGCCGGGACTCCCGCACCGGCGAGAGCGTCCTCAAGACCGGCATGACTGAGCTGGAGTACTGGCTGAGCATCCGCGTCGCCGACGAGAACACACCAGCCACCGTCGAGGCTAACCCGCCACCGACCCAAGACCTCGAGAACGCCGTGTTCGAGAACCGGTTCTTCGCCGATCGCGCCTTCTCTCCGTCGTTGAGACTGGTTCTCGGCGACCTCATCCGCCGCGGCGAGCTGCTGCGCGGCAACTACCTGTTCCGGCATTGGTGGTGATCGAGAGAAAGGCAATTCCCGAGTTATCCGGCGGCCATTTGGTGCTGCTCAACATCATTCCGGACGGTATCTAGGCTCTTGCCTCATATGCAAAAAATGCGGCGAGAAAGTGCGAACTGATTTAGGAGAGCTGCCTGTGAGCAGATACGGAAGCAGGCGTACCGCGCGTGAAGCGATCATCGCGACATTGGAAAGGGAGGGACGCAACCCGAACTCCTACAATGTCGCCGGGATCATGCAGGACGCCTTCCGCGACCTCGGCCCCGGATACGGGTACATAGCCGAAAGCGAGGAGAAGTGGCACCAGGCCGTGGAAGCACACCGGCGCCCGTTCGGAGTGGGCGACCTGGTGCGCGTCGTCGTCACGACGAAAAGTGAGACAGCCGAGCATCACTACGGCAGGATCACCCAGTTCCGGAAGGCCAACGGTGGCTTCTACCGAGGGCGACCGGTCAAGCCGCACTCCGCCTACGTCGAACTGGGCCACCATCACAAAAGCGGGTGGCTGGGCCCCTCACCCAGGTCACCCTGGCTCTCGACGATTTCGAGATAGTCCGAGAGTGGGGAGAAATTCACCGGGACGCCCCGAACGGAGACTGGTTCACATGCCTGCGCTGCGGGGCGGGTTCCTGCAAGAGCGCTGAAGTCATGATCGTCCACAAGGTCAGCGGCCAGCGGGTACGGCTGTGCGCGGCGTGCTTCAACGACGACGAAGTAGCTGCCCTCGGACACCAGGTCATGCTCCACGGGCGCATCGGTCAGCAGACCGTCGCCGAGCTGACCGAGAACCCCGAGCTGATCACCGGGTTGGCCGGCGACTCCTCCTACGCGAAGTCCGACGGCGAGACCTACCGGGAGTGGGCCGATTGCTTCCCGTGGCTGGTTCCGGCCGCGGCCGCGGAGCTGTACGCCCAGTGGCGTGAGCAGCAGGGGGTGACGAGGTGACCCGTCACCGCTGGCCTGTGTTGAGCCTTCGCATTGTCAAGCAGCGCGAGCCGCAGGGACCGGACGACGATCGCGACAGGGCGTCAGACCTTGTCGAGGAGGACCAAGCAGGCATCAAGGCGGGCAGGGTCGTCATGGTCGAGGTCCAACTTCTGCAGAAAGACAGCGCGAAAGCGATCCCCAAGTTGGTCGACTCGCTGGTCAATCGGATCGGTCCACCCCTCCGCCATCGGCACCTACCTCCACCCCGAGCACATCTGTGACCCGGGCCTGCGGCGTCTGGCCGTCGATATGTGGGCCGTGAACTTCGTGACCGCCGGAGACCTCATCCGCTGGCGGGGTCGTGAGTACCTGGTCGAGGAGTTGGAAGACATCGACCGGGAACACGGTCCGGTCGGCTATTACACCGGCTTCGCGTTCTGCCGTCGCACCGACAGTCCGCCGGGAGGCCGATGCCATCTTCGTCGGCTGCCCGTGGACGAGTTGGTGGTCACCGTCCGCGCGAACTGAGTATCAGCATCCGAGACCGGTCAGTCGGTCAGTAGGGAGGCGAAGGCATGAGCTACGAGCTGGTGGCCCCTGTGACCTGTGGGGACCTGGTCGAGACGAACGATTACTGAACACGATGCCGGCCGGCGCCTACACGTCGCATCACGCCGTGCACTGAACCGATCCACACGAGGCTCGCCGGTACTTCCTCTGGCAGATCGCGGCGTCGCTCGGCGTGGTCGTCGACAAGGAGGGCTCGAAGGGGTCGTGCCGGCCAGCTGCGAGTTCGCTCCGAAACGCCCGCGAGATGCACCCCCCATCTGTTCCTGATGAAAGGCGGACTCCGTGCCCCAGAATTCCACACCTGCTGCGGGTGACACGAACCCCATGACGAACCTGACGCGAGAAGAGCGCACAAAGCGTCTCGCTGATCTCCGAGCTCGAATGGCTGCCCGCAAGGTGGTCCTCTTCGGCGGCCCGCTGATGAGCCTGCCACTGAACCGCCGAATCGCGTTCGCGATCTCGGACCCGGGCGCGATTACCCCGCGCGGTGATGACTACCGGGAGCCGGTGCACGTGTGGCAGGCCCGAGCGATCGAGTTCGTACTGCCGAACGTAGCCGAACTGGAGGCGCTGGCCGAGAAGGCCACCCAGTTCTGCGCAGAGCGCGCAGGGTACGTCAGCAACCTGCGGTCGTTCGTCGAGGGCGGCGAGCACGATTATTACCGGTGGACGGGTCACGCGGAGGCGCGGCGTCAACTGGCGCAGTCGCTGGGTCTGCCGGTGGCGTGGCCCGCCGAGGACCAGACCGCCCCCGCCGTGGGCGACGACTCCTATGAGGAGCCCGTTCCCCGTTACCTGTCGGTCCCGTACGCGGACAACGGCCCCCCGGCCTCCAGCCCGGCACTGCTCGCTATGGTCGCGGCCGGATGGAACTCCTTGTATCCGGTGGGCGCTCCAGTTGTCGCGTACCCCGGGTGCCGCCCTGAGGACGACCCGCAGGGCGAGCGGCTCGTCACCCGGACCCGGAGCAAGGCCGAAGTCCTCGGTGGGCACACCGCTGTCGTGTGGGTCGACGGCCACGGCGCGGCCATCAATCTCACGCACGTCGACCCGTGCTCGGCCGAGGCGACGTCGTGACTGCCGCCGGCATGGAGCGCTTGGACGTCCCGTTCGACGAGCTGGTCGCCCGCGCTGACGCATACACCGTCGCGCATGCCACCAAGCGCCCGGGCTGAGGCCACGGCGGAGAACCGGCACCTGTTCTGCGTCGCCGACCCGGTGGACACCGCCTTCGCGTCCCAGGGTCCTGGTCGAGAGGGGCACGGCGTGGCCCGCTGGAAGGTCAAGAACAGCGAACGCAATGCAGGGAAGCGCCCTGCACGCCGCCTCACCCATAAGGAGCCCCCGATGTCCGCTGAGATCCAGTACGAGATCGACGAGCAGCGCGCCGCCGAGCGCCGCCGGGCCTACGTGAACCGAGACCTGCCGCTCCTCTCCGACTACGACGACGGGGTCGACCTCGGGTGGGACGACCTGCCCACCCCGCCCCCCCCGGGAGGTCCCCAATAACCGACCAGAGGCCGTACACGCTGCGTTGGGACGACGCGGACGGGCCGCACGCGGTCGACGGCACGTCCGTCGACATGAACCTGTGGGCGCCCCGCCTCCACCGACTGGGTGTGACCGAGGACGCCTGGGACATCGCCGTCTTCGACAGCACTGGGGCTGACGTGACCTGGGAGTTCTTCGAACACCTCGACACGGGAGTCACCCGATGACCCCGCACCCGCTTCTCGCCGTCATCCCGCCCAACCGGTTGGACTGCCTGCTCGACATCACCCCGGTCGGGGCCGCCCTGATCACTGTCACCGAGATCCCGGAACCCGAGTGGGGGACCCGGGGGGTGACCGCTTGGCGGCCGGACGGTGACACCGCCCTGGTCGTAATGGAGACAACCCTCCTCGACCCGGACGACGTCCCGCACACGGTGAACGAGTTCACCGAGGCACTCCGGCAGGTACTCAATCTTGACGCCCACGAAGGCACACGATGACCAGCTTCCCGATAACTCCGGCCCAGGCCGAGCGTGCGGACACGTTCGCAGTGATTGCCTCCACCGAGGTCAACATGCTGTCGCCGACGGAACGGAAGACGCTACACCAGCGGGTTGCGGACATGTACGCGATGGTTGACGAACGCGACCGGTTGAGGGTCCGGGTCGCCGAGCTGGAGAAGCAGCATGAGGCCGTCTTCGCTCTGCACCGGAAGCACGACGACTCGGACCACTGCGTCGCCGACGACGAGATGTGGCCGTGCGACACCCGTACCACGCTCGGAGACGACAACACTGCCGAGAAGTCCCGCGTCGAGCAGTGGGAAGTCGGGGCGACTGCGTACACGGAACGACTGACGACAACCGGGGCCGCGGCAGGAGCGATCCGCTTTCACTCCGCGGCGCCCGCCGCCTCAGCTGTCTCCTGCTCGGCGAGCGTTACGAGCACCGTCGCGCCGGCGTCGATGGCGGCGGCCAGGTCGAGCCGGTGCACCCCGCGGCGCGTATCAACCCAAGTGCACAGCGCATGCCACTTCTCGGCCGCGGCGTCGGTGAGGTTCGCGACGACCGCCCCCACGGCTTCGTCAGCTGCCGACGTGATCGGCTTCTCGACTTCGTTGACGTTGTAGGTGCGCGTCACACGCCGGTCGCCCCGGCCCGGGCCCTCGTCAAGACGTGCCGAGGTGGCTCCGGGACGGTGACGGATGACCACGTGGCCGATGTAGGCGGCCGAGAGCACCGCGGCCGCCCCTGCGTCCAAACCGTCAGCGTTCAGCGCCTCCAGCAAGGTCAGCTCGTCAACGGTGGGGATGGCGGCCCGCTCGGCTGCCGCTATCTCCTCAGCTGCCCGCAGCGCGGCGGCCTGCTTGTTGGCGGCCTGGTCCGCATCCGCTGCGGCCTGAGCCTTCTCCTGCTCGCCGGTCCAGGTTTCCCCAGCGGACAGCCACCGATAGCGGGAGCTCTTCACGGCCGCGTGCCGGGTGTCCTTCTCCGGTTCCGAAACGGCGCTTACGCGCAGTGCGGTGGACCACAGACGCAACGCGCGTGCTCCCTTGTCGGTGAGACCGAACTCGCGGACGCCAGGGGCGATGGCGAACACCTTCACGAACCCGGCCGCCCACAGGCGCGGCACCAGGGTCTTCCTGATCCTCTTGGAGACGTCGGCGCGGTCGGGGCTGATGTCATAGACACTGAAGCCGTCGGAGGTCTCGCGTACCTTGCCGTCACGTATCCACCCCAGCGTCCGCCACTGGTGGCGGGACAAGTTCAGCGCCTGAGCAGCATCGATGTCCTCCGGGGCCATCACGTCGGCGTCCTCCCGAGCGTGCGCGTCCAAGTGGGCGCGGGCGGCGTCGGCCGCATCCTGCTCGATGTCGTAGACGTAGGCGGCGGCGATGTCTGCCACTGCGTCACCCAACTTGCTCAGCCCCATAGGGACGGGGCCATGCCGGTCGCACTCGGCCACCCACCTGGATCCGACCAGGTCCAGAGCGACCGCCCGCGCGCGGGCGGCGCTGCTGTACGCCTTTCCGACGGCGGGCGGGCCGACGGGCGATGAAGGGCCAACAGCGGTCACCGCGCGGGCAGCATCCTTGAAGCCTTTCGGCTCCGGCTCCTTGGCGGGCTGCCCTACGCCGGAGGTGCCGTCGGTCGCCGCCGACCTACCTGGTCCGGTTCCCTCGGGCTCAGCGACGGCGCAGGCGTGCGGCCACTCGGGAAACTTCTCGCGGCGCTCCGAGGTGTCGGCGTGGGTGCGGACGATGTCCCGGACGCTGGCTGCGTACGGCGCGTCATTGATCACCGAACAGACGCCGATGCGCGTGTCGTTCGGCGCGATGACCAGCCAGGGCCAGGCCTCGCCTCCTTCCTTCGACACCTCGTAGACAGCTCCCCGGACCACCGCGTTCCAGAGGCCCGAGCCGACTCGCGTCACCGTGACCCGCCGCAGGCCCGTTCCCGTGACGATCTCCTGGGGGCCGTGCTCAGACATGACGAGACCTTCATCGCGGCGGTCATCCTCCACTGCCTGCCGCTCCTCGGCCTCCTGCTGGATCCGCGCCCATGCGGCCGCGCGGTCCTGCTCGGCCTGCGCATCCTCCTTCGCCTGTTCCGCCGCAAGCCGCTCCCGTGTGGCCTGCATTTCCTTGGCCCACTGCTCGATCTGTCGCATCTGCGCGGCGCGACGGCGCTTCCCCTCCTCCCCGTACGGCAGCGGAACAAGGCGCCGGGCCCGGTCCCGCGCCGACTGCTTGCTGGTCCGACCGGTGTGGTGTGCACGCACCCGCGCCCAGTAGGCGGCCCGATGGTCCACGTGCAGCAGATCGGGTGCGGCGGAGCACCAACGGTGCGCGGTGACGCCGTCCGGGGTGATCGTGACCGGGCCACGTCGACCGGCGCGGATGTAGCCACCGGATGCCAGGAGCTCGACCACGTTGGCCCGAACGCGGCGACCCTGGCCCTCACGGCGGCGGACGATCCCGGACGTGTCCGCGTGCAGGTCACCCGAGTACGTGGCAGCCAGCACGTCGGCCAACCCTGTGCACCAGCCCATACGCGGCAGTTCGGTTCGGGCGTTGCTCACATCGAGCCACCGGTCCGCGCCGTTGTTCTCCACCTCTGCGGCGGCGGGTGCGGCGAGCATGGTGACAGCTTTGCGGGCTGTGAGGTTGGCCCCCGCCGAACCTGACGTGGCCACTACCGGAGCCCGCCCTCATGCCGGTTCTCCACTGCTGTCGCAGCGTCCGTGAACGCGCAGCCGTACAGGTTCAACGTTTCCTCACGGCCGGCCTCGGCGCGGACGGCGGCATCCTCCAGGCGCGCGCACTCGGCCACATAGTCAGCCAGCACACCCGCATCGCGGTAGGTCTGCGCTGACTCGGTGTAGTGGGCGGCGTCCCGCTTCGCACGAGCCACGGCGTCGTACGCCTCCTCGCACGAGCGGACGGCCGACCACACGTCCCCAGCCAGCGCGTCCCCTTCCCGGACCCGGCCTGCGCACTCCTGCGCTCGTTCCACGTCACCCGAGGCCAGGACCACCGCATCGTGCACACGGACGCGGGCCGCCGTCAGCCGTTCCACTGCTGTCGCCCATGCTTCTGCCGTCTTGCCGGACTTCTCCAGGTCCGCACGTGCCTCATCGAGCCCGGCCTGCCCGGAACGAGACGCATCCGTGCGGGCGTTCTCCCGCTCGACGGCGTAGTGGATGTCCCAGTGCAGAGCGCGTTCGAGGTCCTGGACGCCCTTGTACGCGGCCACCGCGTTCTCCAGCGTGGCCCACTCCGCGTGGGCGTATTCGGCCACGCGGGTCGGCTCCCCGAAGCTGCTGTGCGGGTACCTCGCCCAGCTGGCCAGGTGCTTGCGCTCGTTGCCCGTCCCGAACCCCTGGGGGTTCTTCCGTACGGCGGCCGCCGCCTGCCGCAGCCTCTCAGCGCCGCTTCCCTCGATCCGGTCGACCACGGCGAGCGTGAACGCCACGGCGGCGGCATCGGCCCGGTCACCGGCGATCAGTGCTGCGGAGGTGTACCGCGCCGGGTAATACACCGACTGGCTGCGACGCTTGGACTTCGCCCAGGCGTCCTTCTGCGCCACGAATGACAGCGACGGATCGCCGTGGCCATCGTGCCTGACGCCGTCGTAGTCGGTATAGCCGTCGAACCAGGCACACCAGTCTCGCGAGGGGACCTCGAACATCCCGATGAGTCCGCCGTACCCCGCCGCCGACGCCTCGCCGCCCGACTCGGCCAGCCGCCCGCGCCAACGGACCTCCTGGACGTTCAGCCGCTCCTGCGCCTCCTCGATGATGAGAGCGGCAAGCGCCTCCCGCTCCGCGCGCGCCGCGGCGTCGGCGATCGCCTCCCCGGCTTCCTTGACGTGCTGCCCGGCCAACACGACCGCACGCCGCCACGACGCGCACCCGCGCGCGTCATCGCCGTTGGTCTCGGCCAGCCACGCCCGTGCCGCCTTCACGGCGTCGGTGGCCGCCCGCTCCGCCGTCTTGGCTTCCGCGTAGGCGGCGGAGGCGAGGTCTACCGCCCGCGCGCCCGTGGGCGTGGAACCGTCGAGGGCGTTGAACGCGTCCCGCGCGTCGCACAGGGCGGTACTCACCTTGGCCACGGCGTCGTCCATCTGCCGGAGCCATTCCGCGGCGTCCCGGCCCCACACCGTACGACCCGTGGCTTCGTGCTCACGCGAGACGACGCGTGCGGCCTTGATGGCCTCGCGTACCGCCTTGAACCCGCCGGTCGAGGCAGACACCACGAACTTGCCCGTCGCCTCGTTCCACGCGCAGACGTGCCCTGTCTCCTCCACTCCGGCGCGCACCATCACGAGCCCGGAGATCACCAGGACACGCACCCACAGGCGGCCCGTCCAGCGGCGCTCCGCGTGCACGTTCCAGCCCAGCTGGTCTGCTTCGCGCACGAGAACACCCGCGTTGCGGGGCATGCCCGTCACCGCGGCCGCCGCCGCTTCGGCACCGACGGCGGCGTCGCATCCGCCACAGCGTCCTGCGCGTACTTCGTTGCGCTGGCACGCCGGGCACGACTCGGCTGCCATCTTCTGATCCGCGGGGGCGAGAGCCTCGCTGTGTCCGGAGTCGGCAGCTTCGTGCCGTACGTAGGGGTCAACCGCCTGCTCGCCGACGCTCGTGGAGCCGAGGCCGGTGGCCGGGGCGGCGTGCTGGCGGGCGGCGTCGGTGCGCGGGTCGGTGCTCATGGGCGGCCCTAGTGGAGGAGGACCGGCAGGCGGCTGCGCGGCCGGGGCGTCGTCGCTCTCGATGCCAGAGGGATTGGTTCGTTCTTGCATGATCGTCATCGCTGCACATCCAGAGCAGCAGCGGGCTTTTCGGTGGTCTCCTGAGGTGACACGCTGATCAGCCGCCGTGATCCATTGACCGCCCGGGCCACCCTGAGCTTCTGGCTCCAGTTGCCCAGGACATGAGCGGGAGTGGGCCACGCGTCGAACGTCTCCAGCGTGAGGATGTCGCGACGACGCACCACCGTGGGGATGTGCAGCAGCGTCAGATGGACGTAGATCATGTGCATGGCCTGCGGCGCTATGTCCTCCGCCGTCACGTGCAGCTGCGTCTGCGGATTCAGGCCGTGGTCCAGCATCGCCTGCGACAGGGCGACGATGAATGCGCCCGCGCCGCAGGTGGGCTCGTACAGATCCGCGAATCCGCGAGTGCTCACCTGCTCGACTATCGAGCCGATCTGCATCTCGGCCATCAGCTGGGCGATGTCGTAGGGCGTGTAGTACTGGCCGAGCCGCTCGTTGCCGAGCTCCAACTCCATGTAGAGGCGGCCAAGCACGTCACAGGGATCGCGTTCCATCTCTGTGGTCACCAGCGCCAGGGCGTGCACGAAGCGGTCCAGCTCTGTTCTGCTGTAGCCGCCGGCGATCTGGAGGTACTGCCCTTCGCGGGCTTCCCAGGACTCGCTCCCGCGGACGTCCACGGCGTTGCGTAGAGCCAGCGCCGCCATCTCGACGAAGTTGTCGAAGACTTCGCTCATCCGTTTCGCGCCGGTGCTCGCCGCCAGCAACTTCACAATCTCGCGGTAGCCGCTCATACCCCCGGCTCGATGCTGCTCTTCGAGTCGACCGTGAGGACCGCGGCGGAGCCCGGAAGCTCTTCATCCAACCCGAGCAGCTTCCGCCGGGCCTGCTCTCGAATCAGAACCGGCGGAGACGCAGCGTCCCCGTGCTCGCGCAGCAGGGCGTAGCAGCGCTCGAACGACTGGTGGATTGCCTCGTTCGAGATCAACGCACCCGTTGCATCGGGGTAGAGCATTCCGCCCAGGCGCAGCGGCTCGGACTGGCAGTACTCGCTCTTGATCCCCTCGTGGAGAAGACCGAGCACGATCTCGTCCGACAGTTCGATCCGGCTGCTGATCTCGGCAGCTTCAGCCTTCGAGGTCGCGTCCAGTGCTTCACACATCAGGCCACCTCCTTACTGCGCTTGCCCGCGGGCTTCGCGGCGAGGGCCTGCTGCTCGACGTGGCGAGCCGCGATGTACAGGCCCTCGCGGTTCAGATGCCGCGAATAGCTCGAGTCGAGGTAGAGCACGGGCACGTCGCCTGCGGCCTTCAGCAGCGCCGGGTGCAGCAGGTGCTTGATCGGACCCGAGCCGCCGCCGTAGACGTAAACGACTTCAGTCGTCGCGCCGGCCTGCGAGAGAACATCGCCGAAGGAGGAGGCGATCTCGTCGACCAGGTAGCCAGCTTCGTCCTCGACGAAGCCGGCGGCACGCTGATGACGGTTCTTGACCAGCACGGACGGCTCCGCGTGGAGGAAGTCCGCCAGCTGCTTGCGCGAGGAGAACTGCAGCGTGGCGTCGGACTCGCTCATGCGCTCCATGGCGTTCATGAGCGCGGTGCCGTAGCCCTCGTCGAGCGTGGCGGCCGCCTCGGGGTTGAATCGCCCGTCGGTGAAGACCGGGAAGTTCACGGTGCCTTCGCCGACGTCGACGCCGATGGTGTGCTGGACCGCCACCAGATCAGAAGCAGAGACGCCCTCGACGATGGACGCGTCACGGGTGCGCAGATCGTCCAGCAGCGCCTGGGCGAGCGGCTCCCCCTTGTCGGTGATGGCGAACTGTGCGGAGGCGCCCTCGGCCATCACCTGGACGTCGACAAACTGCAGGCGCACCGAGACCGGGGTGCTGAAGTTCTTGAGCGTCACCAGGTGTACCGCGGGGTCGGAGCTGCCCAGCAGGCCGATGAACTCGGCGGCGTAGGCGTGGCGGCGCGCGACGAACTCGGAGATCGGCAGCGCCAGGCCGGCGCGCACCTGCACGCGCAGCTCGTGATCGGGCAGCGCGCCGTTCTCGCGGACGTAGTCGCGCAGGGCCTTCGCGGCGAAGACACCCAGGACCAGGACCTTGCTCAGCTCCTGATCGGCTTTGGAGTGCTTGCCCAGCACCTCGAACTCGGTGAACTTCGAGCCGCGCACGCTCAGCGCCGCCCGGCCGAAGATCCGGCGGTCCGACGCCGCCACCAGGGGAGTGGTGAGCGAGCAGTCGATCTGGTTGTAGAAGTCGCCGGCCATCACGGAGGCCGCATCCGCGTCGGGGAGCGGCACCTTCGGCGAGGTACGGGAAGTCGAGACGACCGCGCTGGGCAGATCGATCTCGTCGAAGGTCTCCTGCTTCGTGTTCTGGATGACGCCCTTGACATAGCCGTTGCCGACGTCGATGCCGCCGGTGAGAGTGATGATGTCGGTGGTGTTTGTGCTCATGAATTCGGTCCCTCGGTGTCTGTGTTGTCTGCCTGGAAAGTGAGAGTCACCGCGTCACTCAGCGCCGAGTGCTCGCCATGATTTCGTCGATGGATGCCTGCTTCGGCTGCTCGGGCGCCGGGCTGGGGGCGGGATCCTCAGCCGTCTCAAGTGGTGCGGGAACCGGCTCGGGCTGGGCTTCCGGTACTGGTGCTGCGGTCTCGACGACGGTGTTGGCCTGGTCGGTGACCACGGGCTGCGGCTGAACCGGCCAGGCGGCCGGACGGCGCTCGGCTGTCGCTTCGTCGTCCTCGCGCTGCTCGGCGATCTCCAGCGGTGGCCGGCCGCGACGCGGCAGCTGATCGACGGGCTTGTAGAAGACGTCGATGTACCCGTCACGCTGAATGGACTCCCGAATGAGCAGTCGAATCGACTGAGAGATGTCCGCCTGCTCATTGAGCCACTCGATCACCGAGGTATCGGCAGCAGGCACGGTCCAGCGAACCTTGCGAGGTTCACCCGGCTGATTCGCCATTGCGCTCACCTCGCCCTGCCACTCGCTCTTGCACTTCATTCGGTCGGTCGTCGGATGCCTCTCGCTCTGTCACATGGGCTCACCGCCCTTCGCGTTTCCTCTCGAATGCGAATCAACATGAGTCCACCCTAGTGTTCCTATCGAGTCCTATGCAAGTCCCATTCGGTACGCGAGTCGGTGCCAATGATGTCCCTATCGAGTGCTGGCAGGGACACCTACGAGACACCGCAGCGCCCCCGCCTGGGGCGACCGCGTGCAAGCCGCCGGCACCATGCGCTCCTGAGCCCCACCTGCGACGCGGCAAGTGCTCACCCGGGACACCTGCGCGACACCTGGGGTCACGGCGCCGTCCCGGGGAAGCCGCATGGGGGTACGCATAAGGACCCGTCGGTGTCCCAACTGTGCCTCCTGAGAGACGCTGCCCGGCACCCCTACATGAATGTGTCCTCCGAGGGCGCTGTGTGCGACACCAGAGCGGCACTGTTGGAGCGCGCGCGAGACACCGTGAGGACGCGCGCGGGATTCTGAGAGACACAAGGGCGGCAATCGGTGTCTTGTGCGTGTCCCAGTCGCGTCCCTATGTGCCCCGATGAGTCACCTCGGAGACGTGAGGGAGACGCTGTTTCATTGCTGTTTCATGGGGCCGAAAAGCCTGTCTTTGCCCCCTGCCGAAGCCCGTCGGGCACAGCAGCGCAGCCACGGAACGCCGGTGGAGCGAGATCAGCACAGCCGCCGGCGAGCCGTCGGCGCGGTGCTGGTACAGCGCTGGTGCGACGGTCGGTACAGGGGCGTCGTCGGGCTGTCATAGTCGCGCAGAGCAGAGCAGAGGGAGAGGGAGCGAAGGGGGGAGTAGGTCCCCGCACCCACGAGCGTGCGAGGAACGACTTGCTTCCGCAGCAAAGGCCCGTGGGGTAGAGGAAGAGTAGAGACATTTGCCGCGGAAGCAGCCCCTGGAGGGAGACGACAGCGGCCCGATGACGCTTGAGCTGCTCGCTGTGCCCGATGGGCAGCTGGTCGCAGCAGTCGGGCCTCTCTTCTTTTGATGCGTCCACGAAGGACCACCCCGGGCTCGCCGCGCAAGCGCGAAACGGAACACAGCCCGGGGCCAGAACGTGCGTCGACAAGGTAGTGCCGAACGCCCGCCTCGGACGCGGTGCGTGAGGTCCTGGCACGCTGCCGCGGCAGCACCGGAGCAACGGACCGGGCACGGTCGAGTCACGTTGGTGCACCCAGCGCCCTGCTCGCCCGGGTTCCAGGCGGCCAGCCAGCACAACGCGATGGGGCGAGGCCGGCTGCGCCGCCGCGGCGAGCGGTGGAGCAGAGCGTTATCCACAGCCTGAGCGACGGTGTCGCGAGAGGACGGATCCGCTACGCGGCGAAGACTGTGCCGCCTGCGGCAGCAGGGCGATCAACCGGGGCTGCGCCCCGTCAGGAGCAGATCCGTACCCCCCGCCTCGCTTGTGCCTCACGAGGACGGATCAGTGTGGGGGTACGGCCTTATCACGGACGTCGAAACAGAGGTACATCCAAAAGGTGCGATGACCAGGCGAAACAGCCAGACCCGTACCCCCGCTGCGCGGAAAGGGGGGAGGGGTACGGGTCATGAGGGTACGGACCGTTTCCCCTGATGTTCCAGGCTTCCGCTAACGCTCCAGCCGTGGAACGGCGAGGACGACGACAAGGAAGCAAAAGGGCATAAGGGAACCTGATAACACGTGTCCTGCGGACCCTCGCTCCGCTCGGCCTCTCTGCTGTGCTCCGAGGACGTGTTAGTCGGCATAGCCGACGGGTTCCACCGTTCGCTTCGCTCACCGGTCCGTCGGTCGCTGGCGCTCCCTCCGGCTATGCCCAGCGCTGCGCTTGAGAAAGGAAGCCCCGCCACTGCCCCGCTCCAGTTGTCCACAGATGTGGACGGCGGCAAAGGGTGCAGCAGTGGTGGATCACCTGGCGCTGCGCGCCCGGCTCAGGCGAGAAGTGACGACCCGTGCGACGGCTCGCTATGCGATCCATCCGGGAACCCACGCCAGCCAGATCCTCTGAGTCGTCAGCCAGCACAGCTGGCACGGGAGCTGGGTCGAACATCGAGATCACACGGACCCCACCGGGGTCCGCACTCGATGGTCGCCACCCGCACCCGAGTCCACGAGGAAGCACCACCATGACGCAGTCCAGCCCGAACCCTCGCCCTACGCCACCGAAGCCCGCTGTGAGCCGAAGTTGTGGCAGTCGAACAGCGAAGCTGTAGCCGAGGTGATGCGCTCCGGCGATGCCGAGGACATCGGCGACGTCGACTTCACCGACGAAGACAGCACGGTCGTCACAGTGCACGTCTCCCACAGCGATGACGGGATGTACACCGTCCACCTCATGCCGATGTGTAACGACGATCAGATCCGCGTCGAGCTCCACCGGGGGAAGGACCTGGCCATCATTGAGCCCAGTACCAGCCGACCGATATGAGCCAGCGACACGCAGACCCCACGCCTGCCCGGACATCATGGCCACAGCTCTCGACTCCAGCTGTGGAGACCACCGAGTCACACGGAGAGGAGACTCGAATGATTGCTGAAATGATTCCAGAATCGTTCTCGCACGTCGTCCTCGTCACCGGTTCCCGCAGCTGGAACGACGAGAAGAGCATGCGTGAGACGTTCAACGATGCCTGGCGCGACTGGGGTCCCAAGAACGTCACCCGGCCGGTGCTCCTCTCGGGGCACTGCCCCAAGGGTGCCGACGCCATAGCCGAGCTGCTGTGGCGGGACGCAGGCTGCGAGATCATCACCTTCCCCGCCGACTGGTCGACCCCTGGGAGAACAGCCGGCTTCCAGCGCAACCAGGAGATGGTGGACGCCGCCCAAGTCTTTCGCGAGGCCGGGGCTCAGGTGCTGTGCACGGCCTTCCTCGACCTCTGCCGGAAGCCCGGATGCCCGCAGCGAGACCAGGAGCAGCTCATGCCGCATACGCCGGGGCACTTCTCGCACGGCGCCATCCACTGCAGGTCTCGCGCGCGAGCCGCGGGGATCAAGACGACCAACGTGATCCATCCGTCGCCGCCGCCGTTCTGAGACGCACGAAGGGCCCTGCAGCACACCGCAGGGCCCTTCAAGGACGGATGAGAGGAGTCGGCCGGGAGGCGAACACCAGGCTCAGCGCTACTTGCTCCGATCGATGCCGTGCGCCTCGTCATAGGCCTTCATGACCGTCTTCGGGATGCGCCCGCGATCTGCGAAGTCGTAGCCCTCCTTCTTGGCCCACTCGCGGATCTTGTCACGCTCATCGGGAGTCGTCTCGGGTACGACTCGCTTCTTGGGCGCCGCCTTCCCGGCTTTCCGGCTGACCTTCAGATACGACTTCAGCGCATCCTCAAGGCCCTTCTGCTCCTCAGGGGTGAGGTCGACTTCGTACCAGGTGTCACCCAGGCCGAAGGTCACGGTAGCCGCATCCGGCTTACCACTGAGATCTGACTCGACAATGCTTCGAATGGCCATACCAGCGACAGTAGCTGATACGCAAGGACCTTGGAAAGTCTGTCGCGACTATTCGAGATAAGCGTCCCATTTGGAACCCGAATGGGACTCGAAACGCTGCTAATCGAGCAGGAATGGTGAATCGCACTGCTAAAATCACAGCAACGTCAGGGGTTTCGCATGCCCCGTTCTCCACCGACCAGCAACCCAGATCGAGAGGTTCCCACCATGTCCATGCTCCAGACCCTCGACGACCCTTCACTCACCGACGAGGACGCCGACCTCTTCGAGCTGCTGTGCCAGCGCAGGGGGTGGTCGGATCAGTACCTGAAGGAGATCGAGTCCACAGAGCACGACGAGCTCCTGGACCTGGCCGAGATGGTCGAGGCCCTTCATGACGCCCGGACCACGGGCAAGAAGATCACCATCGCCCCCGACTTCGACATGGACGGTATCTCCTCCGGTGTCCTCGGCTACGCCGGCCTGTCCGAGCTCGGCTTCGACGTTGAGCTGCACCTGCCCGACTACCGCCGCGGCCACGAGCTCGCGCCCGAGGACATCGCCGAGATCCAGGCGAAGTGGCCTGACACCCGGGTCCTGCTCACCTGCGACGGGGGAGTGAACTCCCACCGCGGCATCGCCGCCGCGCGTGCCCTGGGCTGGACGACGCTGGTGACCGATCACCACGAGGAGCTGGCGCCGGGCTCGACCGCGGACATCACCGTCGACCCGTGCCGGATCAACGAGACCTACGCCCACACCGGGATCTGCGGTGCCCACGTGCTCTACCAGGTGATCCAGGCATACACCCGCGTACACCGGCCCGAGAAGCTCTGGGAGATCCACCTGCTGCGTCTGTTCGCCGGCCTCGGCACCGTCTCCGACGTCATGCCCGTGCTGTACGAGAACCGCCAGCTGGTGCGCGATGCGATCTCGATTGCCCGTCTGCTGCGCGTCGCCGCGCCGAAGACGATCCCCAATCCCTGGGGTGGGTTCGACGCTGACCCCGATGCCATCGACGTCGAGCAGTCGATCCTGATGCAGCTGCTGCGCACCGAGCCGCACCACCCGGCCTTCCTACGGGCCTTCGAGGGCTTCGCGATCACGCTCAAGGCCTTCGCCCAGGTCGGCAAGATCCGAGACGTCGACGACCTCGACGAGGGCTTCTTCGGCTTCTACCTCGCCCCGGCGATGAACAGCCCACGCCGCACGGGGGCCTCGCTTGAGCCGTGCTTCGCGGTGTTCACCGCCGACGGTGCCGACGTCAAGCTCAAGGCCGCCCACCAGGTGATCGAGGGCAACGAGCTGCGCAAGCAGCTGGTCATCGAGCACATGGAAGAACTCACTGCCCGGGACCAGCCTCTGGCCCCGTGGGTGTACTTCTCGGACGCCTACCCGGGCATGTGCGGGCTGCTGGCCAACCGGATGATGGAGATCAACGGTCACCCGGTCGTCGTTCTCAACCGCCCCGCCAGTCCCGACGATGTCGTCAGCGGCTCCGGTCGCGCGCCGGGGTGGTTCGACATCATCACCAGCCTGGAACCGCACGACGGTCTCAGCGCCATCGGGCACCAGCAGGCCTGCGGCGTCCGCATCGCGAAGGCCGAGAAGCTCGGTGACCTCGTCGCCGTGCTGCAGGAGGCCACTCAGGTAGCCCGGCTCGCCGTCAGTACCGATGGCCCGAACGGTGATCTCGTACTCGGTCCGGACGCCGACTGCGACGCCGGCCTCGAGGACCTGCAGCCGTTGTTCGAGCTGGTGCGCCGGACCGAGGGGCTCAAGCCCTTCGGGCACGGCTTCACCGCGCCGGTCGTCGAGATCGCGATCGAGCCCCTGGGACTGCGCGTGGACCGGATCGGATCCGAATCGCAGCACCTGCGCCTGGTCACCCGGTCCGGCCTGTCCTGCCTGTGGTGGAACGTTGCCGAGGAGAAGTTCGACGTGATCCAGAGCTTCGTGCGGCGCGCAAGCCGCACCGAACTCGGCACGCTGCGCTTCACGGCGACGCTGCAGCTGAACACCTTCCGCGGTGACACCCGCGTCCAGGCCGTCATCAACGAGCAGATCACCACGGCTGCTTGAGACCGGTAGAGGAGGAGACCTTGACGACTTCACCGATCACTTCGCGTCTTCTCAACATCGGGTGGTGCGTCCTCGTGCCGTTCGTCGCCGTCGCGGTCTACCTCGGCCTCGGCACCTTCGCAGTCCTACTCATCGGAGAGCCGATCGTCGCGACCACCGTCCTGGGCATGTTCGTCCTCGTCCTGGTCGGTTCGATGAGGATCCAGCGGCCCCGGTGGCTCGCGCATGCGCCGGCCCCGCGGCCGAGGCCGGAGATCCCAGGCTTCGGTTGGACCGTCGTCGGCTGTGCGGTCCTGGCCTTCCTCGCCGGGCAGTCGCTGGCCTTGTGGATCTACTTCGCGGCCGGGTCCGTCGGCTTCGACGCCTCGAACCAAACCAGGCACGCGGCCGGGGCTGTGGCAACTCTTCTACTCACCCTGGTCGCGGCCCCTGCCGGGGAGGAGTTCCTGTTCCGAGGGCTGATCTACCCGTTGCTGCGCAAGCGGGTGAGCATCCTCGTCTCCACGCTGGTCACCGCGGTGGTGTTCGGCCTGGTGCACGGCAGCGCCGTGCAGTTCGCCTCGACTCTGCCATTGGCGGTGCTCCTGGCCCTGGTCTACGAACGCACGCGCGTGCTGTGGCCCTGCGTGCTCCTGCACCTGGGCTTCAACCTCGCTGCCGCTCTTGTCCCAGCACAGGCGCTCGGCGCTCTGGCGAACCCCGTCTCCGCGGTGTTCCTATTCCTGGCCTTCGCTGGTTGTGCCTTGGGGCTCTACCGGCGGGTCGCCGGCGGGACTGCGCCGGGCGCAGTCCAGGGCGCGGGAGGCGAGTCCGCGATGCAGTGAGCGAGGTCCTCAGCCTCTTCTGAAGAACGATGGTGCCCTCTGTGCGGGACCTGGCGGCCTTTCAGCCGGCGGTCCCTCGTACGGCGGGCATGCTCGTGGTGACCGGGGTGATCCGGCCACCGGGGGTGTGACTGAAAGTAACTATTCAGTCATACTCATCGGGAGAGGAGAGGATCTCATCGTGGCTATGGTCAGCACCTGCACGTACGACTCACGAGGAAAGCTCGTCCGCCCCGACGCCCTCGACATCAGCCGTGCGAAGATCCGTCTGGACCTCGACACCGGTGAGAAGCCCACCTTCGATCGCGGTCACACGCACGTCTTCGTCGTCTCCGACATGGGCATCACGGCCGAACAGGCCCGTGAGCGTGTGAACGCGAGGCTGCGCCGGTTCTTCGATCGCGCTGAGGCTGTTCGCGGCTTCCGCAAGATCACGATGGAGAAGAGCCAGAGCAAGAACCGGCTCAACCTCAACACCACGATTTCCTACGAGATCCTCTACGTCGTCGAAGCAGACGAGCGATCCCGTAGCCGCAGTCCCGAGTCCCCCAATGCGGGACGCCGGCGAGGCTGAAGCACGGCTACTCCTGGGTGGTTCGCGCCAACCACGCCTCGCACTCAGCAGCACATGCAAAGAGGCCGGAGAGCTCCCTTCCCACGGGGATGCCCTCCGGCCTCTCTGTTTCACGTTCCAGTGCAACATCGATCACCTGCCGTGAACGATAGCAGTTGTCGTGGATCGCACGCAATGAGAACCGAATGTCAGTCCAATGCCATCTCGCTTCCAGTGGGGTCTCATGGACGAACGACTCGGACAGAGTTCTGACTCGCGCACGGAGGACGCGCCGCCTGGGAGCCGCACGCGGCTCAGCGCAAAAGTCCGCCTCGACCTGGTCGCCGGGGGCGCATCGAGCTGCCATGTGTACCAGGAGACGTGGTACGCACCTGAAAACCGCGTCTGACCTGGGCAAACACCTGCGCCGCGAGGCCCTTTCCCGCAACGGGTGTACCACGTGGAAGCGTCGGCGTGGTACGGCGTTTTCTCTGGTCAACCAGCGTTTCCCGTCGATGTACCACGAGTACCACGTCTTTTTGAGCGTTTACATAGGGGACGCATTCCGGAGTGGTCTAGGCAGCTCCATCTCCAGCTCGCCAGTCTGCCCTCTTATGCGCGTGTATCTAGTCTCCACTTCTTGGTACAAGTGGTACGGGGGGTATATAGACCCGGTCTGACCTGGGCAAACGCCTGTACCACGTAGAAAATGCCACGTGGTACAGGCTGCTCTTGGGTTCGCGAAATTACTACTCTGACCTGGGAAAACAGGTGTACCACGTCAAGTGGTACACGCTACGGATACGTGTAGGGGGTATGTGACTCTCGGGATCCTCCTGGGGGGGGGGGCGTCCAGTCGATGCTCCGGTGGCAGTCGGCTCTCGACCGGTCGGAAGAACTCCTCCGAACCTCGACCGCAGGCCGGGCGGCTCACGCCGCCCGCGGGTGCGTGGTCGAGCACAAGGAGCCAGTGACTCTGTCGGGCGCGTGCCCTCACGGAGTCACTGGCTTCTCGTGTCCCGTCCAGGCTTGCGACGCGTGTGGCATGGCCGCGGCGGTTGCGCGCGCCCTCTCCAGTCCCTGCTAGCAGCCCTTTAGATCATCCGCCACCAACATTCAGGACGCCAGTCAACTCCCTTATCGACTAGTGGTTCAATCGTTGCGAAAGGATGGCAGGATGGCATAAGGTCAAGATCACGTTCCATTCGATTACGAGTCCAATCGGCTTCCCACTCATCGCCGGCAGGAACTCGATCATGATCGAGAAAGCAGCAACATGACGTCTCCTGATGCCCTCACATCCGTACCTACCGCCGGTTCCAGCCCCGGACCGCGCACCAACCCCGTCGCCGACGTCCTGGCCAGCGTCATGGGGTACTTCTCGAACCGCGATGACATGGCTCCGCAGAACGAGATCGTCACCTACATCACCGCCGCCTACCTCGACCAGATCGACCCGACCGATCCCCCGGCGCCTCGCATTCTGGAGAAGGAGCTGCTGGCGATCGTGGGCGGCGTCATCAAGGCCGAGAACGTCAAGGGGGCAACGGCCGCCGAGAAGCTCCCCCTGCCGCGGTATCTGACGTACTGGCAGGTCGCGCAGATCCTCCTGCGCCTGCACCACGTGATTCGGATCGCGCCCAACGCCAAGGACACCGACCGCGAGTACGACCTGCTGGCGATGTACCAGGCCGCGGGCCGCGCACGTGGGACATACACCACCAGCGAGGACAACATCCGCACCACGGCGCGCATGTACAACACCCAGCTGACCCTCAAGGAGTTCGCCGAGGTCCTGGCCGTCCTGCGCGAAGACAGCCCGAGACGGCACCAGAGCACGAACCGCGACTTCATCGCCGCGCGCAACGGCATCGTCTTCTACGGCACCGAGCCGCTGGATGTCACGATCTTCGGCAAGGACTTCCACTTCGAGCCCAAGCAGGTTCACCCCTTCGACCCCGCCATCGTGCTGCTGACCAAGAACGACGTCGACTACGTGGACGACGCTCCGCAGCAGGTCATCACGCACCCCGAGGACGGAGATTGGGAAGTCGTCGCCTGGATCGCAGAGCTCTTTGACCAGGTCGGTGACGAGGGCCTCGCCGACTTGATCTGGGAGATCATCGGCGCAGTCATTCGGCCGCATGTGCGCTGGGGCAAGACCGCCTGGTTCTACTCCGAGCAGGGCAACAACGGTAAGGGCACGCTCTGCGCGCTCATGCGCAACCTCGTCGGCAGCGGCGCGCATACCTCGATTCCGCTCTCGGACTTCGGCAAGGACTTCGCGCTCGAACCGCTGGTGCGCGCCAATGCGATCATCGTCGACGAGAACGATGTCGGCACCTTCATCGACAAGGCGGCCAATCTGAAGGCGATCGTGACCAACGACGTCATCCAGATCAACCGCAAGTACCGGATGCCGATCGCCTACCAGTTCTTCGGCTTCATGGTCCAGTGCCTGAACGAGTTCCCGCGCGTGAAGGACAAGTCCGAGTCGTTCTACCGCCGGCAGCTCTTCGTGCCCTTCACCAAGAGCTTCACCGGAGCCGAGAAGAAGTACATCAAGGACGACTACCTCCAGCGTCGTGAGGTTCTGGAGTACGTCTTCTGGTACGCGGTCAACCGCGCCGGTGCGTCATCTCCGGGGGACTACTACCAGCTCTCCGAGCCCGTGGCGACCAAGGCGGTCCTGGCGGAGTACAAGGAGGTCAACGACCCCGTGCGCGCCTTCTGGGAAGAGTTCCGCGGGCGGCTGGTCTGGGACCTGGCACCGTTCACGTTTCTCTACGACCTGTACAAGGCCTGGTTCGCCGACGTCTCGCCGTCGGGCTCGCCGGTGAGCAACAAGCAGTTCATCACCGACCTCGTGGCGATTGTCCGGCCGGATGCCCTGTGGCACTGCCCGGACAAGAACCGCAAGATCCGGCCCGGCCAGATGATGCACGCCCCCGAGGTACTGATCGCCGAGTACGAGCTGAAGAAGTGGATGCACCCGAGCTACACCGGTAGTGACCCGAAGAAGAAATCCCAGCCGATGCTGCAGGCCAACTATCGCGGACTGCTCCGGCAGACGGGCGCGTCCGCCTCGACCGAGGACACCGCTGACGAACAAGACTGATGCGTCCATGGCTACAACGTCTGGCGCACTCGGCCAACTCGCCCCGGCCGTACTCGAACTCGCCTGCGGCCAGGGCCGCCTAATGGGCACGGCGATGTCCGACGTCGCGCGCGAGCAGCGGATCAGCAACCGCACCATCTGCTCATAGATCACAACGGATCCCGTGGAGAAGGCCCGGCTCATGAGTGAGGCGTCCCGGCGCATGGGTGCCCCGCGCCGGCGCTCTCCTCGCGACTCCCTCTGAGGCCGCGCGCGCATCCTCCCCAGACACCGGCCGTGATGGTCGGACCGACGAAAGGAGATCTCCACCATGACCACACAGCGAACACCCGTCACGGCCTCGAAGGCGCGTTTCACCTTCTATGACATCGAGTCGTTGTCGGACGTCTTCACTCTGTGCGCCTATACCCCGCGGCCCGGCAGAGCCGTCGACGACTTGGAGATCTTCTTCCTCGCCGACGACCAGCAGCTCTCCGACGCTGTGGACCCGCAGGCGCTCTATGAAGCTGTGGTGCGCTCCAATCCGGGCCTGCCCGCGGTGAGCGTCGAGCTGTGGAACCTGCGTGGCGAGCGGGGCAACCTCCGCCTCGCCGAGTTGATGGGTCTCTCGAACGCGGACCAGGTCAACGACCGCAGCGAGGTCTCGTCCTATCCGGCGAGCCTGCGCCCGGTCTGCGACACGGATCCCGAGTACGACCCGCTGAAGCACCCGTTCCTGGCCGGGTACAACTCGCTGAACTACGACATGACCATGCTCGCGTTGTACCTGATGGAGACCTTCCCGGCTCCGCACTCCGGTCGTCTTGTCCAGCCGACCACCGCGCGCGAGATGCGCGAGCACAACGACAAGCTGTTCAACGAGCACATTGAGTACATGCCTGGCTACCTCGGCTGGGACGGCCCGGCCGCCAAGATTCGCCGCGCCATGATGCACTCGGGCCGGCACCTGGACGTCGCCCGTCTCAACGAGCTGCAGACCAAGGTGAGCCTCAAGCGCCTGCTCGGGATGCTCGGCCGCCAGATCAAGGAGTCCGACAAGCTCAGCCACGACACCTCGATCGCCGCGATCGAGGATCTCTACGAGCTGCTGGCCTACAACGTCTCCGACTGCCTGGGCCTGGCTCAGCTCTTCCAGCACCCGGCCTACGCCAGCAACTTCGACCTCAAGGCGGGCCTGCTGGCGCAGTACTCCGAGACCGTCTACGCCAAGAACGGCTCGGTGCGCCGGGACCGCCTGACCATCGACTCGTCCTCGGCGAAGTTCGTCGGCCGCATTCTCGCGCCGTACACCTCGCTGAACGACATCGAGGCGGTGTCGTTCCTCTATCCGGCCAAGGAGGTGGCCGAGGAGCAGGGCATCCCCCAGGTCAACGTGCTCGACGAGTGCGTGCGCTTCTTCGAGGAGAACGTGGCGCCCGACCCTGCCAAGGACCCAGCCGCGACGCCAGCACAAGCGAAGGCGCACCGCCAGTTCATACAGGTCGTCAACTACTACCGCTCGATCGAGGGGCAGAACTTCAACGACTCCGAGGAGTACCGCGACCTGTTCGACCTCCCGGCCAAGTCCTTGCGCGAGCTGCCGAAGACGCCGAACAACGTGCCCTACTTCCACCGTGACGCCTCTCCGTCGTCGTGCTTCGCCACGTTCAGCACGGGGGGCATCCACGGCGCGGAAGCGGACATGGCAGTCTTCGACGCCGACTTCTTCGAGCACCGAGAACAGGCAGCCATGATCGGCCTCGCCAAGCTCTTCTACCCGGACGCGAAGGACTTCGTCGCCGAGGCCAAGCGCCAGCACAACCTGCTCGCGCTGCCCGACGGCACGACCGTCGACAAGCGGCTCGTGCTGCTGGGCTCGGACCCGAAGAAGGTGAAGTACCGCAAGCCGAGGAAGGACGACCTGGACCAGGCCGAGCAGCTCGCGCGTGCGCAGGCCCAAGTGCCGGATCCGGCCCAGCTGCTGGATACTCAGCGTCCGGACACCGAGGCGATGCACGTACGCCTGGCCGACGGAACCGTGCTCGATGGCAAGGTAGTCCTGGCCGTCACCTCGGCGGTCAAGGCCGTCTATCGCGAAGAGCCGGCGAGGAAGGCGCCCGCGCTGTTCACCGCGAAGGCCGACAAGTCCACCAAGCTGCACCCGAAGTTCGCACGGACCTCTGCAGGCCTCGTCATCCACGAGGACTTCACGAGCTACTACCCGAACCTGCTGCGCAACATGAGGGCGTTCTACAATCCCGAGCTGGGCGAGGACCGCTACACGACGATCTTCTTCGAGAAGGAACGCCTGGGCTTCGAGATGAAGAAGCCGGGGATCTCCGCCGAGGAAAAGGCCCGGCTCGCGACCTTGCGCAACGGCACGAAGCTGATCCTCAACTCAGCCTCTGGAGCTGCTGACGCCGCGCACCGGACGCCGATCAGGATGAACAACCGCACCATCTCGATGCGGATCATCGGCCAGCTGTTCAGCTGGCGGATCGGACAGGCCCAGACGCTGGCCGGCGCGCGGATCATCTCGACGAACACCGACGGCCTTTACTCCGTCGTCGGCGGCGAGAACGGCTTCGATGAGACCGCCAACAACCGAGTGCTCGCCGAGCAGCAGGCCGCCATCGGCATCGACATCGAACCGGAGTTGATGTTCCTCATCAGCAAGGACTCGAACAACCGGCTCGAGCTGGAGTCGCCCAGTGAGGACCGGAGCGTCGCCGACAGCGCGATTATCACCGCCTCCGGCGGGACGCTGGCCTGCCACGCGGGTCCTACCCCGACGAAGTCGCTGGCCCACCCAGCCGTGATCGACTTCGCCCTGGCCCGCTACCTGCAGACCGTCGCCGACAGGGGAGAGGAGGCTCTCGCCGAGCCGTTCGATCCCGTGCTGGGCCGGAAGGTGATCGAGGAGGCGATCGACCCGGCCGACCCAGTGCGGACGCTGCTGCTGTTCCAGAACGTCCTCGCCGCTTCGCGTGGGTCAATCACCTACCCGTTCGCCGCCGATCCGGTCAGCGCCGGGCCCGACCGTGACGGCAACGAGGATGGCGATGCGCAGCTGGTGAACCCGCGGGCACTGCAAATGGTCAACCGGGTCTTCATCGTCCACGACGGCACCGATGGTGCCGTGAGCCTGCACAACGCCGGCGCATGGAAGGTGAACCCGGCCAGCCAGAGCAAGCGGCGCGAGTCCGGCAGCGCCGGGGTGCGACGTGACCCGATCGCGCTTGAGATCCTGCGCCACCACGGGTGGGCGAAGAACCGCAGCGAGGCCAGCGCCTCCGACGGCCTCACGCTGCTGCCCGATGACCAGGACGTCGTGATCCGCCGGATCAACGGCATTGATCCGAGCTGGTCGGTGATCGTCGTCAACGACGACCTCCGCGCGCTGCCGACCGCCCGGAACGAGCAGCTCATCGGGGCGCTCGATCTCGACATCTACACCCGGATGCTCGACGAGACGTTCACCAAGAACTGGAGAAACGCCGCCTGATCGGCGCCTTCACCACCACCGGACCACAGGGTGCCGGGCCGTGTCGACACGACGCAGCCCGGCACCCTGTGGCTTTCCATAGTGATTGGCGAATGGACCCTAATAGGCCATTGACTTCGAGTCATAATTGAGATGAAAAACGAGTCTGGCTTGTCACGACAAGAGAGTTGAGAGGCGTCATGCCCCAGTCCACACTTCCGTCCGATGCCGTGCCGACCGACACCTCCGCCCAGGACGACGACGCCCAGGCCCAGCAGGAGAAGAACACGACCCGCGAGGGCATCCTGGTCCGCCGGGGCCAGATCTGGGAGGACCTCGACACCCGGCAGAACCAGCGCCGCGTCGTCGTCGAGTTCGTCAAAAGCGGCAGGGCCCGAGTCCGGGCCCACTACGGCACAAGGCGCTCGACCATCAGCGTCTCCCGGATGCACAAGCACTCCGCGGGCTTCCGCCTCGTCGAGCCCTGTGAGCTGAGGTACGGCGTGCCGACGGTCTCCTCGGACGAGACGGCACCACGCTGATGGCTCGCAAGCGCGAGAGCACCATCGAGGACTACCTCCTCAGCCAGTGCCGAGCACATGGCTTCCTGTGCCTGAAATTCGTCTCACCAGCCCGCGGGGGAGTGCCCGACCGGATCGTCGTCGCCCCCCGCGGCACCGTGTTCGTCGAAGTCAAGCGCCCCGGCGGCCAGCTGCGGAAGCTGCAACAGCTCACGCACGCCAAGCTGCGCCGCCACGGGGCCGAGGTCCACGTCGTCGACGACAAGCCGAGCGTCGACGTCTTCATCGCGCACCTCCTCAAGACCGCATCCGACCAACAGAGAGCAGCACCATGACCTACAAATGCATAGCTGCGGCCCAGCAGCCACGGTATGGGACCAAAGACTCCGGCCATCGAGGCGAGCTCTCCTCCGGGATGCTGCGCGGGCCCGACACCTGCCGGCCCCAGTTCGACCTGCTCGGCTCGGAGACCGTCCCCTTCGGTGAGCCGCTGTTCACCCACTGCGCCGCGCTCATGGAGCGAGGGGTGCAGAAACGCATCTCCTGTAACTGGGAGAAGGCCGATTCCGTTGCTCAACTGGAGCGCATGAAGGCCAGCGCATTCCGCCACTTCATGCAGCGGCTCACTGGCGAGACCGACGAGGATCACGCCGCCGCCGTTGTGTTCAATCTCCTGGCTGCCGAGACCACCTCGTACCGGATCGAGCAGAGAGTCAAGAACGGCGAGCTTGGGTTCTGATGAGGAACCGCAGCACGAAGACCAACGGGTTCAAGGCCCCGTCGTTCCGCCGGCTCACCCGGGCCGACCTCCCCACCTTCGACCAGGAAGCCAAGAGCCTCATCCTCGCGGCCATGGATATCGGCTGCGTTGGACGGATCTCCTCCAAGGGTCACTGCATCCTGCACAACAACACCGGGGGCACAGCCTCGGTTCCGCCCAACCTGACCTCGCAGAACCGCACGGCGCAGAACGCCAGGGCCGACATGCGCCGGCTCATGGCCGAGCACCATGCTGAAGTTCCATCATCGGACTCCACTCAGGGACCCAGACCGGCCCAAGAGATCACGGTGGCCCAGGCGTTCATCCAGCACAGCACCACCTTTGCCGCCTGGTTCGACGCCCAAGACGGCAGCCTTCCCGCGGATGCGTCGCTGAAGGTGACCTTCGACGAGTTCGATCAGCCACTATTCGAGATCATGCGCGGCTGAAGCCGAGATGGAGGCCGAACCCACGCCCCAGGCACGGGATTTCAGATACGAGGTCTGCCGACGGCCCTTCAGCACTGCGGCTGCTCTGGTGTCGCATCGGCGAGTCCACCGCGATCGTGCCGCGTCGGTTCCCGCAACCAGAACCGCCTCCGACACCACGCCCGAGGCTCCGCAGAAAGCGAAACGCGAAAAGCCAGCATCCGCGCACCAGACAGCACCGGTTGGCGCAGCCGAGCAGCCTGTCGACCCGGTGTCAGTGCTGCAACGCGTGCGAAAAGCCCTCGGGCCCGACCCGCGCGTCACGCAGCTCGAAGCGAGGGTCGCCGAGCTGGAGACCGAGGTCGCGCAGCAAATACAGAGAGCCGACGAGGCCCATGCCCGACTCGCCCTCATTCATGAGGCATTCCATGCCTGACTACTCACTCGAAGAGAAGGGATGACCAGCGACATGACTACGGCTACTGCTCCGTCCCCGATCTCGCTGATGCCGCATCAGCAGCAGATCCACGACTTCCTCGTTGACCATCCCTTCGCCGGCGCGTGGCTCGGCGTCGGGGCCGGCAAGACGCTCACGACCCTCAGTGTCCTGCAGACGATCCGCCCGATGGGTCACATCCTCGTCATAGCACCCGTGGCGATCGCCCGCTCCACCTGGATCGACGAGATCGAGAAGTGGGGCTTCCCCATCCGGACGAAGTCGCTCATCGTCGACGAGAACGACAGGAAGCTCTCCAAGGCCAGGCGCCTGAGGCGCTTCCAGGAGGTCGTCACGGATCCGCCGACGATGTACTTCATCAACCAGGAGCTGCTGACTCAGCCGTCCCAGGAGACGAAGCTGATCACGCCAGTGCCGGGTGCAGTGCCTGCCCCGACCATCTCACCGGAGGCGACAGCGATCCTGGGTCTGCTCCAGACCCGGGGGCCACTGGGCCGAGACGAACTGATCGACGAGTACCGTGCTCTGGTCGCCGGCAACGCCAACAACCGGGTTCCCGCCAAGGCCAAGATCCACGCCTGGATTCAGGAGTTGCTCAAGTCGACCCTGGTGACGTGGGAAGCCTATGACTGCCGAACCTGTTCCGGCGCAGGCTGCGCTCAGTGCCGCTTCGGTCTGGTCGATCAGCTGCCGGTCCAGAACATCAACGGCCACAACACCATCATCTGGCCCTTCCAGACGGTCATCATCGACGAGTCCCAGGGTTTCAAGTCGCACGACTCGCAGCGCTTCCTGGCTCTGGCAACGGTGCGGCCGGCCGTGAAACGACTCATCGAGCTGACGGGAACGCCCAGCCCTAACGGTCTCCACGACTTGTGGAGCCAGGTCTACCTGCTCGACCAGGGCCAGACGCTGGGTCAGAACATCACCGCGTACCGCAACCGCTGGTTCACGCCGAAGATGGTGCCCGGCACCACGACGCCGGCGAAGTGGATCCCCACGGCAAACGCCGAGGCTGAGATCCATCAGGCCATCTCGCACCTGGTGATGAGCGCGCAGAACACGAGCCTGCAGCTCCCGGCGCTCAGCATCCAGGACGTCAATGTCACGCTCCCGCCGGACCTGCTCCAGGCCTACAAGGACTTCAAGCGCGACCTGGTCCTGGACATCGTGCAGACCTACACCGACGACGACGGGAAGCTGACGCAGAGCGTCGAATCGATCGTTGCCGCGAACCAGGCGGTGCTGACGAGCAAGCTGATGCAGTTCGCCTCGGGCACGCTCTACACCGCGGATCCTGACGACCCGACCACGAAGGGCCGGTACGAGGTCATCCACGACAAGAAGATCGAGATGACCGAGTACCTGGTGCGGAACAACGGCGGCGAGCCCGTGCTCATCGCCTATCACTTCAAGTCCGACAAGGAGCAGCTGCTCACGCGGCTCCGGAAGGCCGGCGTCGACGCACAGGCCTTCGACGGCTCGCGCGACATGATCCGCCGGTGGAATGCCAAGCAGATCCCGGTGATGTTGCTGCACCCTGCCGCCGCGGGGCATGGCCTGAACCTGCAGCACGGTGGCTCGACGATGATCTGGTACACGCTGCCGTTCTCACTCGAGCACTACCTGCAGACCAACGGCCGGCTCTTCCGCACGGGCCAGACGAAGCCTGTGACCATCCACCGGCTCATCGCCAAGGGCACGCAGGACGAGCGAATGCCCTCGGTGCTCGCTGGCAAGCAGCAGGTCCAGGACGACCTCATCGAGGCAGTCTCCGGGGACTGCAACGCCGAGCAGGCGCTTCTCGCCGCCCTGGAGGAAGAGATTCGCGAGGACCTCAACGACCTCTGGGCTGCCGAGAGGGTCTAACCCACACCCACCCGACGACGGACGGCCCGGCCCACAGCCGGGCCGTCGCTGCGGCGATCGCTCACCAAGCACGCGTGATCAAGAAGAAGACTTCCTCATGAAGACGATCACTGCCCTGACGCCTCGATCCGCGACGGACTACGGGCGGCACTCGCCAGCAGCGGCTGGACCAGCCCCCAGCCCCGCCCCCTGCTCGGCCACGGGGCGGGCCCAACGCCAGGGGCTGAACACCATGACCGACCTGAACCACCTCGGTGCCAACGAGGCCCACACGCTCCAGATCACCTCCCAGGCGCTCGCCGAAATCGACAACTTGCGCGACACCAGCTCCCTCCGCGAGGTGCTGCTGGACCTCAGCTACACCCTCGCCAACCTCGCCGGACCCATCGGTGCCCTCACCGATGCCTGGGTTGAACAGGGCGGTCAAGCGCCTGACGGTGACCTGCCGGACGCGGACGTCCTCGTCGTCGTGGCCGCAGACCTGCGGCAGATGGCCGACAACACCTGACTTTCGCCCTCGTGGGCCACCCCGTCGCCCGGGCGGCCCCACACCCCGGAGATCCGCCATGGACCGCATCTACATGAACCGCATCGACGGCCAGCGCCGCATCCACGTCGAGATCCACGACAACGAGATATCCGACCTCATCGACGACCTCAAGACCGACCCTGAATCCTTCGCCGCCACCCACGCCTTCATGGGCATCCTGCGCACCGCCGAGGAGACGCTCAGCGCCGCCGTCGCCGAGGGGCGCCACGACCGAGCCGCCCGTCAGGCCACCGGTCAGACCTCCGGTGGGCCGGACCCGACCACCGCCGACGACCCGGTCCCGCTCCGCTGGGGTCACGGCGACGTCCTCCACGGCGACGACGACACCACCATCGTCTGCCTCTCCGGACCCAACCGTCAGCCGTACTGGCTGGAGCTGGAACCCGAGCGGGTCCAGGCACTCCGCGACGACCTCACGCCGCCCGCCGCTGAACCCCACGTCCACCCCGCTGCCGAGGTGGATCAACTGCGGAAGCGCGTCGAGGAGGCCGAGCAGGATGCCGAAGAGGCGGTCACCGCAGCAGCGCACCTCACCAGGCTCATCGGCAAGCGCTCCGAGAAAGCCGAGCGGAGCGCCAAGAAGCAGCGCAGCCGGGCCAAGATCGCCGAGACCGAACTCCGCGTTCTCCACAGTGGTCTCCGCGCGAGCGGCGCCGACCCCACCCAGATTCAGAACCTGTGGGCGCAGATCCGCCTCCGCAACCGCCAGTGGCGCGAGGAGAAGCAGCGTGCCGAGCGGGCCGGGGCCGCCCTCAACGCCGTGCGCACCGAACTCGCCGCCCTCAACAGCGAGACCACCGGCCTGAACCCCTACGCCATGGCCGGCCGCCGCGACGCCGTCGCCCGCGTCCACGCAGCCCTCGATGCCCACACCAACCCCGGAGACACCGCGTGACCCGCCGCGCCCCCGTTATCATCGACCGCCTGACCGGCGACCTCGCCATCGTCACCACCTCCATCGGCCCCGAGTGCTACCGAACAGCCGACATCGCGGTCACCCTCCACACGAGCCTCGCCCAGCTCCCCGGCTCCCAGCTCACCGCTACTCGCGACCCGCACGGTCGGCTCTACGACTGGACTCCGACACCCACACCACCCCCCGGAGCACACCCGATGACTACTCCCGCCGCCGAACTCCGGGCTGCCTCCCAGACGCTCCGCCAGCACACAGACGCCGCCGAGGCCGACATCGACACCAACCCCGCCTGGCGATCCGCCCTCACCGACCGGCCCAACTGGTACGCCAACGGCGTCCGCAACGGCCTCGGCGGACCCTCCGGAGAACTCGCCGCCCTCATGAGTCCCAAGACCTGCCGCGCCATCGCCGAACTCCTCGACGACCAGGCCGACGGCGACGACGAAGGCGTCATCAACCCCTATGCCCTCGCGCTGGCCCGCGCCCTGAACGGAGACCGATGACCACGGCCGAACCCTTCCTGGACCGGCCAAACTCGACACCATCACCGGCGACATCTGACGAGGGTGTCCGACCACACCGACTGCATGGTCGGACTCGCCGCCACGCTGGAGACCTACACCGATGAACAGCGCGCTCGCGCTGAGAAGGCCGAGGCCGAGCTCGCGGAGAACGTCGCCGTGTCCTCCAGGCCCTCCGCGTCAACGCGACACCGTCGAGGATGAGCGGGACGACGCCAAGACCACACTCGCCGAGGTGCGCGAGCTCGCCGAACGCTGGTGGTACACCGGAGACCGCGAGCACGGACCGCTGCGGGAACTCCGCGACCTCCCCGACCGGCACCAGACTCAGGAGAGTTCCCGGTCAGGCCGCCAGGCCTAGGGTGGCGGTGGGGTTCTGGGCCCAGCTGAGCTGCTTGTTGCGGTAGGCGTCGAAGGCGGCGCTGCGGGGCGAGTGGCGGGAGTGGACGGCCACGACCTCGGGAGGGTTGCCGGCGTCGAGCAGGGCCTGGATGCAGCCGCGGCGCATCGAGTGGCCGGTGATACGGCGTACGGTGGCGCGGGCGGCCCGCTTGGCCGTGCGCCACGCCTTGATGACCGCGTTGGCTTCCTCGGCGGTCTCCGCCGCCGCGGCCGCCTCGAAGGCCTCCGCCTTGGCCCGGGCCTCGTCGGCGAGCTCGGCGGGAGTGGGCATAGGGGTGAGCTCGGCGGCCTTGGCGGCGGCCTTGATGATGTTGTTGACCGTGTCGGCGGTGATGCCGCCGCGACGGAGCGGGTCCTTGGTGTGGCGGCCGGCGGCCTTCGCGCCGATGTTCCCGTGCTTGTCGATGCGGCGCAGGAACGGGCCGGGGGTGAGCTGTCCGTCGTCGGCCAGGACGTCGAGCCACTCCAGCGCGGCGTGGACCGGGCAGATCTCCTGGTCGCCCTGGGCGAGGACACGCACCTCCTGGCCGCGCGCCCCCTGGTCGGCCTTGGACCGGCGGATCTTGATGATCAGGGCCCTGCGGGACACCTTCGCGCCGTCCTTGCCCTTCACCTTGACCGTGGTGATTTTGACGTCGTGCAGGTTGAACCGGGCGGGCTCGCTGGCGCGGCCGGCCATCCACCAGTCGACGATCAGCGTGGCGGCGTCGCGCTTGCCGCGCACCGTCGTGCGGTCCAGGGTGCGGACCATCAGGCGCAGCTCGTCGAGGTCGACGCCGTCGGCCTGCAAGGGGCCGGGCTCGACCAGCGGATCGTCGGCCTCCTCCCCCGCACGGTGGCGGATGATGGCGAGGCACGCCTTGACCTCGGCATCCGCGACCGGGGTGCCCTGGACGGCGCGCAAGGCGCGCAGGGTGCCGAAGTGAGCTTCCAGGGTCTTCGAGGGGTGACCGCGGTCGCCCAGGTCGGAGAGGTAGGAGACAAGCGCGTTGCCCTCGGAGTTCCCCCAGCCGTAGGCGTCACACCACTGGCTGTAGGAGAGCCAGCGGGTCGTACGGGCGTCGCGGGAGTTGCGCGGCACCGACTCGATGAGTTTGCGGGCGGCCGAGGCCGTGATCCGGGCGCCGGAAGGGCTGAGGATGTCCGGCTCGCCACGGTGACGTACGGTCGGTGCGCGCCCGGTGGCGGGTGCGAGGTCGGTCGAGGTCATGGGCTACGGCTCCTGGTGCGGCGTCGTGCGGATGGTCGTCGTGTGAGGCGGGCGCTGCCAGCTGTGGGCGCTCAGCCGGTGCTCCTGGGCGACGGGCGTGAAGCCGAAGCGCCGGTACAGGGCCTCCAGCCGGGGACGGTCGGCGCCGTACTCGTCGGTCGGCGTGCACACCACGGTCAGGCCGCGGGCATCGGCCTCGGCGCACAGCCGGGCCAGGACGCGAGTCGCGTGCCCCTGCCCCCGGTGGCCGACGGAAACCCGAAGGAGCTGCAGCTCCAGCACCTTCTCGTCGGCGGCGAGCACCAGGCCGAGGAGGGCGTCCAGAGGCATCGACCGCTTCAGCTGCGTAGTCAGCGCGCCGGTCCATCCGGCGGCCCGCGCGTCGTCTTCGGCGTAGTAGTCGTCGATGAAGCGTTGCAACGGAACGAGGTCGGCGGGGTCCTGGGCCGGGGCCGGGCGGGCGTGAAGCGCCGGAAGGTCGGGGTCGACACCGTTGGCGGCGGCCATCTCGGCGTAGGAGTCGTACAGCTCGACGCCGGCGGACAGCTCGGGGCGAGCCAGGGCGCCGGCGTCCATCATCGCCAGGACCTCGGCGTTGCCGTCGGCGCCGGCCAGCAGCCAGCCCGCGCACAGCAGCGGCCGCGCCGCCGTACTGGAGTGGCAGCCGAACCGGCCGGAGAGACCGGTGAGCCGGTTGCCGGGCGCGGAGTGCACGTACACCTCGGGCGGGAACTGCCCGATGGGTGCGTCGCGGCGCCAGGGGCAGACCTTCTCACCGCTGCACGGGCGCGGCTGCGCCGCCGGATCCGGGTGGACGAGGGTCTCGACGCCCCATTCCTCGTCGCCGGGGCGTTGGCGTACGACTCGCGAGGGGCACGGCCCGGGGGCCTCAGGGAGCAACGCCGCGAGGTCGGCCGGGAGGTCCACACCGAAGGCGCTCGCCTTGGCGAGCTGCTGCAATATCTCCTCCAGCGGAATGCCGGCGACCATGCCAAGCTCGGTGAGCCGGGCACGGACCTGCCGGTCGCGCTCGGAGTCGGTGCTGTACGGCGGCGGTGGCGCGCTCACGGCGCCGCCACGGCAGGGGAGGGCAGGGCGTGAAAGGCGGCGCGCGCGTAGTCGGCCGGGGTCGCGTGGGGGCCGTACACCGCGGTGATCGCGGCCAGCAGCACGGCGTACCGCGGGTCCGCGGTGACCTCGTCCGCCTCCTCGACGAGCTCGAATTTCGACGGCGAAGCCAGGGCGGCGATCTGAATGAACGGCTTGCGGCCCGTGGTGCCGCCGAGGGCCAGAACCCGCAGGCGCCGGTCCCGGTCGATCATGTCGCGGGCGAGATCCCGCAGGACCTGGCCCGCGCGGACGGTTCGCCTCATGGCGGGCCTCCCCGTGGGCGCCGCGCCGTGTGCGGGCTGACGGGCGCTCATGCGGCGTCCTGGTCGGCGGCGTTGAGGGAGGCAGCCTCGGCGGTGCATACCGCGACGACCGGACCGGTGAGTCGGCCTGCCCGCCAGGACTCGGTGAGGCCGGCGTCGAGGAGGTCAGCGCGGGTGGCCAGCAGCCGCATCTCGCCCGCGAGACAGCCGGCCGCTGCGGCGTCCGGGGTGACGACGGTCAGGTTCCCGGCGCGGTCGGCGACGAGCACGGAGCGGTCCCGGTCCGCCTCGGAGACCAGCGGGGTGAGCGCCCGCAGATGCCCCGCCGTCACGTGGACGGGCGCCCAGGGCACCTCGGGGTGCCGGATCTCCTGCGTCATCTTCTCCCCCAGCACTCTCGGACCGTCCTGACGAACTCGTTGTGTGCGCCGGAAGCCCGCTGGCGCGGGTAGTTGAGAACCGCTTCCGGTCTGATTCCGGCTAAGGGGAGGGTATCCGGAATCAGGGTTCGGCGGAGGCCGAACGCACCTGTCGGGTGGTGTCCCGTCTCACGAGATTTTGCCTCTGTCTCACCCGACCTTGTTCGGTTCGTACGTCAGGGACAAGGTCAGATGAGACAGCCCAGGTCAGCGAGTTGCCGCCCGGCGGGCGCCGGCTCTGGAAACGCGGCTGGCCGACAACGTCAAGTGAGACGACAGGGCCCCGGTGTCTCAATCAACGTTGCATCTCAGCAGGTCAGGCCGTCACCCGGCGGCAAGATCGAATGAGACGGGACAGGTGGCTCTGAAGATTTCATGTCCCGTCCCGGCGCATCTTGTCGCTGTCCCACTGCACTTTGCCGCGTTCGCCGTTCCGTCCCACGGTGTCTTACCGCTCGCCAGGACGGCAGCGCCCCTCTCCGTGATAGCGCCGCAGGTCAGGGGCGGTGTGGGCATTCGCGACTCAGCGACAACATCAAGCGGGACTCGGCCGAGGAAGTCGACCTGAGCGACAACGTGTTGTGGGTATCGGCCCGCTCCAGCGTCCGCCGCACTTTGCCTCTGCGCAGGTCAGGGGCTCGCTCAGCGGCAATTCGCAACGGGACGGGACAACGACGACCGGTAGATGGCCCCGGTCCCGCCTCACGAGCTCTTGCCTCCATCTCACCTGGCCTTGTCCGGTCCGTACGGGCGCTGACCTCGGGGGCCTGGGTCGGCATAGCCGACCCGGGTGCGGGACCGATACCGGAACAGGCCGGGTGTTCGTGTACCCGGCTTGTTCCCCGTTGATACGTCGGCGTCTCGTCATGGGCATCCCCGGGTTCCGGTGGGGTCCATGAGGAGACGCCTTGCTGCCACCGGCCGGACGCGAAGACGACGCTGATCGCCGAAGCCCCGAGCAAGACACTGATGAGACCCATCCATGCACCAGCTGGGACACGCCTCGGCCGCCAACCAGACACCAAGGAGGCTCGCTGATGCAGGCCTACAGGGGCACCACCCGCCAGACCTACCCCTCGTGGGAAGACCGGCTGGCGGCCAAGACGAGCGGCTTCGCCGTCGCGAGGGCTATGCCGACTGCATCGCGCGTCTGTGCCACCACCTCGTCGGCTGGCCCAGGCACACCCTCCTGACCGGCCTGTGAAAGGACCGCAATCATGCCCTTCGAGATCTATCGCCCCGACCTGGGCCAGCCGCGGCGCAAGCAGCGACCAGCGAAGCTCACCGTGCTCCACAGCGAGAACGGACGCTCGCAGATCACCCTGTCCGCGGGCACACGGGACTGGCTCCGTCCCACGCCCGGCCACGCCGGTGCTCGCTGGCCGGGAAACATGCCAACGATGAAGCTCATCGTCCTTGTCGACCGGGACGCCCGCAAGCTCATGCTGCAGCGTTGCGCCGACAACGAGACCGGCGAGCACGTCTACGAAGTCCGTGGGCTCAACTCCAACGGAACCGCATACATCACCGGTTGGAAGTTCGACGAAGCACTCGACATCGAAGCCGGCCACTACCTCTGCGAGCTGGTCCCTGACATGGACGACGACAGCGGCAGCACCGCACGCGCCGTCACCATCTCGATGGACGCCGGTGTGCCGCCGAAGAAGAGGGGGACCTCCGCCCAGCCCACTCATGTGCAGCAGCATGCTGCCGATTCTCGCGCTGAGCCGACGACGGAGACCGACTAGTAGCGCGCATCGACCAGATCCGCGCTGTGCTCGACGAGGGAGCCATCGTCGTCGTGCCCTAGCTGCGCACCGCGCCTCCACATGCCGCTGCCCCTCCCACGCGAGTCAGAAAGGCGATCGCGTCGCATCTCCCAATTGGCGGTCGAGTCGTCGCGGGGCTCCGGGCGGCCAAGCCTTTCCAGCCATCGGACGGCTACCACATGACAGCCATACCCGGAGCCCCTGGGTCCCGCTGATCTTACGAGTGACCAGTTCGAACCCACGATCAAGAAAGTAGGGCATCCGCATGCCCCCCGTCACCCCCAGGCGCTCGGCCCGCAAGAAGCGCGCCGGCGACGGCCCGGCGGCCACCTGAGAGTCCTCGGAACGGCGCTTTAGAACGTCGACGTCCGGCTGTACACGCCCGAACAGATCCCCTGACACCGACAAAGGAGCGCAACGCTCATGCGCCCTCACCCTCCGAAGAAGTACGCCGACGTCCGTCGCACCAAGTTCACGTCCGAAGGGCTGGCCTGGGACGCAGAGCGACAGCGCGCCGCCGTCGACGACGGCTGGGAGATCGCCGCTTCCATGGGCTCCGAGCCGTCGATGTACTACCCCGAGCACGATGGCAAACAGATCCCCGACGAGGGGGCTTGGATCATCGTGGTCGAGGAGCCGTGCACCGAGCTCATGTCGCGCTTCCGGATCCCGCCCCTCAGCATGTGGCGAGCCCGCCCCCACGAGCTGAACTCGGGGGCGATCAGGATAGACGGCGCGAGCATCGCGCCGAAGCAGGCTGTCATCGCCACGCCTGGAGGCGACCTGCACCTCTGGCCCCACGAGTACGTCGTGGCCGAGCGGCCCATGGAGCTCGCGTCGGATCCCGACGCGACCCTCAACTCGCTCGGAGGGCAGCCGGCGCTCGACGAAGAGGAGCTGTTCTACCTCATGAGCCGGGGCATCCAGCGCCACGAAGCCTTGATGCTTCTGCTCGACAAGGTGACATCCCTCAATTTCGTCTACGTGACGTTTCCTAAGGAGGTCACTGACGTCCTCGCCGGTGCAGGGCAGAGCCTGCGCCGGCACATGGCACTGAACCCCCGCGCCTAACTCCACCATCACGCATGACATCCAACCCACATCACGCCCTTTTGAGGAGGGACCGACTCATGGCTCGCATGCAGAAGATCACGCAGTACCAGGTCAACGAGTGGAAGATCTCACTGGAGCAGCTCCTCGAAGAGGGCGACTTCAGACAGGACGGCCGGCCCCTGAGCCCCGCGGGTATCGCGGAGCGTAAGGAATTGATCGCGATGCTTCGCGGACTGAACACCCTTCGTGTCGGCCAGGTAGTCGATCTGGACACGGTTCAGCCCGTTTATGAACACCCCAAGGAGGGTTGACTGCAACACCGGGAGTCGATGAGGCCGCCCGAGTCCCGCATTGACCAGATATGTATGTGGGCCTTCGGCGACGCCTGGACCGTCAGCAATGATGGTGTCTGGATTACGAACCAGAGCACTGGCGACGGCATAGAGCTCTACGTCCAAGGACGCTCCTCGCCCCCACCTCCTTGGTTCATGACCGGTTCGAGTATCGCGGCGCTTCGAAATTCGCGGGAGTACGCCCCTTGTACCGGGCCTCACGCATCACCGGCCCCCTCAACTTCCCCATCGCAATCACCGACGGAGCCGATGTGAATGACCGCAGTGCACCAGCGCATGGCCGCAAGAGCGATTCTCGAATGATCCCGCGCCCGCATCAGGAAGAAGCGCTGCGGGCCATTCGTGAGACCTCCGAAGGCCGGGCACTGGTCGTTATGGCCTGTGGGACAGGCAAGTCCCTTGTAGCGCGTGAAACGGCCAACGCGCGCATAGCGAACACGGTCCTGGTGACCGTGCCGACCCTCGCTCTTGCCGAACAGATATACCGGGGCTGGGCCTCGCATTTCCCCGACGGCCTGAATGCCCTGATCGTCTGCTCGGATTCCGCTGTGGGTGGTGCCGCTGCCCCGGTCACGGTTGAGCCAGGGCGGATCGCCGCTTTCCTTGCCCCGCGCCAGTCCACGCGGATGCGCCTTCTGATCTCCACTTACCATTCAGTGGGGAGAATAGCTGAGGCGTATGCGCTGCACGCGTTGCCGCCGATTGATCTCGTCGTACTGGATGAGGCTCACCACACTGCCGGCCGGGCAGGAAAGGCCTATTCCGCTGTTCTCGACAATGCGCGGATCCCCGCGGTTTTCCGCCTTTCGCTGACTGCGACCACCCGTATCCACGAGGGCTCCGACGGTACGACGGACATCATATCGATGGACGACGAAGAGCTGTACGGGAAGCGCGTTTACGAGCTTTCCTTCGGGAGCGCCATCCAGCGGAAACTGCTTGCCGACTACGAAGTTGCCATCGTCCTGGTTTCGGATCAGGACGTCCACGCGACCCTGCTCGCCCAGGACGGCGGCTCACACGCAAGCTCCAGGTCCAGCGACGCGGCGACGGTGGCCGCCCAGATCGCGCTGTCGCGGGCCATGCACGAGCACGACCTAAGGCAGATCATCGCCTTCCACAGTCGCGTAGCCCGCTCGAAGGCCTTCTCGGCGACCCTCGGGAAGATCGGCGCGACATCGGCCAACGTGCGGATCACTTCCCTGCACATGGACGGCAGGACCCCGGCAGCCACCCGCAACTCCCAGCTGGCGATGCTCGCCAGCCCCGCGAGCGGCCGCCGAGTCGTCTTGAACAACGTCCGTACCCTGACCGAGGGCGTGGACGTCAGCCGCGTCGATGGGATCTGCCTGGTAGACCCGAAGTCGTCGCAGACCGACATCGTGCAGGCCGTCGGACGTGCTCTGCGCCTCCACCCCGATCACGATCGCCCAGCGCTGATCCTCCTCCCCGTCTACGTCGCCCCCGGCGAGAGCCCGCAGGCCGTCCTGGAAGCCAGCGCCTTCCGGCATGTGTGGCGGGTCCTGGCGACCCTCCGTGACCAGGACGAGCGCATGGACGCCGCGTTGACCACCGCGCGGCGGCGCCTCAGCAGTGACGTGGCCGAGAACACGGGCGTCGCCCGGGCCGTGTTGCCGGAGAAGGTGAAGATCTATGGGAGCACGAACATCGATGCCAGTTTCGTGGCGGCCCTGGGCGTACATGTTCTGGAGAACACGACCGAGGACTGGTACCACTTCTACGGGCTGCTGGAGCGATACGCCGCAACGCACGGCCACACGGCTGTTCCCACCTCCACCGAGTCCGGAAGCCTGGAGAACTGGGCGGCTCGTCAGCGGAGCCTGTACGCCGCTGGCAAACTCCTACCCAAGCGCGCAGCGCTCTTGGAGGCACAACCCGGATGGACATGGCGGCTTGCCGAGTTCAAGCGCGAACTCGGCCGCACCGAACTGGAGCGATTCGTCGCTGAGTACGGCCATGCCCGCGTGCCACGAGGCCATGCAGTGCCGAAGACCGGCTACCGGCTGGACAACTTCGTCACGCTGGCGCGCAACCGATACAGGGCAGGCCAGATGGACGCCGCGGAGATTGCCTACTACGAGGCGCTTCCGAATTGGATGTGGCACGCGCACGACGCCAAGTTTGAAGCGTTCCTTCAGCATCTTGACGAGTTCATCGCCCAACACGGGCATGCCCGCATCCCGCAGACGTACAAGGTGGAGAAGAACGGCACCTCCTTCGCACTGGGTCACACCGTCGGCAGAAAGCGCTCGGAGTACCGCAAAGGCATCCTGCCCCAGGCTCACACCAAGGCTCTGGAAGACCGCCCCGAGTGGATCTGGGATGGCATTGCCGCTCAGTGGGAAGTGAGCTTCGAGATTCTCGCTGCCTGGGCGGCCGAGCACGGCGATATCAAGGTGCCCTTCGACCAGTCGATCAACGGCATTGTCATCTACCGGTGGATGCTCCAGCAGAAGAAGCTGATCCGGGAGGGGAAGCAGCCCGAGGACCGCCGCCACCGTCTGGAGGCTCTACCAGGCTGGTCCACGAGCTGACCAGAGAGGCACCGGACGGTGCCGGCTGGATGTACCGAACATCCGCCCCGATGACAGGAACCACACATGACGCAGCACGTCGTTCAGTTCAGTGGTGGCCTCGGCAGCTTCGGCGTCGCCCTTCGCGTCGCGGAGAAGCACGGCACGACCAACATGACCCTGCTGATTGCGGATACGCGGGCTGAATCCTCGGATCTCTGGCGCTTCGCCGACGATACGTCCCGCCTGCTCGGAGTGCCCCTGACGAAGGTCGCCGACGGCCGCAATCCGTGGGAGCTGTTCCGCGACAAGCGGTTCCTCGGCAACGACAGGATTGCTCCCTGCACGAAGTACTTGAAGCAGATCCCGTGCCGGAAGTGGATGAGGGCGCACGCCCCCGTCAGCGATTCCCTCGTCTACATCGGCATCGAAAAGACCAAGCGCGACCGGGAACGCGCCCGTGCCATCGCACAGAACTGGAAGCCGTGGCAGGTCCGATTCCCACTGTGCAACCGGTGGGAGCCGGAGTTGAGCAAAGAGGAGTCCAAAGCCCGGCTCATGGACCTCTCGCGGTGGCACGGCATCGAGCCGCCTCTACTGTACGAGCTTGGCTACGAGCACAACAACTGCGGCGGACTTTGCGTCCGGGCCGGCCAGAAACAGTGGAAACTCACCCTGAAAGTCCAGCCGGAGCGCTTCGCGTTCGCTGAGGCCCAGGAGCAGGGCATGCGAGACCTGTTGGGTAAGCCGGTCTCGATACTCAGGCAGCGCCGTAAAGGCGAGGCTTACCCACTGCCGCTGTCCGAACTCAGGCGCCAGTACGAGGCTGCCGAGTCCAGTTCCGCCTCCGCCTCCGCATGCCGTCCCGCTGTCGAATAGTGCGGCACCATCCCGTCATCAGAAAGGCACCTAGAAGCCGTGACCGACCATCCCCAACTGAATACGCCGACCGGCGGGGAAATGACGAAGCCCCGCAGTCCCGCCCAGTGGCACGGATACCCGTTCGTCTGGGCCTGGTACGTCAGCATCGCGTCCTTCGACGCTGCCTTCATCGAGAACCGGTGCCAGGAAGCGAAGGCCGAAGAGGCACCCGCCGACGCCGTCTACAAGACCGGCCCCAGGAACACCCCGCCCAACAGGTGGATCACCCTTGAGCAGCTCTCCGAAGACCACCGCGACCGCGTCCGCGACTACGGGAACGCCCTACTGCACTGGGAGCAGGAGCTGACCGCCCGCCGCAACAGGCCAGCCGTGCAACCGCTGCGCGCTCAGCAGCCCACCGCAACCCCTACCGTTCCCACGCCGGCCGACCCACGCGAGCACTGACAGACCACACGACACAGCCCGCCTCGTGACTCCGCCGGGTCCCAGAGACGGGCCCTATTCGCTTCTCCGCCGAGGGCCCGGGGCCCTGCGCAACCACCTCAACCCCGACCTGCGACTGTGCCACAGCGGTGAACGTCTCCCCAAGGAAGCCGCGAAGAACAGCACCTGACAGCACCGTCCCCCAGCCGGACCGGGCCGCACCCCGTCCGAAGGAGAACCGCATGAACCGCTTCCTGCTTGGTCTCGTCCTGGGCGCCCTGTCCGGTGCCGTGACCTACCTCCTCAGCCACGACACCGCCCTCGCCGCCGGCATCGCCCTCATCGCTGCGATCCTCACCTGGCTGCGCGTCGACACCTTCATCTTCGACAGCGGCGACTGAGCTGGCCTGGTAGCCAGCGCACCCGCCGACAGGGTCGCGCCCAGGCCAGCCCTCTTCCCGCCCTGCTCACCGACCCAGCAGCCCCAACAGGAGCCCTCTATGGACCACGAGATCACCCCGCCCTCGTCCCTGCCCTCGTCCCTGCCCGAGATCACCAAGCCCGAGATCCTGCCCCTGGAAGAGAACGGCCACCGTCTGGCGCTCGGTGACAAGCCCGAGGCCGAGGTGTACTTCCTCTCCGGACACCCGCAGGTCTCGCGCGTCGCCTGGCGGTGCGCGATCTGCGACGAACGGCCCTCCTACACCGTCGCCGACAAGGTCCTCCAGGTCACGAACCCCTGCCCCTACTCGGACGGCTTCACCACCGAGATCACGCTCCGCGTCCCCTCAGGAAAGCTCCTCGTCACCGACGACCTGCGCCCCATCTACAACTGGGACGACTCCACGTTCGCCTCCTACAATTCCGCCCTGGGACAGGCCCAGGCCATCAAGGCCATGGCCGCCGCCGGCTGCGCCTACGGCCCCGTGGGCAACTCGTGCCCAAGCCTGTACCGCATCGGCACGGACACCTACGTCATCGCCAACATCGACGACGAGAACGAGGACGAGGAGGACGCCACCCCGGGCGACCCCGAGACGAACACCGCCGACCTCAACGAGCGGACCCGCCTGGCCGTCATCGTCACCGACCTGTGGGCCTACTCCATCGCCGACTTCGAGGACTGGAAGTCCCGCGGCGGCGCCCCTGGCACGCGCGGCTGGAGCGACACGATCGTCGACGTCACCCCGGGGACGTACCGGTTCGTCGAGTCCACACCGGCGAGCGCGACTTCGACCGCGACGGCCCCGGGCCGCTGGTCTTCGCCCACATCCAGCGCATCACCTGATCAGGCCGACCGTGCGCGGTACTGCCCTATAGCAGCCGCTGCCCCGACCCCCGGGCCGCTCACCAGCCATACCCCGCAACCGCACCCGCTCCGGAAGGACGAACCGATGGACCCCATGCCCGGCCACCCGCACGGGAGGCACTTCCGACACTGCTTCGCTTACGTCGGCAGCTTCTGCTCCTGCGGAGGCCAGTACACCGGATACGACGCGGGCCCGCGCCTGGACCTGCCACCCGCGTCCTTCAGCCTGCTCGCCCCGCGTACGCCGCAGGTCTCACCATCGACGTGACCGTTCGCTGGAGGCACGGCGCGGTATCGACCGCCGGTCAGGCACACGCCCAGTGAACGGACTACGACCGCGAAGGGTGCCCGAGAGACCGTCGACGTACGATGCCGGGCTACCGGCCAGCCGCTGCCGCGGGATGTGAATGCCGGCAGAGACCCACAGCCCAGGTTCGTTGACGCCTCAAATGCCGAGCCCGGCAACTGGCGTAGAGGAACGCCCCCTAGGGTGTCCGCATGGATCTTGCGGACGATTTGATCACCCACCCGTACGACGTCTACGAGCGACTGCGCACCTCCTCTCCGGTACACCGCATCAAGGGAATGGACGGGCAGCCAGCGTGGCTGGTCACTCGGTACGACGATGTGCGCGCTGCCCTTGCCGACCCGCGGCTCTCGCTGGACAAGACGAATGCACGGGAGGGCTGCTACCGCGGTCTTTCGTTGCCGCCGGCCCTGGACGCGAACCTCCTCAACATGGACCCGCCCGATCACACCCGCCTGCGTCGTCTTGTCGGCAGGGCCTTTACCCCGCGTCGGATCAACCAGCTGCGCGCGCCGATCCGGGACACCACCAACCGGCTCCTCGACGCCTTGGGCCCGCACGGCACCACGGACTTGATCTCTGCCTACGCGGCACCTCTGCCGATCACCGTCATCTGTGAACTCCTGGGCGTCCCCGAGAGTCACCGGCCAGACTTCCGTTCCTGGACGGACGCCCTGATCGCCCCAGATCCAAGCCGCCCGCAGGCTGCCAAGGAAGCCATCGTGGCCATGTTGCGATTCCTCGGAGACCTCCTGGACCACAAGCGGCGCCAGCCGGCGGACGACCTTCTCTCCGATTTGATCGCCGTCCGGGATGGGGAGGGCGAGCAGCTCACGGAGGACGAGCTGATGTCCCTGGCCTTCCTCATCTTGTTTGCCGGATACGAGAACACGGTCCAGCTCATCGGCAACGCGGTCCTGGCGCTCCTGCAGCATTCCGACCAGATGCAAGCGCTGCGGCAAGATCCGACGCGTATCCCCGTTGCCGTCGAGGAGTTCGCCCGCTACGAGGGGCCGGCGCTGCTCGCCATCCGACGGTTTCCGAGGGAGGACGTCACGATTGGCGATGTAGAGATTCCCGCCGGCGAAACAGTTCTGCTGTCTCTGGCCGCCGCCAACCGTGATCCGGATCGCTTCGCAGACCCGGACCGCTTGGACCTCGACCGCGACGCCGCAGGCCACATGGCTCTCGGTCATGGCATCCACTACTGCCTGGGCGCGCCTCTGGCACGAGTGGAGACAGAGATTGCCGTCGCAGCACTCTTGGCCCGATTCGACGTGCTCGAGCTGACCCAGGGGGAAGTTCACTGGCGGCCATCGCTGCGTGCCCGCGGACTAATCGAGCTGCCCGTGAGCTACCGGGCCACGCTGCCGTCGCGGTGAGAGAGACAAGCGGGGCGGGACGATCTCGTTGAACCGCCCCGTGTCGAATAGAGACTCGATTTCATGAAAGGATCGAGTCATGGCACGACCTTCCCGTTATCCGCTTGAGCTCCGCCGTCGTGCGGTGCGCATGGCCGCCGAGGTGCGCGGCGACTACCCGACCGAGACGGCCGCCCTGCAGGCGGTCGCGGAGAAGCTCGGTATCGGCTCCCGCGAGACGCTGCGGAACTGGATCAAGCGGCACGAGATCGACGCGGGGACACGGCCGGGGACGACGACGGAGGAATCGGCCCAGCTCAAGGCGCTGAAGAAGGAGGTCGCCGAGCTGAAGCGGGCGAACGAGATCCTGAAGGCGGCGGCGAGTTTCTTCGCGGCCGAGCTCGACCGGCCACACACACGCTCGTAGCGTTCATCGACGAGCACCGGGACCGCTTCGGCGGTGTCGAGCCGATCTGCAGAACGCTCACCGAGCACGACTGCAAGATCGCCCCCTCCACCTACTACGCCCACCATAAACGCCTCGCCGAACCATCGGCGCGATCCGTGCGCGACACGGAACTCAAGGCCCTGATCCACGAGGTGTTCACCACCAACTACCGGGTTTACGGGGCCAGGAAGATCTGGCGGGAACTGAACCGACAGGGCCACGAGGTGGCCCGCTGCACTGTCGAACGCCTGATGCGCGACCTCGGCATCGCCGGCGCCGTCCGGGGCAAGAAGGTCATCACCACGCTCGTGGATCCGGCCGCCGAGCGGGCCCCGGACCTGGTGGACCGCGACTTCGTCGCGACCGCTCCGAACCGCTGCTGGGTCGCCGACTTCACCCACATCGCCACCTGGGCCGGCGTCGTCTACGTCGCCTTCGTCGTGGACACCTTCTCCCGCCGCATCGTCGGCTGGTCCGCCGCGACATCGAAGGAAACCAGGCTCGTCCTGGACGCACTGGAGATGGCACTGTGGCAGCGCGACCGCGATGATCACCCGTACATTCCAGGCGAGTTGATACATCACAGCGATGCGGGCAGCCAGGGCGGATTCAAGCGGTCGTCGCAACACCTCGTGACCAGCGAGGTGTGGGATGGTTCGTCGTCAGCAGGCAGCCGATCGGGCGGTGCGCCCGAAGTTGAGGTCTCCGGGACATCCGAAGTACCAGCGTCACATCGAGGCGGCGTTCTGGGACGCGATCGCCGATGGTCTTCTCGCTGAGGAAGCGGCTGGGATTATCGGCGTGGCGCCGGCAGTGGCAAACCGCTGGTATCGACAATGTGGCGGCATGCGACCATTCGATCCGAAGCCGCATTCGGGCAGATATCTGTCGTTCGCTGAGCGGGAGGAGATCGCCCTCCTGAAAGCCCAGGGAAAGGGCGTACGCGAAATCGCCCGGCACGTCGGACGAGATCCGGGGACGATTTCCCGCGAGCTGCGACGCAACGCAGCCACCCGGAGCGGGAAGCTCGACTACCGGGCATCGGTCGCGCAGTGGAAATCTGACATGACCGCGCGCCGCCCGAAAACGGCGAAGCTGGTGGCCAATCCGCGCTTGCACGCCTACGTCCAGGAGCGACTGTCCGGACAGATCAGCACGCCCGACGCAAAGGCGGTCGCAGGGCCGGCGACGGGTGCGTGGACGGGCCGGAACAAGCCCCACCGCAAGGACCGCGCCTGGGTGCAGGCATGGAGTCCGGAGCAGATCGCGCACCGGATCAAGCTTGATTTCCCGGAAGATGAGTCCATGCGCATCAGCCACGAGGCGATCTACCAGGCGCTCTACATCCAAGGCCGCGGGGCGCTGAAGCGGGAGCTGATCCTGTGCCTTCGCACGGGCCGAGCGTTGCGCGCCCCGCGTGCTCGCTCGCGCCGCAAGACCTGGGCGCACGTGACGCCCGAAGCACTCATCAGCGAACGGCCCGCCGAGGCCGAGGACCGTGCTGTTCCCGGCCACTGGGAAGGCGACCGTGCGACACGAAGTTGCACGAATTTGAGTGGACTGACCGATTGGAGAGGCAGTTGAAGAAGCTGTAGGTGCAGTCACGGGTCCGTGTCCGTATGACCCGTCCCCGCCCTTGACGTGCGATGCCGGTAACGGCGTGGTGCGAAGCTCAGGGGAAAGCCCAAGGACTCCCGTTCCATCCGGGAGATACCGGCAAGGGGAAGACCGGACGGGTGAAGTACATGAACTCCCGATGATGCCTCGTGATCCCAAGCCCCGCCGATGGAATGCGTAAGTGGGGTGCATGGCTAGCCGTTGAGAAGCGGCAGGCGCTGGCCGGTAGAGGTCACTCCGGCCAGGTGGACACCGCCGCCTCGGGGTAAAGGGAGCACCCACCCCGGTCGTATCTCATTCGTGTGGAACGTGGAAACCCCGTTAGGGTCCGGGCCGCTTTGGCTCGGTCAGCCGACCGTAAGGAAGGCTCAACTCCCCAGCGGGAACAGGACGGCCCAAGAAGCAAATGCCGGAAGCCGAAAGGAAGCGGGAACCCGGGGTAGACGATCGGACTCTCCGCCGGTCGCCCCGCATAACCGTCCGGATACGGGTGCTCTGCCCGGACCCGAAAGGGTGCTGACGTGGGCCGGGTGAGCCTGTGCAGAATCACTGGACAAAGACGACGGAACCGAGGGGCAAGTTGGACACCATACAGATAGCGGACGGACCGGCCCCGGCCCCTCCGGCTGCTTCTGTTCCGGTGAACGGACCCGAGGGCGAAGACTTGGACTGGGCGTCGATTGACTGGCGGCGGATCGAGGAAGACGTACGGCGTCTGCGACAGAGAATCTTCACGGCATCGCAGGTAGGGGATCTGAAGAAGGTCCGCAATCTGCAGAAGCTGATGCTCCGGTCCCGCTCCAACACGCTCCTGAGCGTGCGGCGGGTCACAGAGATCAACGCGGGACGCGCGACGGCGGGAGTCGACGGAAAGGTGGTGCTGCTATCCCAGTCCAAGGCCGCATTGGCCCACTGGGTTCAGCACCAAGCCCGACCGTGGATTCCCAAGCCCGTCAAGCGGGTGTTCATCCCCAAACCGGGGACCACGAAGAAGCGCGGACTCGGAATTCCCGTGATTGTTGACCGGTGCCTGCAAGCCGTGGCATTGGGAGCACTGGAACCCGAGTGGGAAGCGCGGTTCGAGCCGAAGTCGTACGGTTTCCGGCCCGGCCGCGGCTGTCACGACGCGATCGGGGCCATCTACTCCACGCTCAACGGGAAGAACCCGCAGCGTGCGTGGGTACTCGACGCGGACCTGACGGCGGCATTCGACCGCATCGACCACGCCCGGCTCATGGCCGCTCTCGGCACCTTCCCCGCCCGGGGACTGGTCCGGCAGTGGCTGAAGGCCGGGGTCGTGGATCGCGGCCGGTTCGCTCCGACCGAGGAGGGAACTCCGCAAGGTGGGGTGATCAGCCCGTTGCTCTTCAACGTGGCCCTTCACGGAATGGAGGAAGCCGCAGGGGTCCGCTATTACACCACCGGCAGAGATGCCGGGAGTGCACAAAGCGGCAGCCCCGTGCTGGTGAGATACGCAGATGATTTCGTCGCGATGTGCACCAGCCGCGAACAGGCCGAGCAGGTCAAGAAACGGCTGGCTGCATGGCTGACGCCCAGAGGACTCGCCTTCCACGAGGACAAGACACGAATCGTCCACGCGGAGAGCGGATTCGACTTCCTGGGATTCAACGTCCGCCGCTATCACGGCAAACTGCTGATCAAGCCGAGCAAGGCGGCTCAGAGACGGATACGGGAACGGCTCAGCACCGAAATGGTGGCCCTGCGAGGGGCCAACGCCGGTGCGGTACTCAAGAAGATCAACCCGATCGTGCGGGGTTGGTCGGCCTATTACCGGACGGTGGTGTCCAGCGAGATCTTCACGGCGCTGGACAATCACATGTGGAAGCTCGCTTACAAGTGGGCCAAGCACAGCCACCCGAACAAGCCGAAGCGCTGGATATCCGACAAGTACTTCGGCCGGTTCAACAGATCCAGGAACGACCGGTGGGTGTTCGGTGACCGCGACAGCGGCGCCTACCTGCTCAAGTTCTCCTGGACGAAGATAGTCCGGCACCAGTTGGTCAAGGGGAAGTCGTCCCCGGACGACCCTGCCCTGGAATTCTATTGGGCTCAACGGCGACGCAAGGGAACCCCTCTACCAATCGACGCTATGACCGTGCGTCTACTTCAGACACAAAACGGCCGTTGCCCGATCTGCGGAGGACTCCTGCTGCACGCCGACCACCCGCCACAAAGCCCGCAGGAATGGGAAACGTGGCGGGCGGTCATCCGGAAGGCGATCTCCAAGCAATACATCGCGTTACCGGATGGCAGGACGCCGGACGGTCAACGACTCCGTCTCCTCCACACCCATTGTCAACGGCGGAATGGGGCCGCCGAGATGACAGATCCAGCACTTCTGCCTGCCGGCGAGCCTTTGGGGCTTGCTTGAGCCGTGTGCGGTGAAAGCTGCTTGCACGGTTCTGAGGGGGCGGGGACGCAGCAATGCGTCCCCGCTACCCGACTGATCATCGGGCTGGAGCGGTCCGCGATCGGCACTGTCGTCGAGCGGTCGACTCGATTCACGATGCTGGTTCACCTGCCGCGCGAGGAAGGCTACCGGCACAAGCAATCGGTCAAGAACGGTCCCGCGCTGGCCGGTTATGGGGCGATCACGATGAAGACCGCCCTCGCCAATACGATGTCGACGCTGCCCGAACAGCTGGCACGGTCGCTGACCTGGGATCGCGGCAAGGAGATGTCGGCCCATGCGCAATTCAAAGTTGAGACGGGCATTCCGGTGTTCTTCGCCGATCCGCATAGTCCATGGCAGCGTGGCACGAACGAGAACACCAACGGGCTCCTGCGCCAGTACTTCCCGAAAGGCACCGATCTCTCGAGATGGTCCCCCGAGGAAGTCGAGGCCGTTGCTCACGCTCTCAACAGCAGACCCCGCAAGACGCTCGGTTGGAAGACACCCGCAGAGGCGTTCAACAAGCAGCTACAGTTGATTCAACAAGCTGGTGTTGCAACGACTGGTTGAATCCGGTCAGTACACCAGCTTCAAGCTGGCCGAGCACCTGGACGCAGCCGGCATCGCGGCCTCGATCGGCTCCATCGGCGACGCATACGACAACGCCCTCATGGAATCGACGATCGGCCTGTTCAAAACCAGGGCTTGATCAAGTTCCGTGAGGGTCCGGGTTGCTGAGGATGCCCAGGATCTGGAGTGCTTGCGTGGGTTGATGGCGGATGGTGCGGGTGGTCTTGGCGATGTTGTCAGCTCCGAGGATCTTCAGCGTGCCGATGGCGAGGTTGCGGAGGGCGGCCATCGCGCGGGGTGTCGAGCCGGTATGGACGGTGGAGGAGTCCTCGGCGAAGGTGCGGTCGCGGATGTGGTGCAGGGCCTCGATGGACCAGTGCCCGCGGATCGCGGCGGCCAGCTCGGCCGGGCTGCTCTGGTGGGCGTCGAGGCTGGTGACGGCGTAGACGGTTTCGCGGGTCTGCTTCTTGCCGGTCTGTTGGCGGCGGCGGTGGACGCGCAGCGCGAGTCTGGCGTGCGGGAAGGCGATGCCGCCGAGGTTGTCGTTGATGGCGAGGGTCTTGATCGAGCGGGACTCGCGCCGGCCGTGCCCGGTGGTGGAGGCGGTGTGCTGGATGTCCACGGCCGACCAGTTCAGGTCGTCCAACTGGGCATAGACGGTCGGCTGGTTGGGTTTGATCACGGCGATGTAGTGGGCCTTCTTCGTCTCGACCAGCCAGGTGATGTTGGCCTTGACCGAGTGCAGGGCATCGAAGGTGACTACCGTGCCGGCCAGGTCGAGGGGCGCGAGCAACGGTTTGAAGTGTCTGGTTTCGTTCGTCTTCGCGCCGACCTCGACCTGGGCGAGGGTGGCGACGCGGTCGTGGGTGACCGCCGAGAGCAGATGCCGGCGGGGAGCACTCAGGCGGGCGGAGCCCTTGAGGGCCTTGCCGTCCACCGCGATGGTCCGCGGTGGCCCGGCCGCATCGGCCGACGCGGCGGCGACACGGTGCCTGTCAGCGAGGTAGGCACCGACCGCCTGGTCCAGGGCGTCACCGTCAACGGCCCCCAGCACACGCCCGATCGTCGCCGCCGACGGCGTGCGCCGCCATCCCAGCGGATGACCGCGGATACCGATGGCCAACAGCAGCGTGCACGAGGCGCGTTCGCCCCACTCGGCGAGCTCGTCGAGGTTCCTGGCTCCCGCCACCACCGCGGCCGCGCACATCAGCAACACCGCCGTGAGTGCGTACCAGCGTCCGCGCCGCGAGCGCGGATCCGGCACCGCATCGAAGTACGGGCGCACGTCAGCAACCCGGTCGGCGTCCAGCGGACCCAGCTTCAGCAGGGCGGCGGGGATGGGGGAAGATACAACGGCAGGCACGGGCACCTCATGATCAACGGGCGTAAGACACCACGATGATCACGAAGCCCGTGCCTGCACCGCTATCCGCCCCCACCAGCCGCTACCCCAACACCTCGGCGCATCCACGGAACTTGAAGCCGCCCTGGTTCAAAACCGAGTTGATCAAGCCACAGCGGCCCTGGAAGACCCTCTCCCAGGTCGAGCTGGCCACGGTCGAGTGGGTCGACTGGTACTGCCACCGGCGCCTGCACGGTGAGATAGGCCACGTCCCACCCGCCGAATACGAGACCAACTACTACCTGACAACCACGAAACCCCAGGTCACAACCCCAAACTGAGATCTCTACCGAACCCGGGGCGGTTCACGTTGCCTTGTGCTCAGAGAAGGGCGGGCCGGCTGGGCGCGACTTGATCGCCGGAGGCGACCCGCCAGTTCTAGTCGGCGGCCAGGGCCTTCTTCTGGCGAAGGTGCTGACGCAAGACACCGACCATGGGGAGTGTGAGGCCCGCGAAGAGGAAGATGACGGCCATTCCGCTGAGTGCTGGGCTCACGGTCTCTTCGATCTTCAGAGGCCAGGGGTCGTTGAGGGTGAAGAAGATGATGTAGGACCCTTTGCAGAAGGCGTATGCCATGCCTAGGGTCGCAGCCATCGACGACAGGGCGAAACCGGCGCCGCTCCACGGCCTGATGCCCCAATTGCGGCGGGCCGTTCGGCCGCACATGAAGGCGAGCTCACCACAGGTGATCAGAACGTACGAGAGGTAGATGAGCAAGTATGCGGCGATCTTCGGGTCGTCGACGTGAGCCGTCGTGAACTCGACGTCGGGACGGTTCGTTGCCAGGAACAGCGGCACCATGATCGCGAGCTCGACCATGGCGGCGAAGCCTCGCTGGAACATCGCGGACTTCAGGTACTCGGGCCGGTAGGCCAGGTCCACCATCGTGACCTGCAGCGCCGCACACCACAGGATGGCGCACACGTGGGCCACGAGCTTTCCGACGTTGGCGATGCTCGTGGCGTCCTCGGCCGCCGCGGCGACCACGGGGACGGCGAACAGGACGCCCACCGTGCACACCCCGAAGGCGATGGCGATGGACCAGGTGGAGATCCGTGGATTACCCACGGCTCTCCGCGTACAGAGTGCAGTGACCAAAACCCCAGCCACTGTGCATGTCCCGAAGACTATGCCGTCCACTTACAGCCCCTCCAGTGCATCGGCCGCGTATTGTGCAGCCTCATTTCTACCCCGCCGGCGTTGGCGCTTGACCGTTGCCTTGGCACTCTCGCTGTTGCCCACCTGCTGCAGGCCGAGATCCGCCCGCCGCCGTTCCAGGTCCGCGATGACGTTGCGCAGTTCGCTTTGCGGAAGTCCCTGCAGCAGCGACAGTACGCGGCGTGCCTGGGGATTCTCGAAGGCCTCCAGAGCCTCGAGGTCTACGTAGCTGTCGTGCGGCAGTAGATAGGCCGGCGGGACGCCGCCCAAGGCCTCGCACAGGGCCATGATCGTGTTCACCGTCGGGTTGTCCTGGGAACCCTTGGCCAGATTGGCGATGGCGGCATGAGACACCGAGGCGTGCTCACCCGGCAGTTCATCCACGGAAGTTGACAGCGAGCGGGACGTGTGAGGGCGGCCGTTGGCGCCCCGACGGCTGGTCATGAGGGCCTTCAGCTTCTCGGCCAGCGAGGGATGGCTGCGGCTCACCACCGGCGGCGGCTTCCAGACGTGGCCCGGAAGCCGACCTGCTGACTACACACAACCACGTACCGGTCTTTCGGTCTGTCGGGGGCTCGTATCTGTATATTTTAGTTGACGCGCTCGGGCGTGCAAGGCAAGATCACGGAAGTATCTCAACCTGGGCGCCCGATGGGTCGCGGATCCGTCGTGGCCCGCCGAGTCGAACGCGATGGCGGACGAACTGGGCGGTCGGCGTACACCGCGTGACCTGCGGTTTGCGCGTTTTGGGGCAGGTACTGCACCGACGGGGGGAAGAAGCGAAGGTGAAGTCAACAGCAGCGACCAGGCGCGCCAACGCGTGCGTGATGCGCCTGGCGGGCCGCGAGTTCTTCTGGTGCACTTCAGTGCAGAGTTTCGGGCGAGCCTTTCATGCGTCTACGTGGAGCATGCCCCCGGTCCGGATCACTGTTTCCGGCCGGACGAAGAACCCACGTATGCCGCGTCGCGACACCCCAGAAGACCCGATTCACGGCAAGGCCCCGCATAGCTCTGCAACTCCGCTTCACGCACCTGCACAGGTCCCCCGTTCCAGCGTGGTGAACCACATGAACGTGGGGCACCTGAAGAGTCCGCTGGAACGGCGTACTGCCGTGTCAGCAGGTAGACGCGGATTCGCGGAAATGCCGATCCGTATCCCAAGGCCGATCTGCATTCAGAACCCCGACGCAGACGGGCCCGGCGGCGTGCATCCGCGAGCGGTCGTCGGCGTCGTTCGAGGTGGTCGCGAACTACCAGGCCCGTGGCGGGCCTTCCACCAGGGGAGGAATTGCCCTCCCCTGGTGAGCGGCGCGCGGCAGGAACGAGGCGAGCTGCCAGCAGCTGCTCCTGCCGTGCCGCAAATAGGAACGGTTGAGGCTCGCTGCTTCGAGGCATGTGTCGTAGCCGATACGCCCCCTGGCAACGCAAACCTTCCGGATCTCACATATGAAGGAGCGCACCGATGATCGACTCCCACCCAGAAGCGTCCAGCTCTGACGAGTTCAAAGGCTTCGACGAAGCCCGGCGCATCATGTGGTGCCATGAGGCTCGTACCCGTGTGTACGAGCGGTTCGCGCAGACGAACTTCATCGGTGACACAAACGTTGCAGCGGTCCACGTCGACAACACCACCAGGGCAGACCGTGTGTTCCTCGTGGCATTCGACAAGGCCGGCCAGCAGGTCGGCGTCGACACGCTCTACATCGACGAGCCGAATCAACACCTCGACATCACGCCCGAGTTCGACCACGACTTCACCGGCATGGACGTCGCGCCGGACTCTCAGCTTGACCAGGCCATCTCTCGCGAGAACGGCTGGGTCGTCAACCTGAAGGTACTGCGCGCGTACGAGCCCTTGGCCGATCGCCGGGCCACGCAGCGCGCGGTGTTCCTGGCGCATCTGCAGGACATGATGAAGAACGGCGAGGTCCGCGGATTCCTGTTTGGCCGGGGTGAGTCCGATGAAACTGATGCGGCGTGAGAGAGCACGACCTCGTACCTCAGACGACCCCGCCGGCCAGGCTGCCGGTGGGGTCGTCTGATCTCTGACGCTGTTACAGTGCCGCATTTTCGCAACAGGGGAGAGGATCAGCACAGCTGATCCGGGTGTCGAACCCCGGCCGAGTGCTTTGTGGGGAGACAGGCCGTGGACCGGCTCACGCCGGTCCCGGGTGACGCCTCGCGGTGAGCTCTACAAGGTCACGCAGTTCGTCTTCGGCACCGTCGACTTCCAGGAGCAGCAGCCATGAGCAAACCGCTGGGCATGGAGGACCTCACGGTCAAGTTCCACAGCGACCGTCCCAGCGTCGACCGCGGCGCAGACGTCGACTGCGACGAGACCACGATCTGCCAGGCCCCTGAGGGAAGTCCCTACCGCGTCGTCCAGCGTCTAGACCCGGCCGAGTTCCAGATCACGACCCTTGTCCCTACCGGGCGGATCGTACTTCTGACCCTGCACAAAGAAGCAAACGGCAGCGCCGACCAGGATGTGAACCACTGGCTGGACATCCGGAACCTTCCCCCGACCTCGAATGGCGACTGGGTGGCGCCGGCCGGACCACACAGGACCACGAAAGGAACAACGATGGCCGAGCTGAGCATCGACGAGGTCGTACAACACTTCACCACACGCGACGGGAACGGCTGGATCGCGACCGACGAGTACATCCGAGCCGACACGGAACGCCGCACGCAGTTCCGTGCCGCTGTCGCGGACCGGATCAGGAATCTGCTCGTCGACGGCACCGGCGACGGAGACCTCGTCGACGGCGCGGTCACCGCCGAGAACATCTGCAACGAGATGTGGCACCTGATGAGCCACGCCGTGGAGGAGGACGCGCTTGCGCAGCCCGAACCGGTTGAGAACACCGCCTGAGAAGACGACGATGCCCCGACCGCCTCCTCCTGGCGATCAGGGCATCGAATCAGGCTCGGTACCCGGCAGTCCCACCGTGCTGGGGCGTCACACCGGCGGGATGAGCAGCGAAGCCCCCGCGTAGATGAGATCCGGATTCTGGATCTTGTTCGTCTCGACCAGAATGCCGATCGGCACCCCCGTCCTCCCCGACACCGCCGTGAGCGTGTCGCCCGGCTTGATGGTGTAGGGCTTCGCCTTCGGCGCGGGCATTGCCTCGGTCGGTGCACCTGATCCGTTGGGCTTGTCCTCGTCGCCGCGACCGGGCGTCGGATCCTGACTCGCCCCGCTCTCGTCCTGCTTCCCCGAGCCGCCCTCGCTCGGTTGCTGGGCGCTGCCGCCTCCGGCGTTCTTCTCGCCGGGATCCCCCAGTGCCTCGACCGGGGCGTGATTGCCCTGCAGCGCCTGGATGAAGCCGCCGTCGGACGTCGCGAGCTGCATCAGGCCCCATCCGGCGAAGAGAGCCGCTCCGCCCACCATGACGCTGGCGGCGATGACGGGTCCGTTGCCGAAGCCCATCGGGCCGGCGTGACTCCCGCCAGCTGCTCTCGTCTGCGCCGACGGCTGCAACGCCGTCCCCACTGGCCTCTGAATCGTAGCCGTCATCCCTGCCCCAACTCCTCTGCGAATAGCGCGCGCATCCATTCTGTCCGACATCAACATTCTACTCATAGCCGAATCGAAGTTGATAGAATAAGGGATTTGATGGCAGTCAGGATCCTGTCCGATAGGACGCCAATGAACCCCTGAGCCCCTGAACCGCCGACCGTCAGACCGAACGAAGGAACCGCACCACCATGGCCAACTACACCGTTTCCGCCAGTAAGCTCACCGAGAACACCAGCGTCTTCATCCGCGGGCAGCTCGCCTTCGCCGTGCTCGCCCGCGTCATCCAGGGGGAGGAACTCGCCGCCAGCGACCAGCGCAAGGTGAAGAACGGGATGAGCCCCGTCGGCAGGCCGCACACCACCGCGACGATCACCAACGCCGAAGTCCAGTTCGCCGACCCGAACAACCCCACCATCGAGGAGCAGTTCGTCTCCGAGCGCCGCTACAACTCCACGTTGCGACCGGAGACCGGCCCCAACTACTCGATCGACTCCAAGGGTTCAAACCTGCCGATCATCGCGATTCCGTCCGCGGCCGGTGACGGCACCTACGACCAGGACGAAACCGGCCGGGAGCTCGCGCAGGGCCTCGACGTCACGCTCGTGCTGCGTGTCTACAAGCCGAAGGACTTCAACAACCGCGGCCTGGCCCTCGACCAGGTGATCGTCCACGAGGCGCCTCGCTACTACAACGCCTTCGGCGTCGACCAGGCTGTATTGGCTGCGCGTGGCATCGTGCTCAACGGCACGCCTCGCCCGGTCCAGGCCGCTCCTGCCAGTGCTGCCCCTGCCGCCGCCGTCCCGGTGGCGACCGAGGTGGAGGACGGCCTGTCCTTCCCGGCCCCGCAGCCGGCGTCCGCACCTGTGGCCCTGGCCGCGCAGTCTCCGGTTCAGACCGCCCCGGCGACCGTCGCCGTTGCTCCCGCTCCTGTCGCCGCTCCGGCTCCTGCCCAGCAGGAGACCCTGGAGCAGAAGCTCGCGCGTCTTGAGGCCGAGAATGCCTCCCTCAAGGACGCCGGTTCGGCCGTGGGCTCGCCCGGGGCTACCGGCCTCTGGAACGGCTCCGGCCCGGCCCAGCAGGCGGGGATTACCTACCAGGGCTGATCCACGCTGACCATCGATGAGACCCCCGTACTCGCATCCGTGCAGTACGGGGGTCCTGTCTTTCTCTTCTCCTCCTGACTTCCCTGATCGAGAGCGTGCGTCCCACGATGACTCCAGCCGACCCTCATGCCTGGTTCCCGCAGTTCTACGGCAACCCCGCGATCCGCACTCTCGCCAGTGCCTGTCGGTGGACCATCTCCGGACAGATCGGAGAAGAGACCCCCGGCGATCCCACCAAGCCACCGAAGCGCAAGGCCCCGATCGACGTACGGCACCTGCTCGACGGCTGCATGTCCAGCTGCAAGCACGCCGGCCCACTACGCGGAGCCTTCGCCCTGGACGAGACCTGCCTGCTCACTCTCGACGAACTCACCGCGGCGATACCGAACGCCGCGAACACCGCCTTCTACCTCCAAGCCCAGACTGACGGGCTACTCGTCCTCGACATCGAGGCCGACTGCCCGCCAGGTGTGGCCACAGACCTGCTGCGGCTGCCGGGCATCCTCTACTCGGAGCTGTCGATGTCCGGCCAGGGCTTCCATCTCGTCATGGCGCTGCCGAAGAACTTCCACGACTTCCCCGTAGCCGCCGGCAAGCGCGTCCTGCGTGAGGAACACGGCTGGTACGAGCTGCTCCTGGACCACTGGTCGACCTTCACCCGTCAGCCGGTGCCCGATCGCATCGTCGCTCACGTCAACGCAGCAACTAGCGCGCCGGCCTTCGCCTCCATAGAGGACCTCTACGCGCAGCTGGCCGTGAACGCCAGCGAGAGTTCCGGTGCTTCAGCATCAGCTGTCGACACCGCCGAGGACATGCCTGACATCCCGTACTCGCAGGCGATCGTCGAGCAGACCCTGGCCAGTGCACGCCATCAGCTCCGGGATCCCGGCGACTTCAACCACGACATGTCCCGCTGGGAGTTCTCGGTTCTCGCCTCGCTCTACGGCTGGATGCGGACGCAACTGCGCGCCTACAGCGCCCTCGGCGTCGAGTACTCGACGGGCGACACCGCGTGGTTGCTCTACAAGGCGGCGCTCGACGTCATCCCTGCGCGCCCCAAGCACAGCGAGCGGCGCAACGGCCGGCTCTTCCTCCTCGACCGGGCGGCTGCGCTCGTGGCCGACCGCGAGGCACGTTCCTCGTCGACCAACTGACGCTCTGTGCCTGTTCCTGCTGCTGCTTCTGCTCCTGGTTCATCTTCTGCTTCCGGCAGCGGGTGGGGTGGGCGACGGGTGCTGTAGCGGGGCCGAGCATAGGTGGGGACAGCGCTGGATCGCGCGGAGCGCGATCGGGTGGCGATGTGCAGCGGGACTCCATCGCCACCCATGGCGGGAGTGCAGGTCTCAGCCGGGCACCGACGGCGTGGCCCGCGCCACAGGACCGTTCACGGCCTATGCAGCCTCGGCGACGCCGAGGCTGCAGCGCCGTCCTCCGACATCTCTTCTCTCTCTTCCTCGCCCACGCACAGGAAAGACATTGACATGAAGTTCAACGACACCCTGACGACGCTCATCAAGCAGTCCCTTGAGGTCGGCGCGACGCCCGCTCTCATGGGCGAACCCGGCATCGGCAAGTCCAGCTTCGTGGAGGCCCTGGCCTACTCCATGGGCACGCAGGCCTTCACGCTGCCGTGCAACCAGCTCGCCGACAAGGCCGACCTCACCGGTGCGCGCCTGGTGCCGTACACCAAGGACGACGGCACGCAGAGCTACAAGCAGGTCTTCTACCCGCACCAGGTCATCCAGGAGTGCATCGACTACGCCGAGCAGAACCCGCGTGAGTGGCCGCTCCTCTTCCTCGACGAGATCAACCGCACGACCTCCGACGTCACCTCCGGTGCGCTGACCCTGGTCACGCTGCGCCGCATGGGGTACGTCGAGCTGCCCAAGAATGTCCGCATCATCGTGGCCGGCAACGACAAGGGCAACGTCACCTCGCTCGACGAGGCAAGCCTGTCCCGCTTCGCGATCTTCCACGTCGAGCCCGACGCCAGCACCCTCATGTCCGTCCTCGGCGACAACATCAACCCCTGGGTGAAGGCAGTGCTCACCCAGTACCCCGGGCTCATCTTCCAGAAGTCGACGCCCGCAGCCATCGTCGCCGACGGCCAGGACGACGACGACAACGGCAACGTCACGATGGCCGAGCTGTTCGACGGCGGCGAGGAGATGAACCAGCTCACCACGCCGCGCACCATCGACTACCTGTCGAAGTGGCTCAACGCGGCCGACCCGCAGCAGCTGGCGCAGTACCTGGCGACTCAGGTCCAGATCGGCGACCGCGAGACCACGCTGCTGAACGAGGCCATCGAGGCCTTCGTGGGGGACACCACGTTCACCACGCAGCTCGTGGGCACCATCGCCCAGGACCTGGCGAGCAACGCCGGGGGCGGGCAGCAGCGCTGGGTGAACGTTCCGAAGCCGAATTGCTACCAGGGCCTGAAGGCTGCAGCGACCGTGACCGACATGACCGCGGTCATCGCGACGCTGACCGACAACGAGAAGTCCGGGTCGCTGCTGTACGCGCTCAAGGAGAGCAAGGACAACGGGCGCCTAATCGAGCAGCTGGCCCAGACCATGACCCAGATCGAGCCGGAGCACGTGCGCACGCTCATCGAGTTGGTGACCAGCCAGCAGATCGACCGTCAGAACCTGGAGGCCTTCATGGAGACCGATGCTCCGATCGTCAACCAGGCCAAGCCGGTCCTCTCGGCCTTCCTCTGATCGATCGATCACCGGTGGTGGGGGCCGCCGCGGACTGCCGTCCTCGCCGCACGTCCCCACCACCGGCGGCGCCAGGGTGCCGCCTTGCCCTCAGAAGGAGAGCACGACCCATGACGATCACCGTCACGAACCAGAAGCCGGCTGTACTCGACGCACTGCACACGATCTCGTGCACCGGTGACTACGACCCGATGCCGGCGATCCGGCAGGCTCTCATCGACCCGCTGCTGGAGCCGTTGAACCCCAACGCCCCGGCGAGCATCACCGATTCCCAGGGTGCTGATCTGACGGGGGACATCCCGGATCTGTTCATGAGCTGCCTCGGCGATACGCTGAACGTGGCCAGCGAGCAGACGGTCAAGGAGCTGCTCGGGCAGACCCTGATCAACTTCGACCAGGTCACACCGCTGCCGGTCGCCGAGCTCTTCGCCGTCCAGGCCGGGCAGCAGAACAAGATGCCCGCACCGTCCCCGCGGGTGCTCTACACCGCGCAGGCCGATGTCCTGCCGGCCGCGAAGGCCCTGCTGGCGGGGACCGGCGAGGAGAGCGCATTCTTCGCCTCCGTCGCCTACACCTTCCACCCCGACACCCTCGGGTTCTGGTTCCAGTCCTCCGGTGCCTTCGACGGCTTCAAGACCTGGTTGTCCCAGCAGACTCAGGCGATGGCCAGCGCACTGCCGCCGGCCACCACCAAGCTGCTCAACGACTTCACATCCCTGTCCCTGAAGGGGCTCACCGAGTCCCTGCTGGTGCGCAAGGACGACTCCGACGCCAACGACGAGCGCTCCTTCGCCCGCGTACTCGTGCACATGCTCATGAACTACGCCGAGCAGCAGCGGGCGCAGGCCAGCCGGCAGAACACCACCCTGGACGCCGGCGTCCTGCCGTTCACGATTGGGGAGCTGTTCTGCCCTCGCTCCCTCGTCCTGGTCAACGTCGAGGCCCACGCCCGGGCCACCGCGGCGAAGATCACGGGGGAGTGGAACCTCATCAACCAGTCTCTGGCGTCGCCGGTGAAGGTCGTCTCGAACACGTCGCTGTCCAGGCTCACGTCGCTGCCACGGGCCGCCGCCAGGGCCGCCGCTCTGGGAGCCAAGCAGCAAGCGGGCCAGCCCGGCGGCCGCAGCGCCCAGGTGGCGTTCCGCAAGCAGCCGCCGAGCAAGCTGGACCTGTTCCAGGACATCACCCGTGTGCTGCGCCGGATGGGCAAGGTCAACAAGTCGCAGAACATCTTCCGTACGACGAAGGCGACCTTCCTCAAGGCCAACCGCCGCAACCCGGATGACTTCAACAAGCCCGGCAGGTCCACCTCGGTGCAGTACATGCCCGACCTGCACATCTACATCGACACCTCGGGTTCGATCTCCGAGGAGAACTACCAGGAGGCGGTCATGATGCTCATCGCGATCGCCAAGAAGCTCAACATCAACCTGTACTTCAACTCGTTCAGCGACTTCCTGTCCCAGGAGGTGATGCTGCGCACGGCGAACAAGTCGACGGCTCAGATCTGGAGGGAGTTCCGCAGGATCCCGAAGGTCACGGGCGGAACCGAGTTCATGCAGATCTGGCAATACATCAACGCCAGCCGGGTGCGCCAGCGCAGGCTCTCGCTCATGATCACCGACTTCGCGTGGTCGCCGCCGCGCCAGCGCCAGGACCACCCGAAGAACCTGTACTACGCGCCGTGCTCCGCCATGGACTGGCCGACCATGGTGGACCTCGCCAAGCGCTACGCCGACTCGATGCAGCACATCGACCCGAGTATCCGGCAGAAGCTGCTCGGCATGGTCGTCTGACCCAGAGCCTTCCCAGAACCACCACGAGCGGTGCCGTGTGAGCAACTCCGTTGACCGGCACCGCTCTTGTCGATTCAAAAAGCCCCCCTCGCCCCTCACGGCGAGCAACCGCACTGTGGAGGTACCTCCGATGCGGATCTCCGCGGATGTGCTCGCGGTCCTGTCCGGCCGTACCGAGGCTGATGGCCATCGTCTGACGCTCGTCGGCCCCCGCTTGCCACCCACCCTGTACCAGCGTGTCAACGAGGTCCTCGAAGCGGTCGGCGGCCGGTGGACGAAGTCCGAGGGTGCCCACCTCTTCCCCGTCCCTGCCGCCGAGGTGCTCGCCCCAGTGCTCGCCACCGGTGAAGTCGTGACCCCGAGGGAGAAACGCACCCTCGCTCAGTACTTCCCCACACCCGCACCCGTTGTCGACCGGCTCATCGCCCTGGCCGCCCTTGAGCCCGGCATGACGGTGCTGGAGCCGTCCGCCGGATCCGGCGCCATAGCCACAGCAGCAGCCGCCCGCGGCGCGATCGTGGACTGCATCGAACAGGACCCCGGATACGCCACTGCCCTGTCCGACACGCATGTGGCACGCCGGGTACTGGTCGCCGACTTCCTCACGGTCCCGGTCGAACCCCGCTTCCACCGGGTGCTGATGAACCCGCCGTTCACCCGTGGCACCGACATGGCCCATGTTGTCCACGTCCTACGGTTCCTGAAGCCGAACGGGCTCCTGGTGTCGGTCATGTCGTGGACCGTCACTGAACAGACCGACGGCACGATGGCCTTCCGAAAGCTCGTGGAGCAGCGCGGTGGTCGCGTCGAAGCACTCCCGGCCCGGGCGTTCGCCCGGGCCGGGACGGCCATCGACACCGTCCTTGTCGCCATTCCTGCCACTCGTCCGGACGGCGCGCGGCCCACGGTCTGGCCGGTGCGTGACCTCCCCGGTCAGGATGCGGGAGGACTCGGGAGCCCCGCCGACATCGCCGCGGAGATCGTCGCTGCGCTTCGCAGAGCGGTCGCCGCTTTCGAAATGGTTGCCGGCGGACTCACCAGACCTGTGCCCACCAGCGTGCCGGACGACATCGAGGTCAGCCGGCCAAGCCGCTCCTCGAAATCCGTCGACGGCAGTGCCGCTTCTGACGACACCTGACTTCCCTCTCACTCGCTCATTCATGTTCCTGCTCGGGACACCGTGGCGCATCCACCGAGCGCGCCACCACGCCGAGCGACCCGCACCGAAGGAGGACCCGGTGGGTCTCAGCAACTTCACACCCGGCGGCTCCGACGACGACAAGGACAACGGCGGTGGCGGCAGCTTCCCTCCGCAGTTCCTGGCCGGGGGACTGCCGTCCAGCGGTGGCAGCGCCGATGACGTCAAGGAGCTCCTCGTCGACTACAACGAGAAGTTCAAGAACGCCGATCCGACCATGTTCCGTGACACGCTCATCGGGCAGGTCCTCTCGGTCATCATCAGCAAGACCAAGCCCAACACCCTGCTGGTCGGTTCCGCCGGCGTCGGCAAGACGAAGATCGTTGAGGACATCGCACGGCGCATCGCGCTCGGCGACACCCTCATTCCCGACCAGCTCAAGGACCACACGATCTACGAGCTGCCCATCGCCAACATCATCGCCGGGACGGGCATCGTCGGCTCGCTGGAGGAGAAGGTCAAGGCGATCGTCGAGTTCGCCTCCAACCCCGCGAACAAGGCCATCCTATTCATGGACGAGATCCACCAGATCACCGGAGGGACCGGCAGCCACGGCGACGCCACCGGACGCAAGATCTCGCAGATCCTCAAGCCGGCCCTGGCCCGCGGCGACATGTCCGTCATCGGTGCGACCACCAGCACCGAGTCCCGGGCCTTCGACGAGGACCCGGCCTTCGCCCGCCGCTTCACCCGGCTCATCGTCGACGAGCTCAGCGTGGAGCAGACCCTGGCCGTGATGGCCACGGTCCGTCCCGGCCTGATGGCGCACTACCGTCACCAGATCAGGGTCTCCGACGACGTCCTGGCCTCGGTGGTACAGATCGCCGAAGCGAACTCCCGGGCTGGCCAGCACCGGCCCGACAACGCCATCACCCTGCTCGACCGCGCGATGGCCGATCGGGTCCTGGAGCAGAAGAAGCTCATCGTCCAGGCCGACATCGACGGCGACACGTCACTCGCGCAGACCTTGCGATCCATGCCGCACGTGCCGCTGACGAGCACCCGTGTGCTCGATGTGGCCAAGCGCCTGATGACCGGAAACGCCCAACGTAAAGACCTCGACGTCGCCGCGCTGAGCACCACGCTCACCAGCCGCCTGCAGGGCCAGGACGATGTACTCGCCAAGCTCACGGACCGTCTGGCCCGCGAAGAACTCGACCTGTTCCCGACGAGGACGCCCACGACATGGCTGTTCGCCGGGGCCTCCGGAGTGGGCAAGACTGAGGCGGCCAAGATCATCGCCGAGGAGATGACCGGCAGTGAGCCGATCATCCTCAACATGACCGAATACCACAGCGCATCGTCGACGTCGAGGATCATCGGCGCACCCCCCGGCTATATCGGATCGGACTCCAACCAGGAGCTCCCGTTCGACACGCTGGAGTCCAACCCCCACCGGGTGATCCTTCTCGACGAGTTCGAGAAGGCCGACGAGGCCGTGCAGCGCCTGTTCCTCTCGGCGTTCGACGAAGGCCACATCCGCAACGCCCGCGGCAAGATGCTGGACTTCTCCAAGGCCCTGGTCATCTGCACGACCAACGCCGCCCGTGAATCGCTCGACGGCAAGATGGTCGGCTTCGGCAACAACCCCAGGACCATCTCGAACCAGAGCCTCAACAAGGCACTGGCGCAGTTCTTCGACGCCGAGCTGCTGGGTCGGTTCTCACTCATTGTGGGGTTCAACCCCATCGACCGGCAGATCTACCAGCAGATCATGACCGCCGACTACGAGCGACAGCGAGAGCGGATCGCCGAGGCCAAGCCGCGGCTGGCCCAGGCGCTGCCCGCGGCGCTGCCCCACGACGAACTGAACGCCATCGAAGAGGCCACCTACGTGGACTCCCAGGGGGCACGGCCGGCACGCAAGGCCGTTCGCACCTGGATCGAGGACCACCTGCTCGCTGCCCAGACCGGTGGCACATCCTCTACATCCCCGTCGGACGACTGAGCAGCCGTCCGCATCACACCGAGGGTTCCTGTTCCGGATGTTCCGGAACAGGAACCCTCGGCGTACCTCACCCCCACGCCCTCATCGCTCAGAAAGAGGGACAGCCATGTCCGCCATGCTCCCCGAACCTCTGCTCCGAGAGCATCGAAAGCGAGCCATCGAGCTCTCCGCCGCGGCCCGAGCGAACCTCACCACCCATGTCCGGAGCACCGATGAACTCCGCGAACTGGGCCTCATGCTTGGTCTGATCGAGGTAGATCCCGCAGGATCCCTCGTCACGGCCTGTCCCTGGGATCTCGATGCCGGCAATGCTGCCGTCGATGGTCCCGACCGGCGCTCGGACTCGACCTCGAAGCGAGACGAGCTGCTGCTGATGAACGACCGCGCGTCTGGGTAGCGCGCGGTGTCCGGGGCGTGGCTTCGCCACATACCCCGGATTCAGGGGCCTGACGGCCCCTGACGGGTGGGTTGAGAGGAAAACGGGCGGGGCTCGTCGGCTGACGAGAGCCCCGCCCGTTTTCGTAACTGCGCCCAGGACCCAGCCCTGTCGCTGCGCTTTTCGCTCGCCTTCGAGCATGCGACTGACTATTCACTTCTGTCGGAATTGCTGCGCGTTGTGATTTGCGCTCTCTCTCAATCCGCCTCTCGATCCACCGAAGAAAGGCAACGACGTGCCTGTCCTGCTTGATGACCTCGACCTCTCGGCCAATGCCGTTGCTCAGAAGGCCGTCGACCCGAAGTTCTTCTCCTCGAAGCTCACCGGCAACGGCAAGAAGATCGGCCTGCTCAACGAGTCCCTGCTGCCGATCAACACTGCCACCAACACCGCCTACGCCATGGCCACCGATATCGAGGTCAAGCAGAGCTCGACGCAGCACGACATCACCACGACATCGATCCCGCTCGCACCGATCACGCGCCGCTCTCTGAATGCAGGCGGGTCCTTCACCCTGCCGAGCCCGCACGTCGACTACCGCTTTACTCTCGACACCTCGTCCAGCCGATTCGACGACTGGGACGTCGCCTTCGACATGACCCCGCAGGCGCTCGTGTTCTACGAGGACAAGTCCGGCGGCAAGTCCACGCGCGACCTCGTCGTCCAGTACCGGATGGAGCTGTACTTCTTCAAGAAGGGCCTCCCCGAGCCCGAGTGCGTGACCGCAGTCTCGCGCTCGGTCGGCTACTGCAACCACGACGCCGCCGTCTTCCTGCAGTGGGACACCAGCCCGCTGGAGAACGCTCGCGACTACGTCCAGGACGGGCTCACATCCGCCGGCCTGACTGCCTCCAACCTCGACGATGAGTTCGAGGAGTGGATGCGCCAGTACTCGATCTACGAGCGCATCACGCGCCTGGCCCAGATCTGGGACTCTGAGACGATCGCCGACGAGGTCTGCCGCTACATCCAGGACATGCCCGTGGGGCCGACGGAGCAGCAGCTGAACATGCTTGCCATCCAGCTGCGCTACCTGGAGAACTACAACGTCCCGCTGGAGGCATACCGCCAGATCCACAAGCAGATCGATGCGACCTTCTCCGACCGGATCGCCACGACGCTGTCGAAGCAGAACCTCAGCCTGTTGATGAACCACACGCTCGACCACCTGGAGCAGATGAAGGCTCAGCTGGTCGTACCCGCGCAGCCAGCCACGCCTCCGGCACTGCCGGCCCACCTGTCCAAGCAGCAGCTCGACGCGCTCACCACGCACGAGCCGCTGGTGATGACGCAAGCGGGAGCCGGAACCGGCAAGTCGACCGTGATCCTCGAGCGCATCAAGTACCTCGAAGCCTGTGGGGTCCCCGCCTCGGACATCACGGTGCTGTCCTTCACCAACGCCGCGGCCGACAACATCACGGAGAAGAACCCGGACGTCGGCTCGATGACGATCGCCAAGATGATCATTGACATCTACTCGATGAACCACCCGCGGCACAAAGTCTCGGCCATCGACACGATCATCAACTCGATCGACATCTTCTACCCGAACAGCCAGTTCGCGGCGACGTTCCGCCACCGCCTGCTGGAGGTCGACCAGAACAGGACCGGTGCCTTCACGGCCCTGAACACCTTCGTCGAGAGCCACTTCGAAGAGGTGATCGACCTGCTCGACCGCATCGAGCAGACGTCGCTGGAGCTGCAGATCATCATCTGCTACCAGAAGATCGACGACATGGCCGAGCCGGCCCACGTGCAGTCGAAGTACCTCATCATCGACGAGGTCCAGGACAACAGCGTGTTCGAGTTCATCTACGTGCTGAAGTACATCACCAAGCACGCTCAGTCCCTGTTCATCGTCGGCGATGCCTCGCAGACGCTGTACGAGTTCCGCTCGGCGAACCCGCGCGCGCTCAACACGCTGGAGGGCTCGGGGGTCTTCGCGACCTTCAAGCTCACGACGAACTACCGGAGCAACCAGGAGATTCTGGACTTCGCGAACGTTGTGCTCGGCGGGCTGGAGACCAACCAGTTCGCCAACATCCAGCTGCAGGCGAACTCGCTCGCAATGCCTACGGCAGACTCGTTCCAGGTGAAGGTCACCCTGGAGTACCGCGAGGTAGCCAGACTCACTGGGTTCGTCACCCAGGACCTGCAGGCGATCGTGCGCAACACGGTCATCCCCGACTACGTGGACAAGTGCCTGGACCGGGGCGAGCAGGTGGCCTTCCTGGCCTACTCGCGCCGCGAGGTGTCCTTGATCCAGGATGTGCTCGAAAAGCGCTACCCGGGCCGCCGCATCGCCTCTCTGGTAAGCGACCGCGTCTACGCCACGGACATCTTCTCGAAGTACATCAAGTTCTTCTGGAACGACGTCCTGCAGGCACCGCCGGCCAACGCCGCGTTCGTGGTCTCCCAGGGGATCAAGGACAACATGGACAAGCTGACGAAAAACGCTGCCAACGTCAACGTTGAGAAGGCGATCCTGCGTACGATCTCCGAGTGGTGGATCGAGAACAGCGCGACCATCAACGGTTGGGTCACGCTCTGCCACCAGGGCGCGCTCACGAACAAGGCGTTCTTCGATCGGCTGCGCGACAACCTACTCTCCTGCGAGATCCAGCGTAACCAGCAGAAGCTGAACATCAACAAGCAGAAGAACCAGGAGCGCAAGCGGAAGAACCTCGAGTCCAAGGCCGACCTGATCGTGTCGACGATCCACGGTGCCAAGGGTCTCGAATTCGACAACGCGGTCGTCCTCTACAAGGAGGACACGAAGATGACCCAAGACACCAAGCGGATGTTCTACGTCGCCTTCACCCGTGCCATGAACAGCCAGTACGTACTCGGCTACGGCACCGTGAAGAACCCTCCAATCCAGAGCAGTTACGAGCAGATCGTGACGGCCCTGACCGAGCGCGACAAGAGGAACGCCGCTCGCGCCCTCGGCATCGATCCAGACCTCCTGGACGGCAACCACAGCGCTGCTCCCGGCAGCGCCGACGACCGCTCCGCGGTCACCGCGGCCGTCTGACCAACCGCCGCCACCACTCCATGCCGCAGGGGCGAGTGTCTCGCTCGTCGAGAACACCCGCCCCTGCGGTCTTCCACACTTCACACCCCTGAATGACGCAGCCCGAAGGAGCACGCCATGCCCGCGCTTGGTACACAGGCGACTCCGACGAGCTCGACCCCGGCCCGCTGGCCACCTACGACCTGATCATCTGCCACCAGGACCGGATCATGTTCCACGACCACTACGAGTAGCCCGAGCAGCGGCTGCGCTGGCTGCGATAGCCGTTCGGCACGACGGCCGGAAGCCCCCGTGCCCGACAGATGGCGGCGCTGCAGCCCCGAGAAATCCGCAGGCGCCAAGCTCCGACGCAGTGCATGATCGGTCATTCCGCCCCATCTCAGGAGAGGCAATGCATTTCCACATAGGCGACCTGCTCGACCCCGCTCTTCTCGCGCACAGTCTCGACGCCGGCTACGTCCGCGAGCAGACCCACCCCACCCTGCCACTGCGTATCTTCAACTACGCGGAGAAGGCCGTGTTCGAGCGCGAGTGGAACGAGGTCACCCGGCAGTGCCGCGGGCTGGTCATCGACCGCCAGGGACGGATCCTCGCCCGGCCGTACGCGAAGTTCTTCAACTACTCCGAGTACCCCGAGGGCACCTTCAGCCTGGACGACAAGGTCGTGGTGACCGACAAGCTGGACGGCTCGCTCGGCATCCTCTACCCGCTGCCCGACGGCGGCTATGCGATCGCGACCCGGGGCTCGTTCGCCTCCGACCAGGCTCTGCACGCCACGAAGATCTGGCAGGAGCGCTACGCCGACACCGCGTCGATCAAGCCCGGCGTCACCTACCTCTTCGAGATCATCTTCCCGGAGAACCGGATCGTCTGCGACTACGGCACCTTGGACGACCTGGTGCTGCTCGGCGGCGTCGATGTGGCCACCGGCACCCCGCTGCCCGCCGACGAGCTGCCGTGGGACGGCCCCCGCGCCGACACCTTCGAGTTCAACACGCTCGCCGACGCCCTGGCCGCTGCACCGCGCCCCGGCGCCGAGGGCTTCGTGCTGCGCGTCCCCGGCCGTGACCACACCATGATCAAGATCAAGCAGGACGACTACGTGGCACTGCACCGGATCATCACCGGGCTCAACGCCCGTGCGGTCTGGGAGCGGCTCGGCGCGGGTGACACCGTGGCCGAGATCTGCGAGGCGCTGCCCGACGAGTTCCACGACTGGGTCAAGGACGTCGCGGCAGACCTGACCGCACAGCGCGACGCGATCCTCGCCGATGCCCGCTCCGAGCACCAGCGCATCCTCGACGGCCTGCCGGAGGGATGGACGCGCAAGGACTACGCCCTGCCCGCCAGCCGCTCGTCGATGCGCGCCTGGCTGTTCATGCTCCTGGACGACCGCGACCCGTCGGCCCGGATCTTCCACACCCTGCGGCCCGAGGCCGACGTCCGGCCCGTCAACACCACCGAGGACAACTCCTGATGCCCACACTGCACTTCACCCGCGGCCTACCCGCCAGCGGCAAGACCACGTGGGCGCGCACCTGGACCGCCGAGAACCGTGCGGGCCGGGTGCGCGTCAACCGGGACGACCTGCGCGCCATGCTCGACTCCAGCGAGCACATCAAGGGCGTCACCGAGAAGCGTGTGATGGCAGTCCGCGACGCGACGATCCTCAAGCTGCTCCGGCAGGGCTACGACGTGGTCTGCGACGACACCAACCTGCCGCAGCGCGTTGCCCGGGACCTGACCCGCCTCGCTGACCGCGCTGGCGCCGAGCTCCAGGTGCACGACTTCACCCACGTGCCGCTGGAGACGTGCCTGGAGCGCGACGCGGCGCGTGAGGCGTCCGTCGGCGAGGACACCATCCGCAGCCTGCACCAGCGCTTCCTGGCGGGGAAGCCGTCGCCGCTTCCCCTGCCGGAGGAAACCCGCGCGGCCGCTCCGGTGGGACTGCAGTACGAGCCGAAGCCCGACAGCGCCAAGGCAGTCCTGGTGGACATCGACGGGACCGTCGCCCTGATGGACGGCCGCAGCCCCTTCGACGAAGCACGGGTGCACCAGGACCTCCCCAACGCCCCGGTGATCAGCGTCGTACGGGCCCTGCACGCGGCAGGCCAGCGCATCGTGTTCCTCTCTGGCCGCACCGACAGCTGCCGGACCGCCACCGAGGCATGGCTGAACGAGCACGTCGGCGTCCCGTACGACGGCCTCTTCATGCGGCCCACCGGCGACTCCCGCAAGGACTCGATCGTGAAGGTCGAGCTCTTCGACGCCCACGTACGCGACGCCTACAACGTCACCTGCGTACTCGACGACCGCACTCAGGTCGTCCAGGCGTGGCGGGCCATTGGGCTGACAGTCCTTCAGGTCGCCGACGGCGACTTCTGACGCCACCGCTGTCGCCGAGAACCCCGGTTTTGGCCGGGGTTTCGTCGTCCCGTGCCCCTCCCCGTCGCCCCACCCCAGCCGACTCCAACCCCCAGAAGACCCCCATACCTCGCCCCGGCCCCGCCAAGGGTCATCTAACCAACCAGGTCGGCCTCAGGGCCGCCCCAAAGGGTGCTGCAGAGTGCCCGGGAATCGATGCGATGGATCACCCCGAAAACAACGAGGAACGGTGCGAGCACTGCGGCTGCTCCGACAACGAGTTCACTCCCGACTGTAACTGTCCCAACCACGTAGCGTGTCCCGCCGGGTGCGGCACTCCCTAGGCGACCCAATGATCTCCACGCACTCCGACGGCGCACGTCCTGCGTGGGAGCGGTATGCCGCCGCCCACAAGCATGTCTCGATCCCCGATCCGATCACCGATCTGCTCCACCTGGCCGAGCACCTGCCTGATGAACACCGTGACGCCGACGCGCTGCTGGACCGCGCCCGCCGTAACTACGAAGACGAGCGCCGCTGACCGGGTTTTGCCGTTCTTCGTGCCTCTTAGGCCGGTGCATGTGCGTCGGCATCCTCACGGCCACCAGGGCCGCCCGGATCCGCGATCTCCACCACGCCTACATCGCACAGCGGCAGAGTAACCTCCAGGAGCTCTGCGCCACCCTGGACGAGGTCGTCAACGCCCTCACCAAGCTCTGCCGCGAGTGAGGCGTCCAGCTCTATGTGAGCGCCACCGCGAAGAAGAGCGCGGCCCCCAAGACGCTTTACTCGGTTATCACCGAGTACGGACCCGGCCAGACGGTCGCCGAGCGCTTCCCCGACCGCATGGCGCGTACAGCCAGCCGCATCGAGCGCGCCGAGCACTTCTTCACCTCGCCAGGCCACATCCCCAAGATCGTGCTCGCCGACGAGCAGCGCTTGGTCGCGCTTGTCGCAACACTCCTGATGCCAGCGACCGTCACCCTCACCAAGTCCATGCTCAACGAGGACGAGGGCGTCTACCGCCCGGACAGCAGTGTGTTTTCGATCCGCTGAGTGCCGCTGCGCCGCCACCACCCGCATACCCCTGCGAAAGCGAGAAATCTCCATGCCCGCATCCACGATCGTCGCCTCCGGTGGGGAGTTCCGCCTCTACGGGGACTCCGTGCAGACTTTCGCCGATCTGCCCGTGGCCACCTACACGATCTCCTTCTCCCAGATGGCCGGCTACAGCCTGCGCCAGACGGAGCCGCTGGCATCCGCAGAAGAGACCGTCTACGGCAACCACGCCTCCCGTGTACAGCGGATAGTGACCGGCTACTCCGCCATGGACCGCTCGCTCGGCGTCATCCTCTCCGGCGACAAGGGCATGGGCAAGAGCCTCATGCTCCGCCTGCTTGCCGAGCGGATGCGCGAGGAGCACCACCTGCCCACCGTGCTCGTGCAGCACAACACGCCGGGGCTGGCCGCCTTCCTCGACGAGCTGGGCGAAGTCGTCGTCGTCTTCGACGAGTTCGAGAAGATCTTCTCCAACGAGGACGACGAGTCGCAGAACCAGTTCTTGAGCCTGTTCGACGGGCTGAGCACGACGAAGCGCCTCTACGTCCTGTCGGTCAATGAGCTGCACCGTGTCAACGACTACATGCTCAACCGCCCCGGCCGCTTCCACTACCACATGCGCTTCGCCTACCCCGAGCCCGACACGGTCGCCACCTACCTGCGCGACCAGGTGCTCGGAGTGGCCGAGAAGCAGGTGGCCGAGATCGTCGACTTCTCCCGGAAGTACGACATCAACTTCGACCACCTGCGGGCGATCGCCTTCGAGCTGCGCCTGGGCGAGTCGTTCGCTGAGGTGATCGGTGACCTGAACATCAAGCGCAGCGAGCACGCCAGCTCGCGGATCGAGGCGCACATCACCTGGAAGAACGGCGAAACCGACGTCTTCGACGGTCGTGTCGATCTGTTCAACAGCGACAGCCTGCAGACCATCAACGACTGGGACACCGGCACCGGGCTGCAGTTCCGCATGCGCGACGCCGTCCCGTCCGAGGACGGCCACCTGCTCCCGGATGGTGTCTTCACGCTCACCGACCTCCGTGACGAGGACGACAGGTCGCCCGACGACGAGAAGGACCTGCGTGCCGCTGCGGTGACCCTGCGCCGTCCCCCGAAGTACTCCATCGACTTCTGAGGACGCCCCCATCCGATCCGCCGAAGAGCCACTCCGGTCTCCTCCTCGGCGGTTCGCTGTCCGGCTCACGCGTTCCTGTACAGAAAGCAGCCTTCGACCATGCCCAAGTACCGCATCGTCTCCGAGCCCGAACCCGGCGCAGAGCATCGTGAGCCTCGAAGGGCCAGCCTTTGCCTCGGCAAGGCCCGTCTCGTCATGGTTATCGACTCCGAGGACCTGTTCTGGGCGACCAGGTGTGAGCTGATCGCCTTCGGCAACGGCCTGCGCTGAGTGCCATGCAGCCAGATTCGACTGTGCTGCTCGCCTGCTTGGCCGTCGCTGCGCTCGGCATCCTGTGCCTCGCCATCGGCGTTGGCCGTAAGCGGCGCTGGCGGGATCCCACCCGGCTTTTCACCTGGTCCCAGAAGCAGCAGCTCATCCGCCAGGCCAATGGCCGGTGCGAGCACAAGCCACCCCTTTGGTTCCGGTGCCTGGCACCGGGGACCGAGGCCGATCACATACACCCCTGGAGCCGTGGCGGGCCGACTGAACTGTGGAACGGCCAGTCGCTCTGCGGCGAGCACAACCGGCGGAAGTCCAACCGCGTGCCGAGCCCCCTCTACCGCTGGCGTCTCGCGCGCCGGCGCAAGAGGTACTGACCACCCCGACACGCATCAGCAGCAAACTCATGGCCTGAATCATCTGCCTGAGTTGAGGCGCGAAGCGCGACACCGCCGCTCGCTACACCTCCCCGGAGAACCAGGAACGCGACAACTGGGAGTGGTCCGAAGGACATCTGTCCGGCAAGTGCCAGGCCAAGCCCTCCAAGGTGAGCACTGAGTTTCTGCCCGAGCAGTGCCGACCGACCCCGTTCGACTGCATGTTAGGCACCGATCACTCAGGTGTCTGTAGCCCCTTCACTCACCGGCCCAGCCCGCCCAGGAACCTTGCCGACCACGCCGCTCTCCTCGCGATGAGCAAGGGCGATCGTCAGAGCTGGAGCTGAGCCACCCCTCAGGGAGAACCCCGTGATTGCTGCACGCTTCAACCCGCTGGACATCGAGTGCCTCGTGAAGACCGCTGTGGAGCTGTGGGAGGACGTCGACCCCAGCGATCTTTCTGCGCACCAGCAGGACACCCTCAACCGAGCACGCGAGCTGCGGCTCGCCGAACATGCTGGCCAGGAGCCTTTCCACCCCGAAGTAGTGACCTTCATCGGCCCGCGTCCGGCAGGGCAGGCGTGGGTGCTACGCCGCTGGGATCGCCACGAGAACGAGATGACGCTTCATGTGGACAAGAACTCCGCGCTGGCCGGTCTCGCCGGGTACGTACGCGGAGTCTGGGACAACCTCCTAAGCAAGGAAGGCATCCCCGACCAGCCACCCACGGACGACCGCGCGGCTGTCCGGCTCTACTACGGCCCCGAGCGCAATAGCCGCCCGGACGAGGGATACAACCTCTACGCCGAGGACATCGCCAGGCGCGGGCGGACCCGCATCGTGCCGTTCGACTACCACTTCCCCAATGAGGGTGCGAGCGAGCAGGCGAACCGGGACGCCACCTTCCACCCGCAGACCGACGACAACGACCTCCCTTGCGTCGAGGTCGACGGCGTCCTGGTGTTTGCCTACCTCGACCACGAGGCCGGTGCCGTCCGGGTCTCCGTGCACCTCGACTCCGCGGAAGACCGGCTGGTCCGTCCTGACGGCACTGTGCCGCTGCGCGTGGAGGTCGAAGACGACGTGGTGCTGGATGACAGTGCAGAGGGCACCGCCAAGCGGGATCTGCTGACCAGGCTGCTCGACGCAGCCGATGACCACCAGGATCAGGCAATCCGGGAAGCGGCGTTCGCGGCCGGCGTTCTCTGGCGCTGCCCGACCTGTCAGTGGGACAACCCCGGAGAGACCGCGTGCTGTGAAGGTCCCGGCCCATGCCGCGTCGCGAAGCCGAAGAAGACCAGCTGACAACGCAGCCCTGGGCTGGCTGTCGGTCGGCCCAGGGTACGAACCTGAAGGGGCAGATCATCATGGGCGCGAGCATGCTCATCGCCACCATCGCATTTCCGGCCGAAAGCGCCGAACCGCCGAACTTCGACCGCGGCCGTCAGCTGCTCGAGAAGATCGAAGACCCCTCGCTCTTCACCTTCGACGAGCATGAGGCTGAACTGGAAGAGCTGCTGCCGGACCTGGACAGCGAGTCCGGCCTCGTCGACGAAGACGGTGAAGTGCTCATCGAGTACGCCCGGCGTGCCGGTCTCGTGGTTATCAACAAACTCGAAGAGGCCCTCGACTCCCGGGAGACGACGTTCCTCACGGTCGCCAACTACAGGCTCTACATCTCCGGCGGGCCCTCTAACGGCGGCAGTCCCACGAACGCGACCCAAGCGATCTGGGACGCCTACAAGCTGCCCGAGAGCGTGCTCGTCGGCATGGGTTTCATCCCGGACTACGAACTGCCGCTCTCCCGGGCGAACAGCCGCGGAGCCAGCACGCCCCTCACTGACACCGACGTGGTCGACGCGATCGCGCTCGGCCTTGGCACCTCGCCGGACTGGTCCGGTGCCACCCTCGCATGGATCGCCGACACCATCGGCAAGGTACGCAACCACCCCGGAGGCCGCGATCCCCGCGAGTACCGCGAGGAGTTTGATGAGGAACACACCATCGATCCGCTCGACGACAGCTTCCTCGCCACATACGTCAACGAAGGGACCGGCGAGGTGGGCGAAGAGGAGAACGAGGACTGACCACGACCGGCACGACCCATGACGTGCAGCACCTGGTCAACCAGCTCAAGTACCACCTTGAACAGTCCGGATGCGAGACCACCCCGGCCGCTGGCGGATCGGTTCACAGCGACACCGTAAACGTCTGGCTCCTACACGGGTCGTATCCCGTTAAGGCCGTCACGCTCACCAACACCGAGAAGTTCCAGGACTTCGCCTGGGGCCATAGGTACGAGCGCGAGATGCCGCTGGACGCGCCTGCGAAGGAAGTGGCCGACACCGCCCTCGAGACGCTCCAGGTCCAGGAGAAGCGGAGTGTGCTCGTCAGCTGAGCCCCGTACGACATGCAGGGGTCTCCGTCCGACGGAGACCCCTGCATCGTCACGCCGTCGTGCTCGCCGCCATATCCACAACATCCCCCCGCGCCTCAGAGAAAGCGCAGCACACCCGCCATGACCAAACCGACAAACCCCTACGCCCAGGCCTACTCGGACTTTCTGAGTGAGACCGCCGAGCACCAACTCGTAGTTCTTCACGACGAGGGTCTCTACCGCCATCTGCGAATCCAGAAGCCCGGCACGCGCACGTGGTCCTGGGACATCACCACCTGGCCGGGGCACCTGGCCACGTCCGGCGACATCGCCGACGGCTACATGTTCACCCGCGAACTGGACATGATCGACTTCCTTAGCGTCTCCAGGAGGTGCCGCGACTACTACTCCGACGGCGCGCCGAGCATCGACGTGCGCTACTGGGCCGAGAAGCTCTGTGGCGGCCGCGCGCACGAGGTGAAGAAGTACGACCCGGATGTGTTCCTGCGGCACGTCAAGGACGATCTCGGCGAACGCGAGGGCCTCGGCGACGAGGCGCAGCACTTCCGTGAACGGCAGCTCGCGCTCCTGCTCAGGTTGCACGAACTGCGCGGCCTGGACGAAGCGACAATGCAGGAGCGCCTCCGGGCGCACTGGAGGAAGGAACTCAGCGACGTCGAGCTCTGGGCAGCCGGCAACCTCTCGGACGAGCAGTTCGAGAAGCTCGACTCCGAGTTCGACTGGTCCGAACTCGCCGATGGGCCTGTCTCCGAGCAGTCGCCTGCCGAGCGTGCTGCCGAGATCCTCGCCGAGGCCCGGATGCACGCCGACGACGAGCACGAGGCGCGCGAGTGGCTGCATGAGAACTCCGAGATCTTCGGCGAGGACACCTGGGAGTGGGACCTGCGCGGCTACGACATCCACTTCCTCTTCACCTGCTACTGCATCGACCTTGCTGTGCGGTTCTACCGCGAGCACCAGGCCCAGCAGGTTGAGACGCCCGAGGCGGTGCCGGCATGACCTCCCGTCCGGTTCAGACCCCAGCGATCGACACGGCGAGCGGCGATGAGGTCCACCCCGCCTTCGGCGTCGCGGTCGTGACACGGAGGAGCGGCGGAGGTCGTTCGCTGTTCCAGTCCGACCTGCTCCACAACGAGACGATCTCGCTCTCGGTCCACCAGGCCACGCGCAAACGCGACCTCAACCACGACTGGGTTCATCCAGGCCGAGAGCTCGTGGAGATCGAGATGAGCCTCGCGCAGTGGGGCTCGCTCGTGTCCTCCATGGGGCTCGGCAGCGGCGTGCCGGTGACCATCCGGTGTACCGAGCACGACGCCTTCGTGCCCGAGATCCCTCATCAGCCCCGCACCGCCGAGAGCCTGCGGGAGGTCCGCGAGGTCACCGACCGGATGTACGCCCGTGTCAAGGCCGCCACGGCGGCACTGCACGAGGCGATCCACGAGAAGAAGGGCGTGAGAGCCACCAAGGAGGCACTCAACGCACTGGAGAACGCCGTCGCCGGTGCGGGCAGCAACGCCCAGTTCACCGTCGACTCACTCGTGGAGGCCGGCGAGCAGGTCGTCGCCCAGGCCCGCGCCGACATCGAGGCCCACGTCCTGGAGGTTGTCCGGCTGACGGGTGCCGAGCCCTCCATCGAAAGCTCGTCATTCGATGCCCCGGCGCTGCCGGGGCCCACTACCAGCCGAGAGGAGCCCACCGATGCCTGAACTCACCGTGCCCGACGAGCTGTTCGACGCCGATTCCGTCGCCTCCGACGAGCACAGGCTGGCCGACCGCTTCGACTGGATCATCCAGGACGGCCAGATCGTCCACGCTCCCGTCGTCGGCTGGACCTGGGCGTGCCCCAAGTGCGGCGAGTCCGGAACCCTGCCGGAGGCCCCTGTTGCTCTTTTCCACAGTGCCTCCCCGCACGGGAAACAGCACGCAACTGGCCCGTTCGACACCCTCGTGCCGCTCCTGGTCTCCGTCGTGCGCGAGTTCCCTGGCTCTGCTCCGGGAGCCGACTGAAGCACCAGCCTCGATACGGAGGGACGTTCGACCTCGAGGAGATCGACGGCGGCGAACGCTGGCGCTGCAAACATGCGGGGCGCATGGCGAGACGTGGAAGCCCATGCCCGGCCTCTATGACTACCCGCACGCCATCGGCACCGCCGCCCACCGCCACCCCACCTGCGAAAGGACCAGCGCGTGACCGATCAGCCGACCGCAGACACGATCACTCCGGAGGAACTCGTCGACCTGCGGCGCGAACTCGCTGGTCTGCACATCACGATGGGCCTGCGCACCTGCCTGACACCGGGCTGCCTGAAGCAGTACGACCACTTCGCCACGCTCACCGGCGGCCAGCCGGCCCGCCCCGAGTGGTCAGGGGAGGGATGGCGGCAGGTAACCCGCGGGCCCGCCACGGGCAGCATCTGCCCCGAGCACCTCGATGCCGTCACCGCGCACCTGCCCCGCACCGTGGACCTGTCCAACGGACGGTGGATGGTGGCCTGCGCATGCGAGTGGATGTCCCGCCCGCAGACGTACGGCGGTCTCCTGCGCCCCCTGTGGGAGGAACATCTCCTGCTCGCCACGGGCCAGCTCGAGGCCCCTGTCTCGCTCGCTGAGAAGCTCGGCCGGCTCCCGCTGGAGGAGCACACCGAGGACAGCCTGCGCGAGCTGTACGAGGCCGTCGAAGACACCGAGCACGACCGTGCGGAGACCTACGACGCCGCGCAGGCCATGTTCAAGGCCTGGGACTGGCACCGGCAGACCCTCGGCGGCGTATCCAGCGCCATCGCCGCGGTCCGCAACATGATGCGGACGTCGGCCGACTTCCTGGATCACCGCGACTGGACAGTCGACCGGATCGACGCCTACCTGTGGGCGATCCTCATCGGTTGGGACGACCGCACCCTCCAGGAGGTCGCGGTCAGGCACCGGTGGGACGAGCACAGCATCAAGTACGTACGGCGGATGCACGGCTACCTCGCACCGATCACCGACCCGCAGCCGAAGGAAGACCAGCGATGACCTCCCAGCTTCCCGAGACCACGCCGCTGGTCTGGTACCGCTCGCGCTGCCGCAAGTCCTAGAAGGTGCAGGACCCCGCCTGCCGCTGTAAGACTCCTGTGCCGAGTCTGCGCCCCACCCAGGTCACCGTTGCACGCTCCGAAGCGGCGCCCCCTGCACGCGCTCAGCGACGAAGAGGCCAGGACCCGCGCGCTCCCCCGCAAGAGCCCCAAGGTCCGCGTCACCTTTCGGAGCCGAAGTCGTCGACGCCTGGCAGTGGTCCAGCGCAGGCAACCGCAGCCTGGGCTTCACCGTTCGCACCTCGGACGGCCGCAGTTTCACCATCAACCCTCAACTGCTCGGTCTCTCCATCGAACGCATCAATGACAGCGTGGAGGAGCCGTGATGGATGAACAGAGGAGGCAGGAATTGCAGGACAGCCTGCCGGACGACCCGGTCAACGCCGAGCGGCTCCCGGAGTCCCTCCAGCAGAAGGCAGACCGGATCGCCTCTGCCACCGGCCATCCTACCGAGGATGACATCACCCTGCCGTCCCAACTGGAGCGCCTGGCCGACCAGCTGGCCCGCCAGTACGACTACCGGCCCCTGGCCGAGCTCGAGCAGGAAGACCCCGAACGCGCCCAGGAACACTGGGACGCGGCCGCGCACCTGGCGCCGTGGATCCAGGGGTGCTCCCGCGAGGAACGCCGTGCCGCCTTTGGCCGCGGCTTCGACAAGGGCAAGGAACGCCAGAAGCTGCGCACTGCCGGCGACGTACGGCGTCTCAAGGACGAGGTAGCCGAACTACGGCAGGACCGTGACCCGGACGGGCTGCGGGCTCGTATCCGGGACCTGGAGTACGCGCTGGAAGGCTGGGACCGCTTCATGACCGGCCGGGTCCTTCCGCGGCCGGACGTGCCAGCGGACTGGAAGATGCAGGCCGCCGAGTACCTGGCCAAGTTGACCGCGGTACAGCGGGAACTTGCCGTGCTGAAGGGCGTGCAGCCATCCAACGCCAACCGGAGCAGCTCGTCGTGACCGAAGGCACCTTGTACGCGCGGCTGGACGGGTTACAGGCGGCCTTGTCCCGGCCCACACCGGCCCCGCTGGACGGCCAGAGGTCATCGACCTGACCCACCCCGCCGTAAACGGCCAGACCCTGGCCCCCGCACTCGCCCCGTGGGTGGGCCCGGCCTGCCCGCGGGGTCACTACCCGAACGGATACAGACCATGTCCTCACCCGATAAAACCCCCACCCCCGGCGGCACTCCGGAGGTCCCGGGTCCTGGGCCGCTGCTCGTCGGTGCGCAGGTCGAGGCGTACGCCCTCGTGGTCCGCCGCCAGACCTGCGATGACCTTGCGGGGGAGCTCCGCGATGATGGCCAGGTTCTGGCCGCAGATCTCGTGGACGAGAACCGCGACTTCACCGAGATATCCCGCTCCCTGGCCGCCATCCCCGCCGCACCGAAGACGGAACACGGTGCCCACTGCCGCCCCTTCGACTGCCGGTGCGGCTGCGACCGGGCCCAGAACTGTCTCGACTGCCACCGCTGCGTGTGCTGGCGCGCGCAGTGCTGCGCCCAGGTTGCCACCGACTACGCCCGCGCACGGGCCCGCAAGACCGCCCTGCGGGCACTCCTGGACGCCGTGGGCCCGGTGATGCTGACCGAGCTGCGGGAGACCGTCGCCGAGGCCGAGGAAGCCGCCCTGCGCGACACGATCGCCCGCCGGGTCCGCTTGCTCACGCCGACCGACGGCCCCCGCTACACGCATGCCGTCTTCGCGGCCTCTGACTCCAAGCTGGGCATGGGCCATGCCGACTACCGCCTCCACGACGTGGAGCTGCACGAAGACGAGAACAAGCACGAGGACGAGGGCGGGCTTGCGACCGTCGACCTGGACGACGATGTCCTGTCCGCCGCGCTCGGCACTCTCGCCGGGCTGCTGCGCCCCGACGAAGGCGCGGACCTCGCCGTCGACCTCACCGACTGACCCCGTACACCGAAACGGCGGGGCGCGCGTGGCCTAGGGGGTCGCCCGAGGGCGCCTCGCCGCAGCGCTTCTGGCCCGCGCGCCACAGGAACCATGCGCGCCGCCCTGCACCCCTTTGCTTTCACTACCCACCAGGAGAACCGCGTCATGTCCGCGATCACCACCGCCCCAGCCCAGGTCGGCAATGGCAAGGCCGTGCACTACGTCCGCAAGGACACGTTCCACTCCCACACCATCGGCTGCGGTCGACTGGTGTCCCGGGAGCTGACCGCCCAGGAGGCCGCCGACCGCAAGGCGTGCGGCCCCTGCAAGCGCGCCGTGGAGGTCCTGGCTACCGAGCCGCCGGCCGAGACCGAGGCCCCCGCCGCCGGCGCCGCCGAGCAGACCCCGGCAGCCCCAGCGGAGGACGACCAGGCCGCCAAGGTCGCCGACATCGAGCGGCGCGTGCGCCCCCTGGATGCCGACACCGTCACGACCGCAACCATGTTCGACCCGGAGTTGACCTACTACACGGACGGCACCCGGGTGGTCATGCGCGCCAAGGACACCGAGCGCACCGGCACCACGTTCGGCGTGGCGGACGGCGCCGCCCCCTACGCCTACCAGGCCGTGCGCTGGGACGACGGCGGCGCCGACCTGGTCGCCCCCCACGTCCTTCACCGCGCCGACCAGGACGACCAGGCGCGCCGTCAGGAGCTGGTGACCGAGGTCGCTGCCCGGACGCTCGTCCTGGCCAGCCTCGCCACCGCCCACGCCTTCCAGCCGGTCGACCTGCCGGACGGCGAGCGTATCGCCTGGACGTTCCGCACCGGCCACGGCGCCCGCGCCCACTACCACTGGGTGTCCGTCCGCAACATCATCAGCCAGGGCGACGGCAGCGAGTACCGGTGGCAGGCTGACCAGGCCGCCCTCCTCGCCCGCCGCACCGGCCTGGACGACGCCCCCATGGCTGAGCACATCGCCGTGGTGACCGCCGAGCCCACCGAGGTTCTGGAGTGCATGGCCGCCGCCCTGGACCCGGACACAGTGCGCCTGGAGTCGGACGGCGCCGCCCGCTGGGCCGTCGTCCGCGGCGGCACCTTCCTGGGCACCGTCCACGATGAGGGCGCCCGCATGCGCCGCGGCCGCTACGCCGCCTGGGCCCCCTACGCTGAGCGCCGCGACGGCAAGGTCGGGTTCCACCACGACCTGGACGCCGCCAAGGACGCCGTGGCCCAGGCGTGGCCCGTGGAGGTCGCCGAAATCGCCGGCGAACTGGGCGTGCCGGTCACCCAGGTGATGGAGGTCGCCGAGCAGGTCGACCAGGATTGGAAGGTCCAGGGACGCCGCGCCGTCCTGCGTGCCGAGGCGTACACGGGCACGGACGGCCGGGTGACCCAGGCCGCCGCCGTCGAGGTGCGCAGCCGCCTGGCCGTGCCGTTCCACGGCCCGGCCGAGTACGACGGCCCGACCGGCTTGTGCGGCTACGACGACCACACCGCGCCCCTGCTGCCCTCCGGCAAGCTCGCCCAGCACGACCGCCAGCAGGGCGTCATGTGGGTGTGGCCGGGGAGCTGCCGCCCCGCACGCGGCAGCCGCGAGGAGCTGACCATGCGCGACACCACGGCCGTCTTCTACCACCCGCCGCGCCCCCGCGGCCTGGCCTGCCACGCCAAGGACGGCGACCTGGTAGTGGTCGACGGCCAGGCGATGGAGGTCAAGGGTCTCCAGGTGGACAAGACCACCAACGCTCACGTGTGGCTGGTCCTGGACGGCATCAGCGCCGGGCCGCTCCGCTTCACGCTCGAAGACCGGCTGGAGTTCCGCCGGCGCGTGCGCCGCGTGGACGTGCCGTGCCGGGAGTGCTGCGTGTACGTGGTCATAGAGGTGGACGAGGTGGTCGACGGCGTGCCCAACACCCGCCTGTGCGGCCTGTGCGGCCTGTGCGACCGCCCGCAGCCGGACGAGCTGACCGAGGACCAGGCCCGCGCCCGCGTGGAACGCACGTACCCGCACGCCGAGGCATTCCAGGCCGAGCGTACCGAGCGCGGTCGGCTGACCGGCTACACGTTCCGGGCCGGCCGCCTGCACTCCGCCCGGTACGGCTGGATCACCGCGGCCGGGACGTACGCCCAGGGCCTGGAGGACTACCGGTCGCAGGCTGCCGCCATGCTGCCCATGGCCGTCCGCGACGAGCAGGCCGCCCGCCCCTCTACCCCCGGCCGGGACTGCCGACCTGGATGACGAGGTTCTGTCCGCGGCGCTCGGTACTCTCGCGCTGCTGCGCCCCGACGAGGGCGCTGACCTCACCGTCGACCTCACCGACGAGGGGAACTTCTGAAGTCGCGACCGTCCATCCATCAGGGCCCGTGCCCCGGCTCCGCACCGTGCGGGACTGGGGCACGGGTCTCTTCTTTCCCCTAACCGCTCCGTCTCTCAGAGGCGGAGCGATCGACCATTCGATGTCCTTATCGACTCGGCGAACAAAGTCGTATGCGAGTCGATGACAAGCTATTCCTGACTGATTAGGCTGAAGCTATGACTCACAACAGCAACGCTCACGACAACGGCACTCCCGACGCCGAGCTCCCGAAGTTCTCCGTCAATGTCGTCCCGACCGACCAGCTCAGGCGCGAGGACCTCGCCACGATGCTGAACCTCTATCGCCGCGGCGAGATCACGCCGCTGATCTTCGGGGACGGCAACAAGCCCGAGGCCGCGATCATCCCCTTCGCCGCGTTCGTGCGCCTCATGAAGTACGACCACGCGGCCCACGTCCACGCTGAGGCTGCTTTCCAGGCCGAGCTCTCCCGTCGCACCCAGGAGGCCGACGCTTCCGGCGAGGCGAGCATGACCATCGAAGAGCTCGCCGAGAGCCTTGGCCCGCTCGGTCAGCAGTGGGCGGATGGGCATCGTGCTGCCCAGCAGGAGAAGCGTGATGAGTGAGCGCCGGTCTCCCGTCCGCCTTCTGCCGACGACCGGTCTCAAGCAGGACCTCCAGACGCTCCACGACGCCGCGGTGATGCACCCTCATGGACCGGAGGACCGGCTCCTGCGCGTGGCTCTCAACCAGCTGGGCCGGATCCAGCAGGGCGCGCCGAGCACGCACCCGCTGGAGTACATGCCCAGTTATCCCGACCTCTCTGATTGCGAGACCACGTACGTCGGCGCGGATCCGAATGCGAAGCCCTCGCACCGGATCGTCTGGCGGGAGCGCGCGCCCCAGCGCCCGGGCGAGCCCGTCACCCGCGAGATCATCGCCCTGGGTGAACGCGCGAACGGGCAGGCCTACTACATGGCCGGCCAGCGCCTCGGTCGCCCCGTGGGCTTCACTCTCGCCGAGCTGGCTGCGCAGCGCGAGCCGATCGCGAGTCCCTCACGACCCCGACAGCGCTCGATCAGCAGCTTCGGCACGCCATCCGCGGATGAGCCTGACCTCCAGTTCGAGTGACCTGTAATTCGCGATTCTTCTGACCATTGATGGTTTCTCATAGAATGGAGGTAATGGCTATTTGATAAGAGCGAGATGGTGGCGATGTACGACTACGAGCCAGTGACCCAGGCGGCAGCTCTGGATGCTGAACCCCAGTCCAGCACAACCGCGGGACGCCGCCGGTTGATCAGTCCTCGTTGCGCCCTCTTCGTACGGCGCGGCATCGGACTGGCGATCGCCCTCGGCATGGCCTATGGCATCTTCCACGTCATCTTCCGCACTGAGCTGTTCGCCCCCGTACTGGCCTACGTCGGACCCGTCAGGGACTTCATCGGCTGGGTGGTCGAGGACCCGGGGCGGGCCTGGATCGCGCTGGCGGCCCTCGTCATCCCGCACATCGGGCTGTACTACCTGCTCTTCGAGGACCGGAAGTAGTGCGGGGCGTCATGTGCAGGACCATGTTCAAGAGTGCTCGTGCCATCATCGCTCTCGGTCTGATCGGCGGCGTCAGTCTGGCGGTCATCGGCGGATGGGTCACCGGCTTCTTCGCCTCGATCGCGAGCACCGTCGCCGGCCTGTGAACGACTTCATGGGCTGGATCAACTCGCCGCTGGGGTGGGAGCACCTCCTCGCCGGGGCTGGCGTGCTCATCGTCCTGGTCATCGTGCTCGTGCTGATCTTTGCCATCGCCGACGGCTGAGCGTCGCAACTGGGCTCGTCCCGCCATAAAGAGAACCCCCGTGATGCCTGTGCATCACGGGGGTTCTCTGTTTCTGCTGACTCCTCGTTGCCTACGACGCGGCCCGTAGCTCACGATCCTCAATGACGTTCTCGAACTCGTCGGCATCCTCGATCATCCCGTAGGTCTCCGGTGAGATCTCGTCCTCATCGCCGCCGAGCCGGCGGTTGAAGCTGCTCGACGCGGAGAACTTCAGCACCACGTAGTCGTCGACGTTGCTCTTGCCGAAGCGCACCTTGTGGCCCTTGTGGTCCTGTCGGTAGAAGCGGCCGAAGCTCGTGAGCACGACCGTCTCTCCGCAGCTGACTGCGCCCGTGAGTTCGCCGAGCAGCGACTCGTACACCTTGTTCACCACCCGGATCGGCAACCCGCTGCGAGTCGCGACCCGAGAGATGAACTCGCGCTTACTGACACGCGGATTCGTCGTCGTCTCCATACCCTCACCCTGTCCTGTCGTCCTTCATGACGCGGTTTCGCTGAGAAACCAGTCTATCGAAGATAGTAACGAGTCGAGAAGGAGAGACGGGCTTATAGAGTGCCACTCGCTACGCTTGTCTTGGCCCATTCGGCTAGAGCTCCAGATCCGGCTCGATCTCCTCCCGGTCGTCCTTGGGCTCGTAGTCGACCGATTCGATGATGTTCCGCGTGTTCGGATCGCGGCGCTGGTTCACGACCCTGTCGTGGGACTCCTCGAACCGCTGCTGCGCCGCTACGCGGTGGGCGGCATCGAGCTTCGCGCCGATGTTGCGCTCCCCGAACTCCATCATCGAGCCCAGCGCCGACTTCGTGCCCTGCTTGATCGCGTTGACGTTCGGCTTGTTCTGCGCCCGCTGCTGCTCCCATCGGCTCCGGTCCTCCGGCGTGACGTAGCCGAACATCCGCGCAAAACGTGAGCCGAACCTGACCTGCTGTCCCTCATTCTGTTCCTGGCTCATGGCCCTTCCTCCTGCTCCTTGTTCGTGTTCTCGGATCGCCCTCAGGCGGGCTGGTAGTCCTCGGAATCGGCCTCAGCGTTCGGGCTCTCGTTCTGCGGGCCGGCCTCCTGCTCGGACGACGGACCCGTAGGGCGCGACCGCGGCTTGAGCCGCTGCTCCTCGAAGAAGGCACCCGGGTCGTCGACCGCCGTCTGCAGCGTCTGCTGCCAGTTCTCCCCGAGGCTCCGCTTCAGCTCGGCCTCAAGATCCGGGTACTTCTCGTTCACCGCCTCCATCGCGTCGACGTAAGCGTTGGAGTAGACCCGCTGCTGCTCCTCGGGCGGCAGGCCGTCGATGTCCATGCTCGCGATCATCACCTCGGACTGGTCCAGGCGGTGCTGGAGCGTGTCGGGCAGTCCGCTGGTGTCCAGGCCCTGCTTCTGTGCCGCGAAGCCGACCAGGTAGCCGAGCATGTTGCCCCCGTAGCCCTCTTGGTCGCCGCGGCCCAGCGCGTCGAGCAGCGAGGTCTTCATCGTCTCGGCGAGCTGGACCTGGTGGGCGTCCGCATCCATGGGCCGGCGCAGCGTGAACATCCCGTCCTCGGGCAGACGCTGACCCAGCTGGTCGTCGAACTCCCCGCTCCAGACCGTGCGGACCCGGTCGGAGCCTGCGATCCGCTCCTCGTGCGCGGGAGCCTTGACGATCCGGCCGTGGGCCACGCCGTTGAACATCGTGCGCAGCTCGGGCTCGTACTCCATCCGCTCGCCGATGATCATTCGCGCGCGCTGGACGACCTCCTGGCGCTCCAGGCCGTCTTCGCGCATCTGCTCGTGCAGCCGCTTGCGCATCGCCCGGTAGCTGTCGCGGATCAGGCCGGCGTCCGCGCCCGGCTCACGCATCTTCCAGAAGGCGTTCTCCATGAGCGCGACCTCGGTCATGGCTGCCGAGTCCGGGGTGAACATCTCCCGGTGGCCGCGCTCACGGTGCTGCATGGCGTCGAAGCGCTTGAGCCACTTCTTCGTCAGGTGGTTACGCGGATCCGTGCTGCCGATGAGGCGCTCGCGCCGGGCATCGCTCGGTACGTCCTTGAAGATCCTCTGCCGGTGCGCGATGCCGCTCTCGGCAGAGGCGAACATGCTGCGGGTCCTGGTGTCGATGCGTTCCTGGATCTTGTCCTTGAGAGGCTGGAGGTAGCTGTCCATCTCCTTCTTGAAGTCCGGGGCGAGCATCCGCATCGTCATCACCATGCCGACCGCCTGGATGATCGAGTTGGCATTCACTCCGCGCGAGAGCGGCTTGAGACACGACTGCATCATCATCTGCATGTAGACGTGGTGCATGACGCCGAGATCCTGCGTCCGCTCCTCGTCGTTGAAGCCGGGCACCAGCAGCTTCGAGTCCCGCAGCGAGGCCATGTATTTCTCACCGGCAAGCCGCGTCTCCGCCCGGAGCTTGAGCAGCTGCTCGCGCTGATCCAGGCCCTCGCTCTCGTCATCGGCCCGGTCGACGTCGATCCGGTACACGCGCTCACGGTCTGCCATCCGCTTCCGGGTCTTCTCACCGAAGAACCCGCGGGCACGGTCCCGGAGCCGCTCACGCCAGGCGCGCGCACCGTCTGCGTCCTCCGGTCCCGGCTCGTCGATCACCTCGTCGTCAACCGGAAGCACCTTGGTCGCGCGCCGACGGCCCGCGGGTCCCGTTCCCAGTTCCTTGTGCTGTGCCATCTCAGTACCCCATCCCGTAGTCGTCGTCGTTGCTCTGCGGCTGATCGATCTCGATGCTCGGCGTGTAGACCGGGCGCGCCGCGCCCACGCGCACGGCATGTGCAGAGCGGCGATGCGAGCCGCGTGTGCGGGAGGCCTCCGCGTCCTGAGAGATCACGTCGCGCTTGACAACCGAGTCATCGACAGCGATCACGGCGTTGTCCAGGCTGTGCGTCTCGGCGGAGCCCAGCTGATCGAGCTGCCGGGACATTTCCGCCCGAGCCTTCCGAGTCCCCGAGGACGCGAATTGCTCGTTCTTCTCGCCGTCGTAGACGCTCTCGCGGTTCTTGGCCGCCTCGACCAGATCGGCGAACGCGCCGCCATAGGCCATCCGGTCCATCACGGTGCCCCGCAGCGACGCATCTTCTTCCAAGTTGCGGATGAGCCCGGTCTTCGGGTCCTCCAGCGCACTTGCCACGCGGGCCACATAGTCCGGGTTGACCGTGACTCCGAAGCCCTCCTTGGACTCGTAGAACTCAATGAACTGCTTCTCCCACTCCTCGGCCGTAGCCTGGACGGGCTCACCGTCGAGGAATGCCGTGCGCCACTGGCCCGGGCCGACGTGCTCGATGCTGCGGCCCCTCCAGAGATCGCGGCCGGGACCCTGGAGCATCGCGTACTTGTGCCGGGCCTCGGCGGCGTCGTGCTTGGCCTGCAGGATCGACTGGGTCACCGGGTAGGTGACCTCCAGGACGGCCTTGAGGTCCTCGCCGCGCAGCGCGCGCACGGCGCGCTGACTGAACGAGCCGCCCAGGCCGGTGCCGTGGGCCTTGATCGCCGTGGCGAACATTGAGGCTTCCTGGTCGGCCTGCGTGATGCCGGGCGTGCCCTGCGCATCGCCCAGGTTCCGGGCGTAGTCAGTGAGCTTCTTCTCGCTCCCCTTGGCACCGGTCTCGACACAGACCTCGCGCACGCTCTGCAGGTGCGCCTCGCGATCCGAGAACGTCAGTGCCGCACCGAACTCGCCACGCTGCGCCTGGCGGTACAGCCCGCTCAGCTCCTCCGTCACGACCTGCTGGGCGAGCTTGATGTCCTCCGGCGACTGTGCGCCGGTGAGCGCCTGCAGCCGGAGCCGGTTCGCCTCGCTCCGCGAACTCCCCAACTCCTCCGCCAGCCCAGCATCCTTGAAGAGCGCGACCTGGGTGTCCAGCGACACCTGCATGGCCAGCGGGTGTGAACCATCGCCCTTGACCACTCCGGTGTCCAACAGGTTGGCCGGCACCGAGAGCTTCGCCAGGGCCTCAGCTTTGGCGGCATCGCTGTGCAGCTTCACCACGGCGACGGCGTCGCCGTCGAAGTCGCCGTCGAAGCAGGCGTCCATCACCGGGTTGATCGCGGCACCGGTGAGCCGGTCGTCGATCGCGACCCGCATGTAGCGCACGCCGGCGTCACGGAGCACCGGGTCACGCCACACCAGCGCGTGGTCGCCCTCGGCCAGCCCCAGCTGCTCGGCCTTGACCGAGCTGAGCGCAACCTGGTCGACGTCCAGCCGTGGGTCTGACGTCCACACCATCGTCGCCGAGTCGGTGAGCCGCGAGGCCATCAGCCCGGTCTTGAAGATGTTGTTCTTGCCTGTCAGCACCCGGTTCTGCACGTCGGTCGTGATCGCCTCGAAGGCGCGCTGAGCGCGCGAGACCGACTCGCTCATGCCGCGGTGCACCTCGGCGCGCTTCTCCGCGGGCAGACCCTGGCTGTCCAGCTGCTCGGCCATGTAGCGGTAGCGGCAGGCCTCGACGAAGACGTCCTGGTAGCTGCGGGTGTAGTCGTGCGTGACGGAGGACCCGTCCTCGAACCCCTGGCCACTGCGCAGATGCGAGGACATCACCGGCAGCTTCCACGAGCTCGCGCTCACCGTCTCGGTCTGCTCACCGGTCGGATACGTGAGCGGGAACGGGATCTCCATGTCGCCGCCACGGTCGCCGATGAGATCGCCGAAGGATTTGCGCATCGCCGTAGTGTTGAGTCCCGGGAGCTGACCCTCCTTGCGCGGCTGAGTGCGCAGCAGCTCGGGCATCGGGATGAACCGGCGCTCGGGGCGCTCGTCGACGCCCTCGGCTTGGCCGACCACCCGCAGTGTGCCGTCAGCCTCCACGTCCATGCCGGTCACCAGCAGGTACTCGCGCAGGTTCGACTCGGCCCCGCTGTTGTGGCCGTAGAACTCGCGCATGATCGACGGGCAGTCCTGAGACTGCAGCGCCCAGGCCAGCTGCGAGGAGGCCTTACGGCCCTTGCCAGCACGCACCTGCTCGTCGTCGTAGATCTTCGTCTTCTCGTCGACGGCCATATGGGTGACCACGAAGCGCATCTCGCCCAGGGCACTCGGCCGCAGTTCTCCGTTGGGGGAGCGCAGGTCGGAGACATTCCCGCTCATCAGCTCGCGCGCCGAGCCCGCGTTGCGCCGGGAGATCAGGCTGAACGGGCTCATCACCACGTCCAGGCCCGGGTTGGCCCGGAACCAGTTGACCTCTTCGACGACGTCCTGCTCCTGCGCGTCCTGCAGCGGCATGTCCCGGTCGACGATCAGCGAGATCACACCCTTGTTGCCGTGCAGATCCGAGATCTTGTCGCCCACGACGAGATCTCGCTCCTGGCCGCCGGCCCCGCGGATGCGGTGGCGCTCCGCGAACTCCTTCGACACCACGATCGGGTCGTCAGCCGTCCAGCCGCCGAAGGTCATCAGCGCTGTCTTCGCCGGCGCGGTGACCTCAGAAGACTGCATGATCGTCGAGGCCGTCATCTGCTGGCGGTCGAACGGGTCGTACCGCAGTGTCTCGAGCTCGGGGAGAGCCATGAGCGGCGCACGCTGTCCGGCCACGCTCTCGTCGCCCGGCACGATCCGGCCGTCGGCGTCGACCTGGGCCTGAGTCGTCAGGTACCGCACGATGCCTTGGTTGGTCGCGCCTCCGGTCATCACCGGGTCAAAGTAGCCGCTGGGCGCAGCGACGTTGTTCCGGTCCTTGCCGGTGAGCACCGTCATGTTGCGCCCGCCGGTGAGCCGCCAGGCGTCGAAGCGGTTGTCGTCAGCCGGGTCAGTTCGGTCGCGCTGGGCCCGGTACTCGGCGTAGATCGTCGAGCCTGTCTTGATCTCGTTGGAGTAGCGCACACGGCGCGCCTCGGTCTGCAAGATCGCGGCCGTCCACTCCTCCAGGTGCTCCTTGATCTCGCCGGTGGATTCGTCGAGCTGGTACGTGGTGGCGCGCTCGATGAAGTCGATCGGGTGCTTCGTGCCGTACAGCTGCGAGTAGATCGCGTTGAGCGAGGAGGGCTCGCCGGTCTCGCTGCGCCCGGCGATGAGGTCGCCGGCGATCTGGTACTGGATGCGCTCGTGCATGAGCTGCTCGTAGCCGCGCAGGCGCGTGCGTTCCTCGACCGAGGTCGGAGCCGCGCCCGGTGTCTGGGCCGTGATCGTGGCCTCGTAGCCCGGCACGATTAGGGCGTTCTGTCCGCTGGCGAAGGCGGTGGTGATCTCGCCGTACTCGCCGACATCGAAGACCTGGCCGATCTCACCCGAGATCGGAGTCCCCTTGCCGTCACGGCGCAGCTTCTCGCCACTCCAGCGAATGACGCCCTGCTCGTCGACCAGGATCGCGGAGACTGTCGCCGCGTTGCGCTCGATGCTCTCACGCACGGTGACCCCGATGCGCCGCATGAACGCAGATTCGTGATCGGCGATCGGCATGGAGCGTTCGGCGTTGAAGCGGACGAGCCGGTCCTTGAACCGGGTCGTCTGGAAGGTCGAGCCCATTATCTCGTCAGGGGAGATCCCGCAACGACGAAGCGCTGAGGCGAGGTTGTCGAGGTTCGACCACTGCCCGGTGGGGCTGGTCATGTATCGCGCCACCCGGTCCGGGTTGAAGCGCTGATCGACCCACTCGCCGTCGACGTCGTGGGGCTCCGCCTCCCAGGTCCCGATGAGTTCGAAGGTAACGTCCTCAGCGTGCTGTCGGACCTTCTCGACGGCGGTGCCGCCGTAGACGAGGTTGCCCATCTCTGGCGCCTCCTCGGCCTGCAGCTCGCCGATCGCCTCCAGCCGTTCCTGGTACATCTCTTCGGTCGCACCAGGGCGCAGCAGTTCGCTGTGCGCGCCGGTGAGCACGTCCCAGTACGAGCGCTGGATCGCAGCGACCTCAGAGTCAGCCGAGTACTCCGGCGGTTCGATCGCATCCAGCTGTCCGCCGGTTCGCTCCAGTTCCGCCTCGGCACGAGCAATGAGATCCTCGACGCCAAGGGCTGCCTGTAGGTTCTCCCGAGCACTCTCGACGGCGGTCTTCGCATAGGCCTCGGCCGGCTCAGCGTCGACGAAGAAGGCCGGCAGTGAGCGGTTCTTCGCGTCACGGCGCAGCATCACCTTCGAGCCGGGCCGGGGGCCGGACTCACCGGGGGCCACGTAGTCGCCGACCACGAACATCGTCTCGCGGTCAACGTGGTAGCTGTCGGGCACATCCACCACCGTGCGGCCACGGCCGCGCTCCTGGTGCGTCGTGCCGGTCTCGCCGGCGGCGTGCCCCGGCAGATCCGTGCGCTCGACGCGATGGCCCTGGGCGAAGCGCAGTAGCTGGACAGCTTCCGCCGGCGAGGGGGAGTAGACCGCCATGCCACCGGGAACCCGGTAGTTCGTCGAGTAGCGCAGCACGGTGCCGTTGTCGTAGATCCGAGCTCCGGCGTACTCCTCCTGACGTGTGTCGGTGAGGCGGATCTCCATGCCGGTCCCGGCGATCTTCGCCTTGATCTGGCCTGGCTCGCGGTCGCGCATCACCTCGTAGGACACGCCCTGGGCCTTCAGCTCTTCGAGCAGTGCTGCCGAGCGCGCCACGGCGCGCCGGGACATGAAGCGGTTGCGGTCGACTCGGTTCGTCTGCGGGTCCCGGCCGCCGTCGATGACCCACTCGCGTACCTGGTCGTACTCCTGCTGGCTCATCTTGTCCATCAGCGCGGTGAGTCCAGCGGCGTCGTCGTTCGTCATCGCGCGGCCCGCCTCGAACGGCTTGCCATCGTCGTCGATACGCCAGAGCACCATGTTTCCGCGCCGCGGATCGGCCAGGGTCTCCACCTCGCCGCCGGCCACGCGTCCGATCGTCTCGTCCGGCAGGTACACCAGCGCGGTCCCGGCGCGCTTCACGGTCGCGCGTTCGGACCAGTCGGGGTCATAGGGGCTGATCGGCAGCCGGGCCGACTTCGGGTCGACCTGGGCACCTACACCGGTGACGCGGGTGAACTCCCGCTGTGACTGCTGGTAGCGCTCGTTCTGCGGGGAATGGTCACCGAACTGCGGCTCGTAGTCGGACACCTTCTCCGCGAACGCCTGGTCGATGGCGGAGAGGCAGTCCGTGACGCCCAGCCGCGGGTCGGCCAGCGCGGTGCCCCGCTGGCCGAGGATCTCGTCGACCCGGGCGCGGATCGCCTTGGCCTGGGAGATCGGAACGACCTGTCCGGCCTGTTCCCGGGCCTGCGCGACTGCCTTGTAGTAGACGTACTCGTAGAAGTACCTGCGCAGTCCGTGTGCCTTCTTCATAGTTAATCAGCTTCCTGTGGACGCTCCGGGTTGAATAGAGCCTACCTTGCTTATAGAAAGGGAGCAGGAAGCTATTGAAAAGGCCAGTGCCGAGGCTGTCTCTCTTAGTCGAGAGATGGCCTCGGCACTGGTTGCGATCCTTGCCTGGCCCCCAAGTGGCCGCCGACTACTTCGAGTTCATCTCGATGGCCATGGCCCGGTCGAACCGGCCGTCGGCCAGCACCTCCCAGCTCGGCAGCGAGGCCAGGTACTGGTAGAAGGCCGAGTAGACCTTCACCGTCGCCAGCGACTTCAGGTCCTCCTCGGTGACGTCCTCCTCCGCGAACACCCGGGAGTCCCCGTCGTTCACGTGGCCGTTGATCCGACGGGCCGCATTGGCGTACGCGTCCGAGCGGATCTGGCTGATGTACGTCTGGGACCCATCGGCGCTGCGCAGCTCGCCGTCGCCGCCGACCGAGAAGTGCTCGCGATCCTGCTCCAACTCGGTCTGCGCGGACTTGTAGGCCTCACCGATCTCGATGTCCAGGCTCTTGACCTTCGCCGAGCCGTCGGGGTTGACCAGCATCTCCTTGCTGATTGTCCCCTCGGCGTAGAGCAGGCGCTGCCGCTCGACGCTGACCGCCTGACTCTCGGCGACTGCAACCCCGACCTCGACATTCTCGATGAACTGGTCCTCGTCGAACATGCTCATCCCCTCGTACTCGTCGGGGTCGACGACCACCGGAGCGTTGGGGTCCTGGCCCTCGTCGACCGTGGTCATCGTCGTGATGACCTCCATGACCTCGTCGGCGTAGACATCCGGGTCCAGGCGCTCGATGTCGACCTCCTGATAGCCGTAGATCTCCTTGTACTGCGCCTTCGCGTCCGCAGCCCTGACCGCCTGCCGCATGCGCTTCTCCAGCATCTTCACGAAGTCCGGCTGGTTCATCCGCACGTCGAAGTCCATGGCACTGGACAGGGTCGGGATCGTCTGCAGTGAGTACGTGTGCCCCGGGTGCTTGATCGTGTTCCCCAGCAGCCGGTACGACATCGGCAGGATCGTCTGGTTGCGGTTCCAGATCGGCGCATCGCCGGCCCGGAAGACGATCGAGTTGCGCGGCGAGAGGAACGCCATGTCGTTGTAGCTGATCAGCGGCTCTTCCTTGGTGCTCATCGTGTAGGAGACCCGGCCCTCGGTCTTGCCGCCGATGACCTTGTCGAGATCCTGGCTGATCTGCTTGCTGTCCCTGTACGACCGGTGAGTCTTACCGCTCATCTTCTCCAGCGTCTCGATCATCGAGTCGTCCGTGGACTTCAGGAACACGATGTTCGAGGTGTTGCCCTGCACGATCTTGTCGACGCTCTCGCCGTACACGTCGCGCAGCTGCTGCAGGGTCTGCAGGATGAGCGTGAACTGCTGCTCCTGGCCCAGGCCGATGGAGAGCATCGTCTCGAAGCCGTCGATGCCCTTGCCCTCCGACTGCAGGTTGCCGAGCTCGTCGAGCATGAACCGCGTGCGGTAGAGCGGCTTCTGGTTCGACTTCGTCATGTACGCCTGGTCGGCGCTCACGTCGAACAGCTGCTTGACCAATATCAGGATCAGCTTCGCGTACTTCATCAGGTGAGGCGGAGTCACCAGGAACAGCGCCTTCGGTGACTCCGAGTAGCGCGACAGTGTCTGCGTGATCGACCGCGCCTGATACGAGACCTTCTCCGGGTTGCCGGCGCCGGAGAAGTCGAGCCGTGTGTCCGGGTAGAGCGTGTCCCCGGCCTGGAAGGACAGGATCCTCCCGTCCCGGGTGCCCCCCTCACGCACCGGCTTCAGCTCACGCATCACGCCGTTCTTCACGATCTTCTTGCCCGTCACCGGCTCGACCACGTAGTGCCGGCCGTTGAGCGAGACCTGGTAGTTCTTCGTGAAGCTGAAGTAGAAGGTGCGCACCAGCATCTTCGTCTGCGGGTTGACCAGCTCCAGCTTGAGCCAGGCCTCGTCGTCAGGGAACTTGCCCTTGAAGTTGTACCGCGCCCAGCCCTCGCGGCCGACGATCTCCTCGTGCTCGAAGTCCTCGCCGAGGCTCTTGGTGAACATCGGGTCCGCGTAGGCCGACCACACGGCCTGCTGACCGACGAGGTGGTCGCGCTTGACGTAGTTCGGCGCGAAGCGCACGCCGAGGCGACGCGGGAAGCTCAGGCCGGCCAGGTCGGTGTTCTGCGACGGCTTGCCCGAGGTCAGCGTCGAGATCGTGGGGTCGGTGAAGAACGACATGGCGGTGATCGCGATGCCGTACACCGAGGCCAGCATCTTCTCCGCCCCGGCCATCGAGCGCAGCGCGTTGTGGGCGTTGCCGACCAGCGTGCGCATGTTGTTGCGGGGCAGCTCCTCGCTCGCGTTGAAGTACAGGCTGAGCATGTCCTGATCGGCCTTGCCTTCCCACATGAAGGCCTGGGCCGCCGCCTTCTCCTGCTCCTCGGCCAGGGCGTCCTCGTTGTTCTCGAACTCGCCGGCCTTGACCCGCTTCTCCAGTTCGGCCTCAGGGTTCTTGATCTTCTTCGAGCTCATCTGCACGAAGAGCTGGTAGCAGTTGTAGAGCGTGACCTTGCCCCAGAGGTCATCGAGCTTCTGCTCCAGCAGTGCCGGGTCCAAATTCAGCACGGCCGCAGCGCTGCGCAGCTCCCGCTCCTCCTCCAGGTAGAAGTCGATGAGTCCGTAGGCCGCGCGCTTGAAGGCGTTGTTGGCGGCATTGGGCCAGACCGGGTCCTCGCCGCCGTCGAGCGGAAAGAAGATCCCGGCGATGTTCTCCACGTACAGCGCGCACTTGGTGAAGTTGCCCTCACGCGCCGCGTCGGCCGCCAGCCCCAGGATGTTGTAGATGTCGGTCTTCATGGGGTTGATCAGGTTGAACTGCACCGGCTCGAACCCGCGTGTGACCAGGGGCACGTAGTTCTTCACCAACAACTCGCCCTTGGGGTCGTTGATGACCATGTTCGAGGGCTTCTTCTCCCGCGACCACATGTCGATGACCGGCTCGATGTACGTCTGGCCCTTGCCGGCTCGGGTGGTGGCCAGCACCATGGTGTTCACCGGCGCGGTATCGACCACGTACGCCCCGGCAGGGCGCTGGACCTCGTACGCCGGGAACGTCCAGTCATCCTTGATCAGGGTAGCGACGGTCTTGTACTTGTCCGACCCGAAGCCGAGCTTGTCCCGGTTCTTGCCGTCAGGGTTGTACGGGATCAGCGTCGTGTCGTACTTCTGCCGCAGGGTCTTGTCATCGGGGAGCCCGGATGCCTCGAACAGCGCGTCACCGAAGTCTTCGTCGATGATCGGCAGGGTCTGCATCAGCGGATCGCCCTCGTCGTCGTCCATGACCTCGCCGGCGTAATAGACGAGGTTTCCCTCCTCACCGATGACGTCCTTCTGGGCGCGCTGGGCGACCTCGACGGTGCCCAGGCCCTTCTTCTTGAGCATCATGTGGCTGAGCATCGAGCTGACCTGCACGCTTGAGTGAGCACCGGCGTCGGGGAACCAGTCGTAGTTCTGCTGGATCTCTTCCGGCAGGGAGATGTGCTGGTCGTTCTGGTACTGGTTGATGTCGCTTGTGGTGTTCATCAGGTTCGCCGCGGCGACCTTCCGCGAGAACCACGTGCCGATGATGAGGGCGACCATCAGACCTGTGCCGAGCGTGATGAAGAGCTTGAACCCCGAGACGTCGGCCAGCTGCTCGCCGACCGTCGTCGCGCTCCTCTTGGGCTCAGCCGTCCTCTCGGCGCTGGGCTTGCCGTCCTTCGCCGCGGTGTACCAGCTGGGGACCGGAACAGCCTCGGCGCTGGGGTAACACTTCGCCTTCACGTCCGGGTTGCCGTCCTTGGTCAGGGGCCGGTAGCACTTCACGACCGAGCCTCCCGCACCCGTCGTGGTGTCCTGGACGTAGTACGCGCTCGGCTTGCCAGGGCTGCTGCCGCTGCCGGACACACCCGAACCCATGGACGCGCCCACCGAGAGCACCGCCGTGGCGATGAGCGAGTAGAAGACCCAGGCGACGACCGTCACCAGCACGCCGGTAATCACCGCGATGACGATGCCCGGTCTGGTCGACCTCAGGGTCAGCAACTTGCTGCGGTCCAGCTGCTGGTTGTCGTAGACGTCTCGGTTCGTCAGCGTCTCGCCGGGCGTACGCGCTGAGATCTTGTCCCAGCTGCGCGCCTTCGGCCGTGCCGCCTTTCGCCTGTTCGTGGCCATCGTGATTCCTTACTCTCGAGCCTCGCTCGTTCTGCTGTCCTGCTGTCCAGTGCGCCCGCCTGCGCAGACGACGACGGCGCATGGGGAACGCGCCCCATGCGCCGCTAGATCACCCCGTCCGGTCATGACCGGCTTGCTCACCGGGTCAAGACCACCCCGACGATGAAGCCGGCCGCGCCCATCAGGAGCGAGAGCGTGACGATCATGACGACGAGGATCTTGTTCGAGCGGCTCTGCATCTCGGAGGCCCGCGCCAGCTCGTTGGCGTAGGACTCCTTGTCGGCCTGCATCTCCGTCAGGCGCGCCTCGTACCGCTTGGCCACTGAATCCTCGGCCGTCGACAGCTGCTGGAGCAGGTCGGTGACCCGCGCCACCTGGGAGTTGGTCTTTTCCTTCTCCAGGTCGAGGTTGTGCTGCCACTCGGCGTCCCGAGCCGTCATCTGCGTGATGGCGTCCTTGCGGTTGCGTTCGAGCTCGTCCTCCATCCGGCGGATCCGGTCGGCGTGCTCAGAGCGCACCGACTCCAGGAGGTCCTGCTGTTCCCGGCGCAGGACTCCGATCTCGTCCGTGGTCCGCAGATGCTCGGCCAGCGCCTCGGACTGGGCGATGTCGGCCTTGCGGTTGTCGTCGACGATCCGCTGGATCTCGGACTTCCACTGGTTCAGGCGCTCTTCCTCGGCCGCCAGGTACTCCGACTGCCGCTCGGCCAGCACCTCGAAGATCCGCGTCTGCCCGGTCTGTATCTTCAGCGTCGCGTCCGAACGCCGGACCCGCAGGATCTCCTGCTGGTTGTGCGCATGGGTATCTTCGATGTCCCGCTCGACCTCGGCGACGGAGTCGATCTGCTCGCGCTCCATCCTCGAGCGGTTGCGCTCCTTGTACTGCAGCTCCGCCGAGAGCGCCGCCTGCTGGGCCACCTTGGAAGCCTGCGACTCGTAGTCCTTGGCGATCTCCGCCCGGCGGGACCGGATCTTCTCGTCCTTCTCCGTCTGCCGCTGCTGGTGCTCGGCCTCGGCGGCGTCCTTCAGCAGCTTGTACCGGGAGCCCGTGCGGTCGGTGGCCACATCGCGAATGACCTGCTCGGTGTGCGCCGACATGAGGTTGACGTAGAGCGCACGCAGCTCATCCTCGTGCGCGGAACGGAGCTGCATCAAGTCTGCGTTGGCCTGCCGGTTGAGCTGGGCGACTTGGTCCCCGAGCCATTCCGTCGCGCCCTCGGGCACGGCGATCTGCACGACCGGTGCGCCGATGGCGAAGGTCGCGTTGAACTCATCGAGCCGGACGTCCAGGTCCAGCTCCTCGGAGAGGAACCGGCGGGCGATGACGTCGCGCACCTGGGCCTGATCGGCCAGCAGCACAGTGTTGCCGGCCTCCTGGTAGTCGCCCTCGATGCCGTAGCCGGCGTCGGTCTCGTCGAAACCCTCGTAGCCGGCCACCTCGTCGCCGTCGTAGTCCGGCCCCGACTCGACTGGAGCGGTTCCCGCGTCGTCCTCGTCGAACATGGGTGTGTCCGCCCCCTCATCGTCGTCGACGACGTCGCTGAAGAGCGGCTCGTCGTCCAGGCCCTCGTCAGCCTCCTCGCCACCGGGGATCTCGTCGAAGATCACATCCCCCTCGTCCTCCCCGATGACCGCGGGGACGGTGACAGTGGCCCCAGCCTCGGCGACCAGTCCGCTGTGCTCCGCCCACGCCTTCTCCCCCAGGGCCTCTTCGAGACTCGTGGTGCCTGCGGTGACAGAGCGCGCCTGCGCGAAGGTCGCATCGTTCACCAGATCGACGAGTAGATCGCCGCTGGGCTTCTGCCATACGACGGCCCAGGCGTAGGTGGCACCGGTGAGCAGCGAGTACTCCTCCATGCGCGCGAGAGTCTCGTCGGTGGGGATGATGCCGAAGACCTCCTCTTCGATCATCTCCGCCGTGGCCACCGTGCGGATCTGGTCGGAGCTGATGAGCTCGATGATCGAGCCCTTCGCCTCGTCCCGGCCGTGCCGCTTGCTCAAGCCGCCGATCTCGTCGGCTGCAAGCACGAGCATCACCCAGGCCGTACCGCTGGGAAAGACGAACGGAGTGTTCGACCGCAGCAGCTCGACCGCAGCCGGGATCGCCGTCTCTCTCACCACGGAGGCCAGAAGCTCGTCGGGCTTCTTCTTCCGTTCCTTCTTCTGGCGGACCGTTGCCTTCCCCAGAATGCCCATTGATTCCGACCCCTTCGCTAAAGGAACATAGTTCGCCTGGTTTATGAGTATCCTATCGCTGTCCTGTCAGAGTAGGCAACTATAGGGTGTGAAAGGGCTATCGACTCGCGAGTCAACTAGTTTCTGTCGTCCTTGACCGACTCATCGCACCGCACTGACCTCGGCGTAGGCATCGGAACTCAGCAGGTTCTTGTCGTCGCTGACCAGGTCGCCGACGACGTCGATACGAATCCGTCGCTCCGAGGGGTGCTCGTTGAGGAAGGTCGCCACCGCGGTGGTGACCTCGTCGGTCAGCTTCGCCACGGCCGCACGTGCGCCACCAGCATCAGAGTCGGTGTCGCCCTTGTCCTCGATGAGGTACTGCAGGACCCTTGAATCGACGTCGACCCGCACGTTGTGCTTGACGAACACCTCCTGCACCATCTGGCGCAGCTTCCTCCGCACGATCTTCTGCTGCGTCGGCAGCGACAGCGGCTGGAAAGGCACGATCGCGTCAATACGGCCCAGCAGCTCGGGCGGGAACCGGTTGTCGCCCGTCGTCGAGGAGATTGAGCGGCGGATGAGCTTCTCGTACTCCATCAGCTGCTTGCCCGAGCCTGTGTCGTCGGCGGCGTACTGCGAGATGCTCTTGTAGATCTCCGAGCCGGCGTTCGTCGTCAGAACGATGTACGTGTTGAGGAAGCTCACCTCGCGGTTGTTGTCGTCGTTGAGCCGGCCGTCGTCGAGCACCTGCAGTAGCACGCGCGTGACCATCGCCGAGGCCTTCTCGACCTCGTCGAAAAGCAGCACAGCGTGGGAGAGGTCCCACACGCGCTTGGTGAGCTCGGAGCGGAAGGTTGCGAACGACGAGTCTTCGGCGTACTCCGTCATGTCGAACCGGATCAGGTGCCGCTGGTCGTCGCCGAACAGCAGCTTCGCTAGCTGCTTGGTGAGTTCGGTCTTGCCGACACCAGTGGAGCCCGTGAACAGCAGGCTCGCCATCGGCTTTCCCTTGTCGTTGAGGTCCGCCACCGATAGCTGCAGACGACGTGCCACCGCGCCGGTTGCCCAGTCCTGGCTGAACACTTTCTCGTCCAGTTGCTTCTTGATCTTCGCGCCGTCGACCTTGAAGGCCACGTTGACGTTCAGGGTCTCCATGAGCACGTCCGAGAGCAGGTCCCGGTCCATCGGCCGGTGCGTCAGGCGAGTCCAGCCGACCATGGAGTCGAGCACGAGAATTGACTTGCGCGGCTGGGCGCTGGCCGGCATGTAGCGCTGGGTGTACTCGTAGATCTGCCGGAAGATGTGGTCGTCGTAGAACTCGTCAGCCACCCCGTACCGTTCGGCCATGCCCTGCAGGATCTTGATGGTCGTCGCCTGATCCGGCGGGTTGAGGTTGATGCGCTGCAGGCGCTCGACGAGCGGCTGGTTCGGCGAGATGTGCTTGTGGAACTCCTCGTAGGTCGTGGCCGCGATGATCCTGATGCCGCGGGTTCCCGAGGTGGCGAGGACCGGCTTGATCGCCTCGACGGCGGCGTCGGAGAGCTGAATGATCTGGTGGAACTCGTCGATGAAGAGGACCAGTTCGTGCTTCTCGTCCTTGACGAAGTCCTCGGCCTCGTCGAAGAAGCCCTTGAGTGTCGCGGCCATTTTCTCGGCGGTGCCCGCCTCGGAGATCATGCGCGCCGGATCCACTTCGAGGTAGAGACGGTCCTTGTCCACCAGCATCGTGGCCTGGACCAGAGCCGTCTTACCCGTGCCAGCTTCGGCCAGCAGGAGCGCGTTGCATAGCTCAGGACGGCTCATCGAGGCCAGCAGCTGTGTCGTCTCGTGCTCGCGGCCGACGATGTCGCGCTCGGCCTTCTTCAGTGGCTCCGAGAGCTTGGACAGGAGCCGGTAGCGCTCGTTGAGCTGTGCCTCTTGAAACATGCCGCCCAAGACCTCTCGACTGGACTGGAGATTTAACTGGAAAATCAGTCGAAATCCTATCATGAGTAGCATTTGATAGGGCGTGGAATGGATAATGTGAAAGGCTATGGAGTGGACTCCGAGGCCTTTCGTTCCGCGCTCTCGTCGCAGGTCGCTCACCCGCCGTACTCGGGCTCGCTGCCCTCCGGCGCCTGGGGCTGCTCGAACTGGTAGTTGAAGCGCTCACTGACCGGGGCCTTGTTGGACCCGCCGTGCCGACCTTGCCCACCACTGAGCCCATACGGCCGACCAGGTCCGCGCCGAACGAGGGCTGAGCCTTCGGCGTGTCCGCGGAGGTGATCATCCCGGGAGCTGCGGCTCCGCGGTCTGCGGCTAACGCTCGCCCACCACCGGGTTGAACCGCGATCCCGGCTCACCTGATGCCGGTGCCGACGGATAGCTGTGACATGGCCCGCCGTGCACGCTTGGCTCGGACTGCGAGTTCGCCGCCGGAGCCGCGTCGGCTCCGGTGCGGTCGTTCCCGACATCACCGCCTGATGTCAGCGGCCTGGCGCCCCGGGGCGGCTTGTCGTCGAAGATCAACGACGCTTCCTCCACCGGGTCCTCGCGAGTGGCCTTTGCTGCGACGTTCTGCTTCGCGGGCGTGTGCTCGTCCACCTCGAAGTCCGGAGGCTGGAGCGTGTCCATGCTGACGGTTGTGGGGGTGTGGCCTGACCAGCAGGTTGACGACCCGCGGCAGCGGTCCAGTGAATTTTTGCCATGACCTGTTCCTCTTTCCGGCTCGCGTCCCGTGTAGCCAAAAGGCCCCTGGAATGACATCCAGGGGCCTTTCGAATAAGGCTTGACTCAGCCTCGGCCTCAGCCGACCGCCGGCTCATCGACCTCGGCTGCCTGCTCCTGCTCGGCCTCGAGGGCCGGGGTCTGAGCCTGCGACTCCTTGGCCGCGGCCTGTGCCTCGCGGGCGGTGCGCATGGACGCGAACTGGTTGTTCAGCGTCTTGTCGTCGACCTTGAACTCGGAGGCCTCGACGGACTTGGTGTTGACCACCAGGCCGGTGCCGCGCGTCGCGGGCATCACGTTGCCCTTGAAGCCGTAGATGGTGCCGACCTCATTGCCGCCCTTGTCCAGGATCGGCTCGGTGTTCGGGCCCGCGGCCTTGACGATCTCCTCCATCTGACCGGTGGAGTACGGAGCGCCGTTGTTGTAGCGGACCTTGCCGTTCTCATCCTGAACCCGATCGGACTTCAGATGCAGGTTCGTCTGTTCCGGACCGCGCGGATCTCGAGCGTCGAGCTGGACGTCGGCGTACTGGGACTTGCCGTCCTTGGTGACGCCGTTTTTGTAGACCTTCGCGATGAGGTTGACTCCGGTCATCGCCCCCTTGCCCTTGAGAAGTGCCATGACCTCTTCCTTCCATTTGTTCCGACTGCCCCTCTGGCAAGTCAGCCGTGATCAGTCACATCGTCCGGACAAGGGATTGAGTCCTGCCGAACGCTCTTCACGCTAATACTGTTATAGAGCATTCGACAAGACTTTCGACTGGTCTTTCTAGTCACGTTCCAAGTCGGTCGAGATAGAAGGCGGCTGCGAGTCGAGTCCCATCCCGACATCCGCTGTGGTCACAGCCTGATCGACCTGGGCCTGGACCCGCACGACGAGGCCGGCGTCCAGCGACGAAGCCTTGGACCGCCGCATCGGCTCGGCCCTCTCGCGCTCGGCGCGCAGCTCCGCGATCCGGGAACGCAACACGAGCGAGCCAGCTCCCTCGTCCGTCTGCTGAGGCGTCAGCTCCCGGGAGACCCGTGTCATCGCCGCGACATCGTCCACCGGCAGATCGGGAATTGCCTCGGCCTGGCCGGACTGGTCCAGGTAGTCCATAGCCGCCAGCAGCAGCCGCCGGCGATCCCTGGTCGTCTCAACGAAGTTCTGGCGTGCGTGTGGCCCGATCTCGACGTCGGTGACGAAGTCGTAGCCCAGGTGGTGCAGGTCCAGAGCCTTGACCTCGTCGAAGTCATACGCGGCACCGGCAACAATCTCAAAGTCCGTGCTGACCGCGTCGGTCTCCGTACTCGCCGGATCCTCGACACTCGACTCCACGCGCAGCACCAGGCCGGAGGAAGCGAGACCGGCCCGCAGGCCGTCCAGCTTCTGGTCATAGGACTGCTTCATCGTCCGGATGCGCGCGTCCAGCACCGCCCGGCCGTGCTTGCCCTCGGCCAGGAGTCTGCCGCCGGGCTGATCGTAGATTGTCCGGCCCAGGTTCTCGGCTTCCTCGGGGTTCTTCATCCGCTGCAGGGAGGCATCCGCGCGCAGCGCCATGAGCGAGAGCAGCCGCTGGCCGTAGGTCGCCACCTCCTGCTGCTGCTCGTACCACTGGCCGGCGTCTCCGAGGAAGGGCAGGAAGCGCCTGTACTTGCTCACCAACCGCCGGTGGTAGCCCTCCTCGAAGCGGTAGAAGTCGTAGAGCGGGCGCGAGTCCTCAGCGGCCACGCCGGCCTTGTCGGCCTGTGCCCACTGGTGCACGAGGTCGCGGTAGACCCCGGCCTTCTCCCGGTGGTGCTGCAGACGTGAGGCGTAGCTGCGCAACCGGAAGCCGAAGGAGACCAGATCAGCTTCCGCGTTCTCGTCGTTCCCCTGCCGATCCGCGGCCAGCGCCGCCATCTGCTGATAGTCCATTCCCATGACTTCGAGCATCGGTGTGCGCACCCGCAGCTCGGACTCCGGCATCGCCCGCAGAATCTGGTAGACGCCGTTGACGGCGCGCTCCGTGATCTGTACGCGTCCCTGCTCGACCAGCTTCTGCCACTCCTCCGTGCTCAGGGACTCCTTCGCGCGGCGCTCGTTGGCGTAGTCCACGATTCGCTCCATGGCCTCCGGCATCGGGGACCCGGCACGTTCGAGCTGCTCCTTCACGAGCTCGGTCACCAGTTGGTTCGCCTTGCGCATGCGAGCGTCGTTCGAGCCGGCGCGCCACAGGGTTCGGTCCGCAGGCAGGCAGGCGAGCAGGAACTGCGGCAGAGACTCGGCACGGATTCGCTCGTGCGCCCACCGCTTGATGAAGGTGATGACGTTGCGCCGCTCGTAGCCGACGGCGCTGGAGAGGTGAGCCACTGCCTGCTTCTCGTCGAGCCAGGCATCGACGCCGCGGCGAAGCCGGGACTTGTGCCGGTCCAGCAGCTTGCCGCGCTGTGTGCCGTTCTTCGTCACCTGGCCCCGGCCGCCGTCGACCATGGCCAGGTGGCAGTGCACGTGCTCGGTGTCGACCTGGATGACCCCGACGTAACGCAGGTCGTCGAAGCCGCTGGTACCCGAGCTCATCCGCTCTAGGCCGTGCATGATCGCCATGCGCAGCTTCATCTGATCGATGTGGCCGCGGTAGTCACCGCGGGCTTCGCAGTGGAAGTCCTCGTCGACGATCTTGTGCTTCCGCAGGTACTCCTCGTCGAAGGACAGCACGGTCTTCAGTACGGTGTGCCCGGCGTCGAAGTAGTGCTGGATGTCTTTGCTGGCCGCCTTGAGCTGCTCGTCGGAGAGCGAGACCGAGCCGTAGCCGAAAGCCACACCACCGTCGCCCAGGGCCTGGCGCATCTCATGCTTCGCCGCGCCCCGCGAGATACCGACGCGCTCGACGGCGGACTCCCGCGCCATGTAGCGCAGGATGAAGTTGTCGGTGCGCAGGCGCTGGATCGGAGCCAGTGACTCCGTCGCCTGTGCGCGGGCCATGTACCGGGTGACGTAGTCGCCCGGCGTCGCGCCGCGCGATCCCTTGCCGCCGGGCAGCGGCACGCTGAACTCATTGACGATCACGATGTCCTGCTTCAGGCCCATCATCGCTCTCCTTCCCGGCTCGGTACCGATGCACTACGGCCCCGGCTGCTGTCCGCCAGCAACCGGGGCCGCGCCCGTCATGCCTGATCTGTCCTCAGGAACCCAAGATCTGCTCGCGGTCCTCGCCGAAGTCCAGATCGGCCGCACGCTGGGCCACCTGGCGCTTGCGCTCGTCCAGGCTCGGGACGGGCTTGACCTCACGTCGACGGGTCTCCTGCTCCTGCTCCTCCAGCTCCAGGTCGAGATCCAGGTTCAGAGCGCGTTGCGCCTCACGGACCGGGACCGGGGGAGCGAACAGCACCTTCTGCTCTTCGGCCCTGTGCAGTGGTGCAGCCACGCGCTCCCGGTAGAGGTTCTCCGTGGTGCCCTCAGTGCTCGCACGCTCGGTCTGGTACTGCTCCCGTTCGGCGGCGATCTCCGCCTCGATCTGCTGCAGGCGAGAGCTCATGCCGTCGACAACCGGCGCTGCCTCGGGCGCGGACGCTCCGACGATCTGCTTGACCTCGGTGTCCAGGCCCAGCTCGTCCTCGGTGAACAGGGAGTTGATCGCGTCCGAGCGCGCCTTCAGCCCGCGTGCATCAACCACAGCCTCAGTCCGCGGGACGCCGTCCTTGGAATGGTCGGCGAAGTAGCCGGCGAGGTCGTAGCCGCTGGATTCGAGATCGATCTCCAAGCCCCCGATGCCGTGGATCTGGGTGAAGACCACGGGCGTATCGTCTTCGGTCTGTGCCCCTGAAGGAGCGAGCACGAGCATGTCCGCCGTGGCCGGCAGCTCCCACTCGATCCCAGTGACCTGCTCGGGCACTGGGAAGCCGCTCGTGAAGTAGCCCTTGCTGGCGAGCACGACCAGCTGCTGGTCATCGAACTCGTAGAATGCATCGACCTTCTCGCCCTGGCCGGGGGAGTAGGTCACCTGGGAGATGCCGAACGGCAGTGCCTTGGCCGGGGTGACCGAGCGGAGCTCGCCCGTCATGTGCAGATACGGGCGGTAGTTCTCCTCCTTGCCCCGGTGCTTGAGGTCGAGCGATTCGACCATGACGCCGAGCTCGGCGGTCACCCCCTCCAGCCGGTACGTCTCCACCCCTCGTTCACGCAGGACACGGTGGGCCCATACGTCGTTCATCGTCAGTCCTGCGGTGCGCATCACTTGCTCCTCTTGCGGTTGGTCTTGCTCTGGTTGGTGGTCGTGGACATCGGTGTGACGTCGGCCCCGGTCGCCTCGCCCCGGGCGTCCCGGATCTTCGCGATTATCCGCGTTGCCCAGCGCCACATGCCGCGCATCACGACGATCTCGCCCGCGGCGAGCAGTGCGACCAGGAAGAGGAGCGGCATTAGCCACATGGCGATGGTTCCGTCCGCACTGAGCGCGCCCCGGGATGCGCCCGACTGCTGGTGCAGCCATGCGCCCAGCAGCGGGATGAAGGCCATGGCCGTGATGAACGCCAGCAGGTAGTCGGCGAGAAGGACGATGGCCCGGAAGAACCCCACCCACACCACGACGGAGAACCTGCCAGCCTCCTTCTTCGGGGCCAGACGCCGCCATCCGGTGCGCAGCTTCGAGTCCTTCTGCTCCTTCACGGGCTTCGCCGTGGTCTTCTTCGCCGTCGCGGCCGTGCTCGTCGGGGCGGTCGTCTCGGTCTTCTCCAGGGTCTGGGTCGACATGTTCGTGTCCTTACGTCTCGTCGGGGTCTTCTGGGGTGCGTGCTGAAGCGGTGGGCGCTCCGTTCACCCGGTCGGCTTGGGGGAGGGCTGTTTCTCGCTGGCGGCAGCGAGGGTGTTGCGGGACTTGCTGGAGGCCCGATAGGCGTCCAGCGACGTCACCGTGCCGTCCTGAGAGGTGGAGTAGGTGAAGACCGCGAACTCGCTCTTTGCAGCGCTGTTCTGATCCGGTCCCACGCGGATTGGATCGAGCCGGGCCACCCCCGTGAAGGAGTAGTTCAGTCCCTGCGCCCGACTCACATCAATGTCCAGATCAGCAAGCGTGTACGTCGTCCCAGCGCCCTTTGCGGCTCCGGTCGCCGTCATCCACTCCGGCACGAACTCGGTGAGTACCCGGGACTCGTGGTCGAGGAAGCCGTAGCGCGCGTCGAGCAGCATCTGCTGCTCCTTGACGGTCCGGGTCGACGCCGAGCTGTCGGTGAGACTGAGCAGAAGGGACCGGCCCGTCGCCGTGTCACGGTTCACCCGCTCGATGTCCATGCCCGGCAGCTGGGCCAGCAGCGCCGCGTGTTGCGTCGCCAGCTTGGTCTGGGCGTCGCCGAGGTTGCCTTCGAGCTTCTGGACCAGTGCATCAGCCTGGGTGTCCGTCGCGGCCGGGCCGTCGCTGAGCAGGCTGGAGCCGAGCGTGAACACCGAGATCGCGAGTAGCGCCCCGGTGCCGCCGAGCAGGATCTTCCCGGCGTGCTGGCGCAGCGTGTCCTTGATCTCCTCGTTCACGGTGCCTTCACCTCCTGTTTCAGGGCCTCGCCCGTGGCCGTCGTGCCGGTCTGGATGTTCACGAACGCCTTGCGGACCAGGCCGTAATCGGCACGGGCCCAGGCCAGCACCGCCGGTTTCTCGCCCGCACCCGTCCTGGTCTCCATCGCCAGCCAGGTCACCGTGATGGTGCTGTCGTCGTTGACCAGGTAGGGCACCTGGGCGATCCACTCAAAGCCGGAGCTGAAGCTCATCGGGATCCCGACGCCAGCCGCCACGTCCTTGTCACTGGCGAGCAGGTACCACGGCCCCAGGTCCGCCTGCTGCCCAGAGGGGGCGAAGTAGGGGATGAGGTTGCGCAGCGTCGACTGAGACGTCGCCGTGTTGAGCTTGCCGCCATCTGCCGCAACGCTGGGAGTCAGGTAGCGGTAGTCGTTCTGCAGCTTCGCGACCTGACCAGCCGCAGTCAGGGCCGCGGTCAGACCACGCTCGGCGTCGTCGGCCTTCGGCAGCGCCGCCGTCTTCGCCTCGGTGATCCTGATCTGCTCCTGCAGAGAGGAGATCTCCGGCGCAGCCGTATCGCTCACCGCGCCCTGACCGCCGGAGAACCCCGCGGAGAGTACGAAGCACAGCATTGCGCCCACACCCATGCTCACGCAGGCCACGAGGGTGCGCTTGCGCAGGCCGCCCGCCGACTCCGTCTGCTCAGGAGTATCCGCGCCCTCCGGCGAGGACACGGACGTCGCGACGAAGCGCGTCTTGCGCACCGCGCCCCCACCCGACTCACCGGTCTGTGTCGATGCCATTAGTCCCCAACTCGCCGTTTCACTCAGATATCAGAACAACTCTATCAACAAGGCGAGTCGAAAGGGAGTCTGAATCATTTGGAATAGCGAGTCTCGCCACTCGCTGGGGTACCGGAGAGATTCGAGACCTTGCCCTGATCGTCGACCGTGACGAAGAGCAGCGCGCGCCGGTGTGCCGTGACACTGGCTTTGCTCGCCTTGTTCTGGGACGCCGCGTCGGAGGTGACCTCGACGTCGGCCAGGACGGCGTAGGTGTAGACGCCCGCCTTGACGTCGACGACCTCGATGTCCGTATCCGCGCCGAGGGCCGAGTTCAGGCCGACCGTGTCGATGTAGTAGTAACGCCGCCCTTGGGAGTCCTCGTTGAACCTTGACGGAGGCATGAACGACTTCAGGAACATCTCGTTCTCGGTGAGGCCGAACCGGCTCTTCAGGCTCTCGCGTGCCGCCTCGTAGCTCTGTCCCGAGTCCCACGTGAAGGCCATCGAGAGCAGCGACTTGATGCGCTCACCGTCGGTGCTCAGCCGGTTCTGGCTGACACCCAGGGCTGCCATAACGTCCGCGTTCACCTGCTCGGCGTTTTTCCGTTGGATGCCTGCCAGTTGTCCCTCGACGTCGTTGATCTGGGCTTCCTGCTCAGCCAGGGCCGCGTGCTGGCTGCTCCAGGTCATGCCGGCAATCGTTGCGACGACCGCGAGGGCCGCTGCCGTCACCAGGACCGAGAGGTTGCGCCGGAAGGATCCCCGCCGCATGGGTGCTGCCGTCTGCTCCGTCATCGCTTCCCGTCCTTCTTCTGGATGCCCGTGTCGCTGAGTTCGGGGACTGCGGGCTCGGCCGGCATCTTGATCGCGGGGTTCTCGTACTGAGCCCCAGCGGCAGTCACCACGAGCGCCAAGTGGTCGAAGGCCCCCGTCGTCCCGTTGTGCACGTAGCGCGCGCTCGCCCAGACGAGCGCCTCGCCGCTCTTCGTGTCCCGGCACAGCCAGACGACCTTTGCCTGGTTTGTCGAGCCCGAGCCGTCCTTCGCGCTCAGATCGGGCATCACCGTCTCGGCCTTCCATGCGTACGTACTCGGGGCAGCTGCGTTCTGGCCGTCGTAGCGGATGTACCAGGCGTGGCGCGGATCGATCTCGGTGGTCGCATCGAACGGCGTCAGCGACGAGGTGCTGTACGCCTCCTTGTCACTGACCAGAAAGGAGCCCTTGCTGAACAGCGGGGCCATGTCCCGGCGGTGCTTGATGATCTCCAGCGTGGCCTGGTTCGGAGCCCCGTTGTTCGGGCTGGGCTGAACGCCGGCCTGGTGATACAACGTGGCGAAGGTCTGCTCCCCGGACGCGACCTTCTTCGCATCAGCGGCTGCCGCCTCGGTGAGCTTGGACAGCTGCGCGCCAGCGTCCGCCTTCACGGGCGTGGACTGGGCATCATCCAGATGCTCCTTGAGCTGGATGATCTGGACCTCGTTGTCCGCAGTGCTCACCTTGAAGCTCTCGCCGGCCACGCCGGTGGCGACGACCAGGGCGAGGATTCCGACCCCCATCACCGCGGTCATGCTGCGTCGGATCAGACACGCGTTGTCCTCCGGCCTGCGTGCCTGAACCCGTTCGCGCTGGCGCATCGTCCAGCCTGCGAAGCGCTCTTCGAGCTCAGCTCCGGTGACCTTCCTGCGTGTCTTCGGTGCCGCGGGCTTCTCCTCGGGCATCGACCCGGTCTCCTGCTCGGGGCTCGTGCTCTCGGACTCGTCATGGATTGTCGTCACCGAACACACTCCTCATCACGTTGCTCTCATAAGCGACTCAAGTCTATACAGAAAGGCATTCGCGACCGAGTCTGAATCTATTCAATAGGAGTGTAGGGAAGCGAAGCTGGCACGCAGGGCCTGCACCGGACATGAAGAAGCCGGTGCCCAGATCGCCCGGCACCGGCTTCTCACTCCCAGGTCAGGTGCAGCGCATCAGACCGTCTTGATCTTGTCGGAGGGGAGCATTGAATCCGACATGCCCACGAACTTCCAGCCCTCGGCCGCCATCCGCGCCGCACTGTCGACGCGAACCCGACCCATGTAAGCGCAGTAGCCGGCCTCGCCGAGGATGACCTTGTCGCCCTGGACGCCGAGCACCACGAGAGTGTGGCCGGCGGGGGCCGAGCCCGGGCTGGAACCCACCGAGTAGGCCGTCGGGGTCGAGGACATCTGCTTGCCGGTCTCCCTCGCAATCGAGTACGCCGTCTTCTTGCCGTCACCGGCCGGGTAGTTCTGGAACGTCGTGTACTTGTTCACGAAGTAGGTCGAGAACGACACGCAGTTCATCGCGTGGTTGCTCCCGCACGAGCCAGGACCACCCTGGTCGCCGTAGCGGTCGTCGAGGAACTTGTCACCCTCCTTGTTGAAGAGGTCGACGAGGGCCTGAGCCTCTTCCTGGGTCATCCCGCCGTCCTTCAATGAGACAGAAGTACCGCCCTTGGCACTGCAGTTGCCCAGGATCGTGTTCATCCCGTTCGCGATGTTCTCGATGATCCCGCCGACGATGTTCTCGACGCCGCCCACGATCGAGCTGTCGACCGACCAGCCGCTCATCTTGCCGAACCACCTCTCGGCCTTGTCGCCGCGTGCGGTGAGCCCGGCTGCGCCGTCAGCAGAGCGCTCCCAGTTCTCGTGGAAGTGCAGCGCCGCCGCACGCGGCGAGCCCTGCGACTTCCTGAGCATGTCCTTGAAGACTGCGACATCGCCCGGGTTGTCACCATCGACCATGAAGGCCAACTGGGCCTTGATCGTGAACCAGTCGACGCCCTTGCTCTTCGCGTACTGGCGCAGCAACGTGTTGCGGCCGAACGTCCACTGCCCGAGACCGATGCCGTTGTCCGTGTTCTGTGCGGCGCTGGCCTTCACTGGGGCCATGGAATACGTCCCCGTCGGGAAGTTCTGCACGCTCGTCGGGTCGATCCCGGACTCCTGTGACCAGTTGCCGAGGATGCCCGCGATGTTCTCCTTCGGCATCCCCCAGCTGCTGAGTACCGAGTAGATCTCCTTGGCGTTCTTCTCCACGTCCGCCGGGACGGTGGCCCCGGAACCGTTGCCGACGCTACCCGCGTTGACTGCGCACGCCCTCCTGTTCGCGTTGATGCTGCCTTCGGTCAGCCCTGTCGAGTTGAGGACGCCGGAGAGGACCGTGCCCAGCAGTGCCACGGTGGCCGTCACCGCGGCTACGCCCGACATCGCGGCGGCGACAGGGGCCATCGTCGCCGTGACCGTGACGCCCAGGACCGCGCCAGCCCCCTTGGCTATAAAGCTGCCGATCGCCATGAACGGCGCAGCGATCGCATGACCAACCGCCTTGGCGATGTTGACGATGAGCGTCCACAGCAGCTTCCCGGCGTTGACGGCCATCGCCATGGCTGCGAAGAACATGGACTTGAGCCAGTTCAGGAAGGCCATGGCCATGACCACGCCCATGGCCGGCGGAGCCGCAGCCGCACCACCGCCGACGGCGACGCCCTTGGCCGCCTTCGAGCCCAGGCCCTCGTCGTCCTTCGACGCACCGCGCTCGTAGCCCGTGCCGCCGGCACCCAGCTCGCGCTGGTCGGTCGGCTTGGCGTCCGGGCCGCCGCCGGTGACCTTGGACACCCCCTTGACCGCGTCCTGGGCCCCCTCGACGCCGACGTTCTTCGCTGCGCCGATTGCAGCTCCGTGAAGCCCGCCAGCCTGTGCGCCTGCCACGGCGCCGGAGACGGCAGCTCCCGCGTAGCGCCCGGCGTGACGCCGGGTCGCGCTGCTGCCGTCTCCCTCGATCGCCTTCTGGGCGGCGCCTCCGGCCATGCCCCCGGCGACGCCGTTCATGCCCTGCTTGATCTTCGACCCGGCACTCGCGGCACCGGCCGCCTTACCCGCGGTCTCTGCGGTGTTGGCCGCGTCCGGCATCTTCGACACAGAGTCCGGTCCATGAGGTGCAGCGTCCGCCGCGCCCGAAGGAGCAGCTCCCGTCCTCGGGAGCTGCTTGGGCACGCTGGCCTTGCCCTCGGGAGGCTTCTCGGTGCCCTCCTCAGGGCCGAGGCTCTTGGTCCCGCGACCCTGCCGGGGCATCCTCTGACTCACCGACGTGCTCGGATGGTCCCTCGGCCTCCCCTTCTTGGGACTCCGACTCGGCTTGTCGGTGGCCATGTCGTCTTCCTTTCCGGCTCAATGCCAGGTAGGGGGATGTGTCACTTCTCGCTGCACTCAATGCAGGGTGGTGAGGAAGTCCTTGTCGTCGCGAATGGTGCTGTTGGACTGAACGTCCCGCAGGCTCACGTCCAGTCGGAGCAGGTCGAGCGAGAGGTCCGACTCGTACTGAGACTTGTTCCTGGAGTAGTTCTGATACGCCTGTGAAAGGTTGTTCATGATGTTCATGAGCGGGCGCATCGTCACGTCAGAGGACTGGTAGTCCCTGGTGAGGCTGGTGCCGTCCGAGAGAATCCACTGCATGTCTGAGATCTGCTGGCTTGTCGGATCCGAGCCCCCGTCACGCTTCTTGGTGAAGAACTGGGCGTAGCTCTGTCCGGCCGGCACCAGGGCGTCGAGGTAGCCGTCGTAGACGTTGCCCGAACGCCAGTTGAGGTCGAAGCCGCCCGGGGCGACGTGCTTGGTCTGCAGCGCCAGCGTCGAGACGCCGTCCTTGGCCTCGGCCGAGGAGACACCCGTGATCTGGTCCGTGGCGATCGAGACCGGAACGGTCGGCGGACGCAGGAACAGGCCGTCGATCTTCGTCATCTGCAGGTCGGACGTATAGGACTGGATCTGCGTCAGATTCGTGCGCATCTCGACGAGCTTTTGGTCCAGGGCATCCCTGGCCTCGGCCTCCTTCTCCTTGAGCGCGACCTCGTAATAGGCCTGCGCAGGGTCGAAGGTCAGGGCGTCGAGTGCCTCGATCTTGTGGACCCCGGACGCGCCGGGGTTGAAGAAGACCCGCCACTGGTCGTACTTGGAGAAGGTCTCGTCGCCGGCCAGCTTGCCGCTGCTCTGCGTCTGCTTCGCTCCGGGAGCGGCGAGTTCGGCGTTCGCGCGGACCGTCAGGTTCAACACCTGGCGGTCGAAGGGCTGGTCGGCGTTCAGGAGGACCCCGACGTAGCCGGTGGAGCCGAAGGAGTAGAAGGAGCCCTTGATCCTGCTGGTGCTGACCGGCTCGCTGTTCAGCGAGGTGTCCGACCCGAGCAGGAACGCCTTGTAGTCCGCGGCGTTGTACGAGATCTGAGCGGTCGGGCTGAAGTGCATCATCACGAGCGCCTTGTTGCCGCTCTTGTTGGTATAGACCCCGTCGACAGTGCCGTCGAGATTCGTCTTCGACGTCTTGAAGTCGCTGGTGTACAGCGCCGTCTGCGACAGCGAGTCACGCCCCGCCTGGTACGCCGAGGCCCCCGATGCGCTGATCACGATCGCGCCCGTGACCGCGAAGATGCCGAAGAACACCCCAAAACGCTCGATCGCGTGGTGCGAGTCGAGCTTGAACTTCCTGCTGAAGGCCAATGCCTTGTCCTTGATCCTCACGTTCCGCTCTCTCTCGTGCCTGCGCTGTGCTGCGGGCCCCGGATATGGCGAACCGGGCCGGAGGAGGCCTTGCACCTCAATCGACCCGGTTCGCTCGACGCCTCTATCCCCGGTCGTGTGCACGGTCTGTGACGGCCTCTTACTTGGAAGGGCCGCCCAGGAAGAACCCGCTGACCTGATCGGCGGTCGCGACGATCACCGTGCCGCCACCGAGGTCCGTGATGGTCTGCTGGCCGCCGGAGCCGATCGTCGAGATCAGCGACCACCCGCCGGTACCCAGGGCCCCGCCGACGAGAATGAGGAGCGCGATCGTGCCCCAGCCCTGCTGGTTGCCCGCGGACTGCGGGTTGGCCATCAGCTTCTTGATCAGGAGTACGCCGCCCCAGATCAGGCCGACAACACCGAGCAGCATGAGCAGAAGACCGCCCCAGAGCTGGATCTGGGACTTGGCGTTCTGCAGGAAGCTCGTCAGGTCCCAAGCCGCGCTCGGCAGGGAGGTCTGTGTGAGGACGGCCGCCTCGTAGATCTTCGTCATGGTTCTTTTCCCTCGCCTTTCGAATCATTCGGTGACATGGCAGTGAGTCGCGAGACGGCAAGCGCCGCTAGCTCACTCGGACGAACGCTGATAGAAGGCAGTGGTCGGATACTCGCCGTCGACCTTCCCGTTGACTCGTATATGTGCACATCTGCAATGGCTAATCTACCCCATTGGGGCGACGGATTGTAGAGGTCAATGAAAGACCTATCAACAAGCAGTGGAGAGGGGCTCGGAAACGAGGCGAATCGGCGCCGCGATGCGCGATCGCAGGCCGCGGTGGACTCCTGTGGAATCCGCAGTGCGGGATGTGTAATGTGCTGCCCCAGCACTGCTGCGACGCTGGCCTGCTCGTTTTCGAGGCGGGCCACCCCCACACGCCCCGTCGATCGCGATCTTGACCAGGAAGTGCCAAACCGCCATGAACCCACTGCCCGGCGACCTTTTCGCCCGCCGACTTCGTCAAGAACGCGAACGCCTCGGCATCAGCCAGGCAGAGCTAGCGCGCCGTATGGCCGCACTGCTCGGCACGAACGTTGACTCCACCGCCATCACGCGCATCGAGCAGCAGACCCGCGCGGTCAGGCTCGACGAGGCGGTCACCGCCGCCGAGGCTCTCGGGGTTCCTCTGATCACACTGGTCAGCGATGACTACGCCCGGGAAAACGAGGCTGAGATCCAGAATCAGCTGGCCGAGCTCGCCCTCGCCGAGCAGGAGTGGGAGAGGCTGCGCCAGAAGGTCCACCGGATCACCCAGACTATCCAGCAACTCTCCGCCGAGCGGGAGGCCTTCCGCTTTCACGCGCTGGACGTCAACCCTGAAACCGCCGGCGACTACGAGCTCGACCCTGAGACCCAGGCCGCTCTTGACGCCCGGATGCGTGATGCCCGCAATAAGCCAGCAGGAGAGGTCGCAGACCCAGGCGCATGACGCTGTTACGGGCGGCCTGGTTGAACTCCCGGTCGTAGACGTTCACTGTCTCGGGCTTCCGCCACCGGTCGGCTTGGCCGAACTCGCTGCCGCAGGACCGGCATCGGGCCGCGAAGGCGGTGGCCGTCGACGTAGTCTCCGGACGGATCGAGCTCGGCGGCCGAGAACTCCTGAACGGCCGCCACCGGGGGGATGCCGGGCCTGAGCCGGTGGCGGTGTGCGCCGATCCCGAGCGACGGTTCCGTGATTCTCGAGCAGCTAGGCTCGTAGGTATGGGAATCGACTGGGAGAACATGCTCGGCGCAAGCGGCAACGGCCTCAACGATGCCTACGACAGTGCGGTCTCTTCGGTCATCTACAGCAAGGACTCGGGGGACGACCGTCGGCCACTCCCAGTCGGCGAAGAGCACGACGACACAGACGGCCTGCGCTGACCTGAGCGCACACACGAAAATGCCCCGGTGAGCCGGGGCATTTTCGTTGCATCTGGAGTCGTCTCAAGGGCCAGCCAGGAGGCGGCCAAGCTCGGCCTTGCGCTCCTCGGGGACGTCCGGCCAGTTGGCGACGAGCTTCGCCGCCAACACGTCGAGGTCTTCCCCGACCTGCCCATCGGAACGAGAAGAGTCTGCTCGCCTGGTGGCGACGGTCTCAGAAAGCTGTGCGGATGTCGCTGCACAGGTCCCCGGCTACCAGCCCGTCCGCGTATAGCCCGTCCTGCACCGCTAGCCGCCAGGGCCGGGCGTACCGAAGGGCCACAAGGAGGTTGCGGCCGTCGAACATGACCGGGGTCCACATCACACTGTGTGCCTCGATCCAGTCGAGCTGGCCGAGCTCGGGCCATTCGGTCACGATCCCCATGGCGTACGCCGTCGAGGGCCTGCTGCGGAGCCGCGAAGTGGGCCACCGAGTCCCAGACGACTCGCTCTGTCGTGGTCTGCCCATTCTCGTGCCGGGTCAGGCGGATTCTGGAATGCTCGCATGACGCCCTGATGACGGGCGACACTCTACTCGGCGAGGCTCACCCGGCCGGAATCGCAGCGTTTCGCGGGATGCCAAACGTTCAAAACCTGTCGGCGAGGACGCGGTCGTAGATTTCGAGGTAGCGGGGCGTGAGGGATCGCCAGGAGTAGTGGTCGTGGGTGAATCGACGGGCTGCCTCGCCGCGGCGGGCAAGCTCTGTGGGGTCGGCGAGTGCCTGCTCGATGGTGGCGACGAGGTCGGCGAGGTCACCGGGGGTAGGGAGCCAGCCGGTCGCTTGGGGGCCGCTGGTCTTGACGTAGCCGAGAGGGCCGCCGCTGGCGGAGGCGATGACGGGGGTGCCGGAGGCCATCGCCTCAAGGTAGACCAGGCCGAAGGGCTCGTCGACCGAAGGGGCGGTGAGTAGGTCGGAGCAGCGCAGGCCGTCGACGAGGTCGCTGTAGGGGCGCCAGCCGGCGAAGAAGACATCGTCGGTGATGCCCAGGTCGAGGGCGAGGGTGTAGGGGTGGACGCCCTCCCATTCGCCGGGATGACCTCCCAGGATCAGCAGGGTGGGGCGGACCCGCGCGCGGTCGCGCAGGGCGGCCATGGCCTGCAGCAGGAGGTTGAGGTGTTTGAAGGCCAGGAAGCGGCCTATCCACAGCAGGAGCGGGCGTCGGCGGCCCTGGTCGTCGTGGAGGATGCGGCGGACGTCGGCGGCGGTGTACCGAATGCTGCCGGGCTCTTTTCCGTCCGCCCAGCCATGCGGGTCGTCGACGAGCCACCGCGTGAGGATCTTGTGGCGGTCGGAGTCGCCGAGGGGCCCAGCCGAGGTGAAGCGGTCGGTGTCGACGCCGTTGGGCACGATGTCGATCCGGCTGTCGGGGACCCCTGCCAGCGACTGGGCTAGGGCGTGGTCCTGCTCGGAGATGACCACGATTCGGGCGCTGGTGCGGGCGTAGCTGTGTAGGCGGTCCACCCAGTGCCTGGCGTGGGTCCACATGTGCCAGCGGTCGGAGAGCAGGGCCTCCGCCTCGTCGGGGCCGGGGGCGCCTGAGGTCCGACTGATGCGCCGCCGGGTGGAGTGGGGGGCCGCGCGGTACTGCCGGTCGAGCTCGGCGACGGACAGCCCGAGGGCGTCGGCGAGTCGGAGGCGGCGTTGGGCGTTGGCGAGGAACTTCAGCTCGGTGCCGTGCAGCGTGGTGACCACCGGCATGTGGCCACTGCGGGCGATGCCGTGCAGGGGGGTGAGGTGGTGCAGGTGCAGCACCCGGGCCACCCCTGCCTGGTGGGCGGTCAGATGACGGCGCCAGTAGTCCTCGATGGCGTTGGCGGTGTGCGGGGCGACGGCCGCGAAGACCCGGTCGGGGACATCGACGCGGTCCTCGTAGCTGGGGTGGAGGGGGACGGCCTGGGCGAGAGCGTCGTCGCCGTGGGCGTGGGCGGCTGCGGCCGGGTTGTAGTCGGAGACCGTCAGCGGCAGGCCGCCGTAGAAGGTGGGGGCGTGGGAGTACGCACCCGGCTGTCCCAAGGAGCCGGCGAAGATACGGGCCGGGCGGCCAGCGGCGAGCGTCTGCTCGGTGAGGTTCTTGACGACGAGGGAGGATCCGCCGCGGGGGTAGAAGAGGATGCCGTGGTCCACGGCCGTGTCAGTGCTCATGGGCTGGTCTTTCGGTCGGCGGGCGGGTGCTGCTGGTGAGGGATGTCGCTGGGGCTGCGGGATGGTGCGGCGGTGGTCGGCGTCGTCCGGATCGGCGGCGTGCGGCGGATCAGCCGGTACGGGCCGGCGTGGAGCCGCTGGGTGAGGCGTTTGGCCGTGCAGGATCACACCTTCAGCGGCTGTGCGGCCGAGGCGCTGACGCTCAGGTGCTCCGGTTCGGGCGGGGTGGGTTCGTCGGAGGACTGTGCGGCTGCGGGCGCCGCCGGGCGGGCCCACTGCCACGTACGGCCGATCCACGGCTTCGGGGCGGGGCCGGCGGTTTCGCGCAGGCACGCCAGGCGGTGGTCCGCCTCGGTGCGGACGGCCGGGCTGACCGTGGCGTGGCGTAGGGCGAACAGGGTGGCGCACAGGGAACGGATTTCGCGGATGACGTGGTAGCCGGGCCAGGTGGTGATGTCGTGGCCGTAGACGCGGGCAAAGGTGGTGTAGTCGTCGAAGCCGGCGCCGAAGAGGTCGTGGTGCCAGGCGGCGGTGGCCTGGTCCCATTCGCGGTGACCGATCGAGAGCCGTTCCCAGTCGATCAGGAACGTCCCGGCCGTGGTGGCGATGGTATTGCCGGGCCCGGCGTCACCGTGGATGACACAGCGGGGAGTCGGCCAGTCCAGGGCGACCCACAGCTCGCGGAGCTGGGAGGCGTGGGCCCTCAGCCAGTCCCTCTCTTCGGGAGTGGCGTGAGCGGCGGCGATCTGGGCGGGGAAGCGTGCGAAGGGGTCGTGGGAGGGGAGGCGGAGATCGGCGGGGACCGGGAGGCGGTGAAGGGCTCGGAGTATCCGGGCGGCGTCCGCAGGGTTTGCCGGGTCGCCGGGGCCGAGGTCGGTCCAGAAGGTCACGGGGCGCCCGGCGGCCACCACGGGTCCGGAGCGGCGGGGCAGGGAGACGGGGACGCCGTTGCCGTAGAGCCAGTAGGCGCCGTCGATCTCCTTTTGTGCGCTGAGCGTGGTGCCCGGCTGGTGGACGCGGACGACGACGCCGTCGGGCAGGCGCCAGATGCCGTTGTCGAGGGCGCGGATCAGCTGGGCCCGGGTGGCGTCGAAGCCTGCGTGGAGGCATGCCTCCCGCAGGGCGGGGAGGGTCTCCTCGCCGCTGTGCGTGAGAGTGATCATCAGGTGTGTCTTCCTGGTCATGTGGTCGGCAAGGAGCGGGAAAGGGGCGTCGGTGGCCTCGTCTACGGGCGGGAGGCGTGGACGATCTGGCGGACGGTGCGGAACATCTCGGCGCCGTGGGCGCCGTCGGGGAAGCGCTCGACGACGCGGTGGTGCACGTGCTGCCGGTAGGCCAGTTCGGTCAGGCCGCCGAAGACCTTCATGTCGAGCTGCTGCTGGGAGGCGAAGCAGGCCAGGGCGGCCTGCTTGGCGGCCAGGAGTTCGGGGGTGCCGACGAAGTAGAGGTTGGGTTCGAAGTTGCGGCTGTAGGGGGAGCGGAAGTGGACCAGGTCGGCGGCCTCGCGCATCGCGACGGTGGTGGCCTCCTCGCCGGTGACGGCGTGGTCGAGGTGCTGGTCGTCGGGGTGGTGGGTGTAGACGACGTCGGGGCGTTCGGCGGCGAAGGCGTCGAACAGGCAAGCGTTGATGGCTCCGCGGTGGTCGGTGAACCGGCTGTCGGGGATGGGGGAGAAGGTGTAACTGCCGATGCCGAGGATCTTCGTGGCGGCCAGGCACTCGTCGCGGCGCGTCGTGGTGCCGGGGTGCCCGACGGTCAGGCAGTGGACCCGGACACGGTCGCCGGCCAGGACGTGGTCGCGGATACGCATGCCCATGGCGAGTTCGGCGTCGTCGGGGTGGGCGACGACGACCAGGACGGACCGGGAGGCGGTCAACGGGTCTCCTCGTGGAGCGTGATCTGCAGGGCGCTGTGCAGACGGCGGCCGTCGAGGCCCTGCCAGTGGAAAGGCTCGTGCTCGTCGCGGGGCCAGCGCAGGTAATGGAGGCTGCCGACGGCATCCACCGGTCCGCGCCCGTGCCGGTAGGCGATCTTGGAGGTCTGGCCGCCGTCGAGGTGGAACACCGCCGCCGGGTCGTGGCCGGCCCGCGCACACAGCTCGGCGGCCTCCTGGACGGTGACGCCCTGGAACGCGGGGGCGAGGGGCGCGCCGTCCAGGACGGTCAGGGTCAGATGCCGGCCGTTGAGCGCGAGCAGGGTGCGGGCGTAGCGGACGCCGGGGCGGAACGGGCTGGTGCCCAGGCTCTGGTCCCAGGGCGCGGTGTGTCCGGCGGCGGCGTCGGCGGCGGACGGCCCCAGGGACAGGGCGCTTTCGATGCTGGCGGTGGCGAAGGCATCGACGGCCGTGACGCGGACGGGCGCGTTCGTGACGAGGTGGGCGGGCCAGGGGTGGTGGGCGCGCAGGATGTAGGCGCCGGCGAACAGGTCGGCGCCGCCGCCGGGATGCAGGGCGGTGATCCTGGCCCCGGCGGGGGAGAGGGAGACGGTGCAGTCGAGGGCCTTCGGATCCCGGGGCGTGGTGTTGGCGGCCGGGTCGACGTCACGGCGGAAGCCCGTGCGGGGATCGTCGTGGTAGCGGATGCGGCAGTTCCCCGCACCGAACACGGTGAGGTGGCCGGCCGGGGCCGGGCTCGGCGTGGGGTCCTTCGATCCGGTCCAGGTGTGCGGGTGGCCGGCGACGGTGAGGGTGCCGGTGGCGGCTTGGGTGCGCACGAGCGGACGGCCGTGGTGGATGAGAAGGGCGGGTTTGGTGACGGTGGGCAGGCTGACGACGTGGTGGTCGCGGACGGCGAGGTCGAGGCAGGGTTCGGCGGGCTGGTAGGCGGGGTCGTCGGAGATGTAGGCGAAGGTGCCGGAGACCGCGGCTGCGGCGGGGCCGGTGACGAGGCGGCGCAGGTGGAAGCCGCGCCGGCAGGAGACGGGCCGGCACCCGGCGCGGTCGAGGTCGAGGGTGAGGGTGTAGGCGTTGGTGAGGCATCCGTCGCCGAGGCCGATCGGTCGGGCGGTGAAGACGACGCCCGGCGCGAGGGCGCGGGTCCGCGCCGGGGTGGGGTGGGCGAACGGGCTCTGGTCGCGGGCCAGCGACTGGATGCTGGGCACGTGGATGCCGCGGGCGCGCAGTTCGGCGAGCGGGTCCTGGTCCGGCGTGCCGCCGGGCGGAGCGAGGGTTGCGTTCACGACGTCACCGGCCCGGTGGCGGCATCCAGCAGGTCGTGGACGGTGAACGGACCGGCATCCAGCAGGCGGCGCAGGCTGTGGAGCAAACGGTCGGCAGCGGCGGGCGGGCTGGTCGCCGGGTAGGGGACGGTGCGGGCCTCCAGCCGGTACAGCAGCACCCCGGCGGCCACCGCCGCGAGGAGGTCGTCGTCGCGCCAGGGCCGGGCGGGGCCCGGGAGGGTGTAGGCGTCGAGGAACGCGCCGGCGAGCGGGTGCAGGCGCGACGGCCGGGTGATGTGGTGCAGGACCAGGTGGGCGAGGAGGTAGCCGAGGTCGAACAGTGGCGCGCCCGTGTGCACGTTGTCGAGGTCGACGAACGCGGTGCGGCCCGCCGCGAGGCTGAGGTTCTTCGGGCAGACATCGCCGAGGAGCAGTTGCCGGCCGGGCAGGGCGTCCAGGCGGTGGCACGCCTCGTCGAGGGCGCGGTGGCCGCAGGCGCGCAGGCAGTAGCCGTAGGCGTGTTCGGCACGGAAGAGGTCGTCGCCGTCGCCGTCACGCAGCGGGGGCAGGCCGACAGTGGCGTGGTGGATGCGGGTCAGGGCGGTGCCCAGGCGCGTGCACTCCTCGGTGGTGGCCGCGCGCTGGTCGAGGTGCTCGCGCCAGGTTCGGCCGTCGGGGAAGACGTCGGTCATCACCATGGCGTGCGCCTCGGGCAGGAATGCCAGGACCTTCGGGAACAGGCCGGGCAGCAGGCCGTGGTGGATTGCTAGCGCCCAGTGCTCGACCATGATCAGCGCCGGATCGGTGGTGATGTGCGGGATACGGGCGAAGCGGGGGCCGCGGACCTTGACGATGACGTTGCCCGCCTCGCCGTGGACGCGGAAGACGTGGCTGACGTTGCCGCCGCTGCACACCTCGACGCGGGTAGTGCGCCCGGCGTGGCGGCGGCACGCGCCCAGAACCTGGTGCAGGTGGGGGCCTAGGATCTCGGCCAGGCCGGGGTCGGTGCGGTCGGTGGTGGATGGGGCGGTCATCGCGTGGCTCCCAGGGCGGCGAGGGCGGTTCCGGAGCGCGCAGCCGGTGCCGCGGCGGGGAGGAAGTCGAAGGCGATGGGGCCACTGGCCCGCCCGTCGTCGGCCCAGCTGCGGGACATCGACAGGTAGGCGGCAGCCATCAGGCGGGCCGGGCGCCGGTGGTCGGACAGGTCCGAGGCCAGTCTTGCGCGCGGGATTCGGCCAGCCAGGTGGGAGAAGAACTCCTGGATGGCGCAGGCGCGTGCAGAGCGCTGGGTCGGCAGCACCGCGCTGTCGCCGCTGCCCTGGACGAGGTCGGTGAAGTTGAGCGCGCGGTGGCGTTCCCAGCCCTGTCCCAGGCGGTCGTTACGGAAGACGTGGAGCTCGATGTGGTCGGCGCCGCCCGCCGCCCGCCTGTCGATCCCATCGGCGTCGCCGTGGAGGGTCTGCAGGACGTGCAGGCGCAGGGCCTGGAAGGGTCCCTGCTGGATGATGTGGGTCTCCTGCCCGATCCGCCCGTTGCCCTTGTAGAGGCCGCTGGGTACGGGGTGGAGGTTTCCGCGCTGGGAGAAGGTGGTGTGGGCGAGGTTGTGGCTGCCGAGCGCCAGTACCCTGCCGCGGCTGCGGTAGGCGACGTTGAGGAACACGTCGACCTCGCCGAAGCCCGTGGTGAGCCCGTCCAGTTCCTGCTCGCTGTAGGGGTTGCGGTCGGCGAAGCCGGGGAGCAGCCGGGCGTGGTCGGCGACGGTGAGCTGAGCGAGGAAGTCCGCGGGTCGGGTGCACGCGGCGTGGACCTCGATCTCGTCGATCTCCTTGCCCGGGCGCTCGCCTGCGGCCAGCCACCACGGCACGATGTCGAAGTGGTGGTAGCCGGAGTGCGAGGCCTTGCCGTATCCGCGGTCGAAGCTGTGGTAGCCGATGTCGACAAGTTCGTCCGGCAGACGCCACTGGCCGTCGCCGTGGCTGGACTGGATGGAGGTGACCGGACAGTTCGTTGCCTGAGCGACCTCCGCGATCAGCTCCCGCACCCGGCGGAAGGCGGGATGCCAGCGGCGCTGGCTGAGCACGCTGACCACCATCCGCGGATCGCGCCGCCGCGCCTCCCGGTACGCGTCCAGCAAGGTGTCGAAGTCATCGGCGATCGCCTGGGCTGCCGACGGGTTGGTGGACGCGTCCGGGTGCACGGTCAGCGGCTTGTCGAGCAGCACCGGCAGGCCCCGTTCCATCGCCCACAGCGCGTAGGGCAGGTGTACGGACGGCTCGGTCGCCACGACGACCGCGCCGATCTGCTCCCGCTCCACCACGTCGTCCAGAACGCGGCGCACGGCGGAGGGCAGGCCCCGGCGGGAGACGGGGAAGGGCTGGACGGGGACAACGGGCATCCTGCGCGGCCGTCCAGGAGTGCCGTACTCGACTACCGTGTCGGCCGCGCCGGGCAGGTCGGCACCGGTGACGGTGCCGACGAGGCCCGCGTCCTGCACGGCGGCGAGAGCGGGCAGGTGGTTGAGGCGGGTGTGCGGGCCGACGCCGACGATCAGAACATCTACGGGGGTGCTCACGCGTCGGTCACCGCGCGGCCGATGCCGGCGTCGAGCAGCGGCAGGACGCCCTCGCCAACTTCGTACGTCTCCTCGAGGTGGGGGAAGCCGGACAGGATGAACTCCTCGATTCCGAGGCCCGCGTACTCCGTGATCCGGTCGGCGACTTCCCGGTGGGAGCCGACGAGCGCGGTGCCCGCCCCACCGCGCAGCAGCCCCACGCCGGCCCACACGTTCGGCCACACCTCCAGGTCGGAGGTCCGGCCGCTGTCGCGGAAAGCGGCGTGCAGGCCGCTCTGCCGGGCCTGCCCCGTGGACTGGCTGCCGGCCAGGGTGGCTTGCACCCGGGCGACGTGTTCCGGGTCGATCCCGGTCAGCAGGCGTTCGGCGGCCGCCCAGGCCTGTTCGCTCGTGTCGCGGGCGACGACATGGAACCGGATCCCGAACCGCGGTGACTGGCGCCCGGCCTCCGCGGCCAGGGCGCGGATGCGGTCCAGCTTGGCGGCGACGGCGGCGGGCGGTTCTCCCCAGGTCAGGTAGACGTCCGCTTGGCGGGCGGCGACCGGAGCGGCCTCCGCGGAGGAACCGCCGAAGTACACGCCGGGCAGTGGGTCCGGGGGCGAGAAGACGGTGGCTCCGCGTACGTCGTAGTGCGCACCGGCGAAGTCGAACGGCCTGCCGGACAGGGCCCCGCGCACCACGGTCAGCCACTCGTCGGTGCGCGTGTAGCGGGCGGCCTTGACGAGGTGGTCGCCAAAGCGGGCCTGCTCGGCCGCGTCACCGCCGGTGACGACGTTCAGCAGCAGTCGGCCTCCCGTCTGCCGCTGGAACGTCGCGGCCATCTGCGCGGCGAGCGTCGGCGATATCGAGTCCGGGCGTTGGGCGACCAGGAACTTCAGGCGCTCGGTGGTCTGGGCCAGGGCGGAGCAGGTGATCCACGGCTCCTCGTTGAAGGTGCCGGCGGGGGTGAGGATCGCGTCGAAGCCCATGTGTTCGGCGGCCTGCGCGATCTGGGTCAGGTAGCGCAGGTCGGAGGCGCGGTGCCGGTCGGAGCCGGGACCGGCTGCCGCGGTCGTGTCGTGGCCGGGTCCGTGCGTGCCTCGCATACCAGTTGTCAGGGTGCGGCCGTCGCTGGCGGTGGGCAGGAACCAGTGGATTTTCATGGGGTGGACTCCAGAGGGTCAGTCGGAGGTGAAGTCACCGGCGGCGCGGGCACGCAGTCGGGCCAGGACCTGTTCGGGGATCTCGACGACGCCGGCCGCCCGGGCGGCGGCGGCGAGGACGCGAGCCTGTTCGCCTGGCAGACGCCAGGTGTCACCGTCGGTTGTGCAGGCGGCGCGCAGCTGCTCCACCAGGCGCGTGTTCGCGGCGGCGGCCTTGTGGTTGGGGTCGGTGAAGTCGGGGTCGAGCGCGATGAGGGCGTAGCCGGTGGAGTAGGTGCCCTCCACGTCTCTGCCCATGGGGAAGCCGAACAGGGAGCCGGCCAGGGCTTGCAGGAGCAGGGAGATTGCGAAGCCACGGTGTTCGCCAAAGACGACCGCGGAGACCGCTTCCTTGGGGTCGGTGGATGGCTGACCTTGGGCGTCGACGAAGCAGCCGGGTGGCAGTGGGAGGCCGGAGCGTCGGTGTTCCCACAGCACACCCATGGGCGCCAGTGTGGTGCCCATGTCCGCGGTGAGGGGCTGGTCGAGGGTCGGCAGCGCGAAGGAGAGCGGGTTGACGCCGACTACCGGGGTTCGGCCTCCTGCGGCGACAGCATCGGCACGGGAGGTGTTCGTTGCGATCCCGATCAGTCCGTGCTGGGCGATCGCCTCGCTCCAGTCGGCGAGGATGCCGTACCGCTGTGTGTTGATCATCCCGACGAGGCCGGCTCCGTATCGCCTGGCCCGCTCCACCGCCGCGCGGACGGCGAAGGCAGCACTGAGCGGGCCGATCTCACGGTGCGCGTCGACGATCACGAACACGCCTTGCTCACGGATCACTTCGGGGGAGGCCTGGCGGTCGGGGAAGAACCGCGACTCGAAGGCGAACTTCGCAATTCCGTGTGACGGGCTGCCCCGCAGTTCCCCGGCCAGATAGTGACGGACCACCTGACCGGACTCGTCCTCCGCAAGGCCCGCAGCGGTGCACACCTCGGCCATGAGCGTCTCGAGTTCTTCGAGAGGCACCTCTACCTTCGACGGACCCGCCTCGGGCAGCGCAGTGTCGCGGACGGGGTCCGCATGGTCGGATTCGGACATGGCTCTCCCAGACTCAGAGGTAGGGGAAGGTCAGCGGGCGGTGCGAAAGGCATGCCAGCGCAGTGCCGATTGGAACCCCGCTCACCCGTTCGATCGGCGGGCAGGAGAACAGGTCGCGGTCTGGTCGGCGCGGCGCCGAACAAGCGCCGCAAGGAAGGCGTCGACAGCATGATCAGGGACCGCGACCTAGACAGAGAGGGACTGCCGGGCCCAGTTCTGGGCGGACTCGGGGCTGGTCCCGGCGTGAATGAGCGAGACGAGAAGGAATCCCCTGCTCAGCCACCGAGCCCTCCGGCGGCCACCTTTCACGGATGAGGTGCCACCGGAGAAGCGGTACTCACGGCTCGCACCATGCGGTCGACGACCGTGCGCCCGCGATCGATCAGAACCTGGTCCTGCTTTGCCAGGCCGGTGGCGAGGTAGGAGGCGCCGAGCCGGGTGGTGAGGAGAATCAGGGCGCGGTCCTCATGGGGTGACAGTTCACGCCCGTATCCGGTAAGGAAGGCACGGCGAAGGTCGGGTCGGTCGGGCCACATGGCGCCGCACAGCCACACGAGGTCCTCGACCGCGATCCCAGGGGCAGCCTCTTCGAAGTCGATGATGCTGTGGTGGCCAGCCGCCTGGTCCCAGAGCCAGTTACGGGGGGAGTAGTCGCCATGCCGAAACGCGTGCGGCAGGTGCTGGACGTGGTCGACCAGGTCGGTGGACACCTGGGCGACGAGGTCGCGTGCTGCCGGGGAGAGCTGGTCGCCGATTCGGTCCAGGCAGGTGGCGGACTCACTGGCCTGGGCAGCGATCGCGGCCGTGATGTTCTCGCGATCGATGACGGAGATGGCGGTCGGGCTGTCGTGCCAGCGGCGTAGGAGCCTCCCGGCCAGCTGGTGCACCCGCTGCTCTTCGGTCGTCTCCAGCTGCAGCCCGCGTACCACGGCGCCGGTCAGCGCGGTCAGGATGACGGCCGGCAGCCTGTCGTTGGCCGCGATGACCTGGGGGGCTTCGTCGGCGGTCAGCGCGTGGCCGGCGTGCTCGCAGCCCCTGATCTCGCGGCCGAACTTGTCGCGGGAGGGGTACAGCTTGACGAAGGCCACCGTGGAGCCGCTGGCTACCTTCCAGATCCGGGAGTCGCCGCGCGGCCAGGAGGCGTCGGTAACCGTGGCTGTGGCCAAGCCCGGGAGATGATTCGCGGCCCACTGCTGGAGGTCCGGCGGGAGGGTGGTGGCCTTCATGGAGTGTCCTACCTTCTCGTACGTGATGGACGGGGGCCGCAGCCGCGACGGCGCCAAGGCCCGGGGCGCGTGCTGAAGGTCGAGGGTGGGCCTCGTGCCCTTTGCCTGGTGTCGGAGGCGCGGCGCTCAAGGTCCGGCGGGGGTGGCATAGTCACGGGGCCACTGCCGGTGCGGAGAGCGGATTGGACGCCTGGCGCAGGCGTTCGATGAGGTCCTTCGCGTGCTGTTCTTCGGCCCAGGGTGCGAGCGCGGATGCGACATCCTGGAGGTAGATGCGGGCTCTGGCGGAGTCCACGCGGGACAGCAGGCTCAGGGACCGCTCGGCGTAGTCGACTGCACGGTCGAGGTCGCGGGCCTGGCACGCTGCCGTAGCCGCGATGGCCAGGCGCAACCCCACCGCACGCGCCGCGCTGGTGTCGCAGAGGCTGTCCGCCTGGTCGTTCCAGGTCAAGGAGACGATGGGTTTGCGCAGGTCACGGAAAATCTCGCTGGCATCCGCAGCGAGGCGCCCGGGGGTGACATAGCCAAGCCAGTCCGGGTCTCGCGTAGCCGTGTTGATCTTGTTCAGCCAGGACTCGGCTCGGCTGAGTGCCGTTGTTGCGCCTGTCCCGTCCTCGAGTCGGCCCAGGGCTCGCGCCTCGGCGAGTTTGGCGAACGCCAGCACACGCCGTGAAGAGTGATTCCTTCCCTGGTGAAAGGCACCCTGCGCCATGTCGAGGGCTTCGTCGGGCGCTCCCTCCAGGAGGGTGTGCAGGGCCATGGTGGTGAGGATGTAGGTTCCCATCTCCACGTCTCCGCCGGCCCGGGCGAGCCGTAGGGCCTGGACGAGGTGCTGTTGGGCGGCTGCGCTGTCACCGCTGTCGAACGCGGCCCAGCCCAGGACGCGTCCCAGTTCCGCGGTGACGGAGAACAATTCGCGACCGACCTTCTCGCTGTGACTGCCCGCCAGGAGGGGTAGAGCCTGATTGCGTAGGCACTGGGCTGCCGAGCTCATTCGCCAGTTGCCCCCGCCGAACTGAGCGTCCCACTGGCGGGCTTGCTCGGCGGCGCTGCGGAGCTCGGCGAGATCCGCCAGTCCGATCTGACGGCCCTCAGCGCTGGTGCCCCATTTGACACGGTCCGAGGGGACGCCGAGCCACCGGGTGACCGCAACGCTGTACCCACTGACGGCGAACCGCCCTGCGGTGCGCTCTGACGCGGACCAGTGCGCTTGGGCGATGGTGATGGCTTCCGCACGGTCGCGCGGGAAATCCCATCCCACGGCCGCGTTGTCGGCCACAGCGCCCATACCGATCTCCTCCACCGTGACGGTCCGGCCGATCCGCTCGGTGAACGCGCGGGCGATGAGCTGGGGCACGGGCTCCTGCGGGATCGAACCTTTCGTCCACCGGGCCACACTGCTGTGGTTGTAGGACGTCTTCGAGCCGTGCTGCTCCGCGAGCTGGTTGACGCGGAACGCGAGGCCCTTGTGGCTGATCCCGTGTGTGGTCAGAAGCACAGCAAGAGCTCTGTTCGGCGTTTTCGGCCGACGGCCGGTCATCAAGCCTCCTTAGGGGAGCCGCGCCCGCTCACGGAGCTAGTCCGGGCGGCTCTGCGGGGCCGTCCAGCGCGCACGGTTCTCACGCGCGGCCGCTGGAGGGCCGTGGTGGACGGGATCAGAAGTACTCGGGCAGCCAGGGCTCGGTCTCGGAAGTGGCGCCCACCAGCCGCGCGACCTCGGCGGGGGCACCGCCCACACCGTCGAGCAGCGCCGATGTGGCGGAGCGGTATCCGCCCGCGTACCAGACGGCGAACTGCTGCTCCGTGAGCGCGAGCTCGCTCCTGGAGCGGGAGGTGCGGGCGAGCTCGCCGCGTCCGCCGCCAATGCACAGGTCGAACACTTGGTCGCCGTCACGGCCGGTGAGGGTAAGCGAGAGGGCGATGTCCAGGTCGCCCGGCCAACCGCGCAATTCCACTGCCTTGGAGGGGTCGAGGACGCGCAGCATCCAGGGATGCCAAGAGGTGGCGGCAGCCACTCCGGCCCGGTGGAGGCGTTGGAGCAGAGGCGCCGGCGGAAGGGAAGTGCGCTGGAACATGACCGTGGGGATCCGGCTGCTGTGCCGACCGAGGAAGCACAGCATTGCGGAGGCGGCGTCCGCGCTGTCGGCCCAGAAGTCGTGGACCACCAAACGCCGGCCATCGACGGGGTGCCGGTCAAAGCCGAGGGTCAGAAGGCCCTCCGGAACGCGCCCCGGCGGGGCGAACTCATAGTGGGTGAGATCGGGGTGGACATCCTGCTGCCAGAGCGACCACCACCGCGGCCGGAGCCACGGCCCGTTCCACCTCGCCGCGAACGCGGACTGCCGCACCCCCGTGTGGCCCTCGGGAAGGTGCGTGACCTTGAACCCGATGTCGGCGAAGCTACGCCCCAGCTGGTCGGAGGGAACCTCCCAGGAGAAGACCGGAGCCGGCGCAGCCCAGCCCATGCGCCGTCCGTAGCCGGTTGACGCGGTCCAGGCGGTGGCCAAGACCGCGCCCTGATCCTGGAGGGGCCGCATCCGCTCGTCGAGCAGAAGCGACCACAGGTGCGCGCCACGCTCTTCCGGAGCGATGCATCCGCCTGCCAGGCATGCGCTCGGGACCGGCTTGCCGCCGAAGTACTGGGGAACGGGCAGGCCCAGACCCCCTCCGACGACCTGGCCGTCGCGCAGGGCGACTCGGATGTCTGCGTGCTCCCGCAGGCGGGAGATGTCGCCGACCGGCTGCCCGTAGCTCCGCCGGGCGAGGAGGTCGTACTCGCGCCAGAGACGGTCGTCGGCCTCTACTACCTCCACGAAGGTGTCCTCCGGCATGCGCTGCTCTCTTTCAGTAGGAGGTGGCGTCGCGGACGGTCGTGGCGTCCGCGGGAACCAGGAACGTGCGGGTGAAGGCGAGGACCTGCTCGTTTCGCTGGTTGAAGGCGGCGGTCCGGCAGGTCACGACACCGTGGTCGGGGCGGCTCTGGGACGGCCGTGCGGCAAGGACCTCGGTCTCGGCACGCAGGGTGTCACCGACGTGGACGGGGTTGGTGAAGCGCACGTCGTCGAGGGCGAGGTTGGCGGAAGTCATGCCGCTCGTGGATCGCACCGTGGCGCCGACCACGATCCCGAGCGTCGTGATGCCGCACACCAGCAGCCGCTCGCGGCCGGTCCGCTCGCAGTATTCGGCGTCGGAGTGGACGGGGGCAGGGTTGCCGGTCAGCGCCAGGACCATGGAGCGGTCCATGTCCGACACCGTTCGTGCCGGCCGATGCTCGATGACTTCGCCGACCGTGAACTCTTCCAGCCCGCGGCCGACGATCTCGCGCACGCGGTTGTCCCCGACGGGCCTGTACCCCTGCGGGATGTTACTCATCGGCTGCCTCCTGGGGAGCGGACGGCTGGAGGGTCCTGGCGGTGCGGGCGAGCAGCGCGCGGGCGGCCGCGACCAGGGGCGGGCCGACCATGTGGCCGCCGGCGCGCGTCATGTCGCCTCGGGCCTGGTCGGCGGCAGCCACGATCGTGCGAGCCGCGGCGATCTCGGCGTCGGTGGGGCTGAACGCCTCGCGGATGACGAGCAGCTGGTCGGGGTGGACAGCGCCCTTGCCTGCGTACCCCAGTTCCCGGGCCTCCTCGGCATCCGCGCGCAGGCCCTCGGTGTCGTCCAGCTCGAAGTACGGCGAGTCGATCGCGGGGATTCCGGCGGCGGCGGCACCGGCTGCCAGGGCGGAGCGCGCCCACAACAGCGCCTTGGCGCTGGTGCGGCACCCGGTGGCGGCCGCGTAGTCGGCCGCGCCGAAGACCACGCCCTGCAGCCTCGGCGTCGCGAGAACGGCGTCGAGCTGGAGGATCGCACGCGGTGTCTCGATCAGGGCCCACATGCTCAGCCTCCGCCGTTCGGCGTCCAGGACCTGGGACACGAGGTCGATGTCGCGGGCGGATTCCACCTTCGGCACGAGCACCACGGCGTCACACACACTGGAGTCGGCGATCGCGGCCAGGTCCTTCAGCCCGTACACCGTGCCCGGCGAGTTGATCCGCAGACCGGTCAGAACACCTTCGGCCTGGCCGCGGCGGGCCGTGAGGTAGGCCAGGGCCGCCTCGCGGGCAGCGTCCTTGGACTCGGCGCGGATGGAGTCCTCCAGGTCGAGCAGTGCGACGTCCGGGCAGGCACGCAGGGCACTGTCGAACCGGCCGGCGCGCGGCGGCGTGATCAGCCACGTACTGGCCGTGGTGAAGGAGGTGGTCATCGCGGTCCCCCGACGTTGTAGTAGTCGTCGACCAGCCGCGTGAGCCCGCCCACGGTCGTCACGGACGCCAGCCGGTCCTCTCCGATCTCTGTCCCGTGACGCTCCGCGAGGAGCATGTTCAGCTCGACGATGGCCAGCGAGTCCACCCCGGCGTCCTCCAGGCTGGCATCGGGCCCCAGGTTGTCCGGGTCGAGCTGCAGGTGATCGACGAAGATTTCCTTAAGGTCCTTGTTCACCGTGCTGCCTCCAAACGGTCAGGGGTGTTCGGGTGGCCGGCCACGCACTCCAGGCGAGGCCAGACGAGAGTGGTGGCCCCCCAGGTCAGTCCCGCGCCGAAGGCGGAAAGCAGAACCCGGTGTCCCTCGCGGAGGGCGCCGTCGGCAGCCGATCGGGCGAGGGTGATGGGGATGGACGCCACGCTGGTGTTGCCGAGCTCCCCGATGCTCTCCAGCACGCGGTGACGTGCGACTCCCAGGCGCTGGGCGACGGCGGCCGTGATCCGGGCGTTCGCCTGGTGAGGGACGAGACGGTCGATGTCTCGTGGACTCCAGCCCGCAGCCGATGCCGCCTGCTCGGAGACCTGCACGAGGCGGGTGATGGCGTGCTGGAAGACCTCTCCGCCCCGCATCCGCATGAACTGCCCGTGCGGGATGACGAGAGCGTCCGCGTGCTGGCCGTCCGCGCCCAGCACGATCGGCCCGAGCGCGCCTGGCTCGTCCGCCCCGCCACTCCGCAAAACGACCGCCGCAGCACCGTCTCCGAACAGCGGCGCCGTCGCAGCGTCGTCCGGGTTGGTCATATGCGACAGGCGATCCGCCGCGATGACCAGCACCCGCTGAGCCGAGCCCGTGCAGATGAACCCCTGCGCGACCTGAAGGGCGTACAGCAGGCCGGTGCACGCGGCGGCAACGTCGAAGGCCGCGACGCCTCTGAGCCCGAGCCGGGCAGCGACGGTGGGGGCGGTAGCAGGCATCAGATGGTCCGGGGTTGCGGTAGCCACAATGACGGCCTCAACAGGCTGATCCCCCGACGATTCCAGCGCTGCAGCCCCAGCACCGACGGCGAGGTCCGACGTCGACGTGCCCGAGCCACAACGGAGCCGGCTGCTGATGCCGGTGCGCTGCGTGATCCAGTCGGCGGACAGCCCGAGGTGCCCCCCGACCTGCTGGTTGGACACGGTGCGGTCAGGCAGGGCGGTACCCAGTCCGCAGAGGACCGCAGGCACGGCGAGGTGAGAACGACGGGTCATGACGCACCCACCAGGGCGCGTACGACGTCGTCGATCAGGTCTTCCTGACCCGCCACGACCTGGCGGCGGCCCAGCTCGGCAAAGACCTCGATGGGGTCGACGCCCGCCGCCACGGCCGCGGACAGAACACGGGGCTTGAATCCCGAGAAGACACCGGCGAGCCCGGACATCAACGCGAGGGAGTCGATCGACGGAGGCATCTCCATGAGCCGGTCGTGTGCCGTGTCCGCAGCGTGCAGCAGGGAGGTCAGGTCAATGCCGGTGGTGTGTCCCATTCGGTGCAGGACGGCGACGAGCACCTCGAGCTGCGTGTTGCCGGCACCCGCTCCGAACCCACGCGCACACGCGTCAATCACGCGGGCGCCAGCTTCGACTGCGGCGACGCTGTTGGCCACGGCCATGGCCAGGTTGTTGTGCCCGTGGAAGATCACCGGCACGTCGCCCACCGCCTCGACGATGCGCTCGACGCGCTCAGTGACATCGGTGGGGAGGTAGTGGCCGGCGGAGTCCATGATGCCGACGGCCTGGGCGCCGTAGGCCGCAGCCCGCCCGCACTCCTCGGCGAGTCTTTGGGGGGTGGTCATGTGGCTCATGAGCAGGACGGCCTGCGCCTCGAGTCCAAGCTCGCGGACGAGACCGAGGTGCCGGGCGGTGACGTTGGCTTCCGTGCAGTGGGCGGCGACGCGCACGATATCGGCTCCGTGCCCCGCAGCGCGGCGGATGTCCCGGCCAGTTCCCCACCCGGGCACCATGAAGACGCCCATTCGGGTGGCGCCCGACAGCGCCTCGCGGACGGTTACGAGCATCTCGTCGTCGCCCAGCCGCGCCTGCCCGATCTGCAGCGATGAGGCGCCCAGACCGTTTCCGTGACCGACCTCGACGACCGGAACACCGGCGCCGCTCGCGGCCGCGGCGTACGAACGGAACTGGTCGGCGCCGAGCTGATGGCGCACCGCGTGCTGCCCGTCCCTCAACGTCGGGTCGTAAATGATCACCTGGGGCTCTTCAGAATCCATGGTCCCTCACGCCCTTCGACTGTTGGCGTAGCCCTCCGCCAACGTCACGGCGGCAGCGTTGATGATCTCGACGTTTCCAGCGAACGCCGGCAGGCAACCCCCGCGGGCCGCAACCGTCACCGTCGCCGTGATCCTGTCCCCCGACACACCCAGAGCCGTGACCTCGTAGCCCGGCGCGAACGCCCGAACGGCGCTGGCAACGGACTCCACGCCGGCGATCAAGGCATCCCTGTTGATCCCGTCAGCGAGGGCAGTGATCTGAGCTCGGAACGCGGGCGCAGGCAAGGCAGGGCTGATGGTGGCCAGCACCTTCGTGGTGGCGGCATCCGTCAGCCGACGCACGGCGTACCCGGTCGTCGCGACGTACTCGTCCAGGTTGTTGCGGGTGGCAGGACCAATGCTGGCAGACGCCACGGTCGTGACCACTTCCACGTAGTTGACGGTGCTGTGCTTGGCCACCACGTTCAGCACGGGCAGGACAGCCTGTCCTCCACAGCTCACCAGACTCAAGTGCCGATGAGTCTCGACGCGGAAGCCGTTCACGGTGGGTGCGACCATCGTGCCGCCGCTGCTCGGGGTGAGATCGATGAGCATGACGTCTGCAGATGCGAGCTCCGCCCAGTGGGCAGGATGAGCCTCCGCGGAACTCGCATCGAAGACGATGTCGACGTGCGCGTCCAGCACCGCCCGGATGCCACTGGTGGAGATTACGCAACCCATCCGGGCCGCCTGCCTCAGCCCGCTGCTACCCTCCCGCCCAGCGACCAGCGGTGTGTCCAGCGAGGCGGATCCGATCAGGCGTCGGGCCAGGTCGATGCCCAGCATCCCGGCACCGAGGACGGCCGTACGCAGCTTGGGAGCCGCGTTCGATTCTTCCCGGGCGGCGGTCGTGCGGGGCGCGAGGCGTGCGAGATCAAGCGGCATGGAGCACCGCCTCCGGGAAGCGCGGTGACGAGACCACCACCGTCTGACCGGGCCGGAGAGAGAGGCTGGCGTGCACGGCGCCGGCCAGGACGACATCTCCGGCTCGCAACCCCGCCCCGAACGTATGCAGCCGACGAGCCAGCCAGAGCAGCGAGCGGACCGGATCACCCAGGACCGCCCGGCCGTACCCGGACGCGGCGACGGCGCCGTCCACGCTGAGCGTCAAGAGCTCGTCTGCCAGGTCCTCGGGCACGCCAGGGGCAGCCCGCCCCAGGACGATCCGCGCGCAGGCTGCGTTGTCCGCAACGCTGTCCGCGAGAGTCAGCCCCTCAATGCCGTAACGGCTGTCGATCACCTCCAGCGCGAGTAGGCACTCTCCCACGGCGTTGCGGATCTCCTCCTCGCCCACGTCTCCGCCGCGCACGTCGGTCGCGAGGCGAAAGGCAATCTCCCCCTCAACTCGCGGTGCCAGGAGGTCGTCGACCGGCAGGTCCTGGCCCTCGGTGACGATCATCCGGTCCAGGAGCAGTCCCGAGTCCGGCTGGTCGATCCCGAACTGCGCCTGCATGGCCGCAGAAGTGAGACCGACCTTGTGCCCGATGACCCGCGCGCCCCGCCGTACACGCTGGGCCGCTCCGACCCACTGCACGAGATAGGCCTCGTCCAGCCCGACGCCGGGGCGCTGGCGGCTCAGGAGCGCGGAAGGGCGCCGATCGAGCTCCGCCTTGTGCAGGCGCAGGGCTTCCTCCTGGGCCCAGTGAGCGCCGTCCAGGTCCGTGGGCGGCAGGTCGAGGCCGCAGGGTTCCAGCAGGGCCCTCAGGATCCGTGAGTCCCGTTTCGCTTCCATGCAGGGTTCTCCACCTTCCAGTTGATCGCGTGTGGGGCGTTGACTGCCGCAATCCCACCGCCTGTCATCGCTGGGAGGCAGGGCTTGCAAGGGGGTCCACAGATTGCGTGGGGGCGTGCGTGTGAACACTCCCGTGTATGCGTTCAGGCTGGTCTTGGGTCCGATTCCATGGGTCACGCTCCACTCCGCTCCGCTGCACCTCTGAGGTCGACGCCCGTTTGCTGGGCGAGCGGGACCAGCCCGATGTCGGCACGCATACGCTCGGCGGCGTCCACGTCCTTGACTGGGTAGGGGCGCAGGGTTAGCGGGTTGACTTTGGTGCCGTAGGTCTGCGGAATCGAGAGCGCCACGTCGCAGGTGTCGGCGACGTACGCGTAGAGAATCTCTGGGAGCTCTCCGCTGTCGAGGGCCAGCTTCATTAGGTCGCGACAGTGGATCTGCAGACCTGGGTCTTCGCAGGCCAGCAGGATGCGTACGGCGTCGGTGGCCGCCTGGGTGCCGACCAGCCCAGGCGTCGGCCAGCCATGGACGCCGACGAGTTCCCGGAGCTGTTCGGCATTGGTCCGCCGGATCTCGCGCAGCTGGACTCTCAGGTGGGCTGAGGGGATCCGGCAGGCGGTTGCGTGAGCGTTCCTCTCCGCGAGTCCCATGGCCTGCAACAGCGCGCCGGCTTTGCCGAGATCGGCTGACGTCGCCGGCGCCGGCGTGCGCCCGATGGTACTGGGCGGCTCGGCGTCTGCGGGGGTGACGGTCATGGTGGCGCTCCAGGTAGTAGGGAAGGCGGACCCGGTAAAGCAGGGCGATCGGGGCGTGCGGTCGTACAGCTGCCTGCTCATCACCCGCTACCGCCCATCGGCGCCCTGGTGGAGCGGGTGCGCCTCTCCAGGTGAGGCCAGCAAGAGGTAGGCGTCAGGGTCTGCCGGGCGGTCGGGCTGCCGTTCAGTGCCGCCAAGTTGGTGGTGTTGGGGGCCGCCGTCACAGTGCGCCTCCAGTGGCCTGGGGTAGTGGGGAGAGGGTGGTCGGGGGCATCACTCAGATCTCGGTCTCACTGCGTACGAGGTGCAGTGCGGCGCTGCGAGCGGCGTACAGGGCGAGCTGTGCCTCGTAGAGGCGGCCGACGCGAGTCACCGCGGTCTGGCTGATGGTGACCAGCCCACCTACGGGGGAGGACGGGTCGCCCATGAGGTGCAGGGTGCGGGCGTATCCGCGCCGCAGCTCCGGGGAGTCGGCGCAGGCCTGGTCGCCGACGCCCAGGAAGTCCACGATCCGGTCCACCACGAGCAGACGGTGCGCGTCGGCGTAGCCCTGGGCGGCGGCGAGGTCGGCGTGCGGGTCGCCGCCCGGCCCGGTCAGCGTGTACAGCACCACGGGCAGGGCCTCACGGGAGCGCGCGAGGGCGGCCCGGTTGATGCCGTCCCGCCAGATGGCGAGCGTGCGGGAATCCTTCAGCGGCGGGGGCGCGGCCGTGGCCGGGCGAAGTGCCCGTGCCCGCGGGGGCAGGACGCGGCCCGGGGGCGGCACGAGTCCGGCCCGGGGCCGGGTGAGGGTACTCATCGCCTGTTGTCCTCCTCGGGCCCGCGTCGCGTCGCGGCGGGGACTGTGCAGCGGATGAGCGCGGCCAGGCCGGGCGAGGGCGCGGCGGCCAGCCGAATCCGGGCGACCTGGTGGCCGTCTGGGTTGCGCCCGGACCCGAGGACCTCCCAACCGAGGTCGCGCAGATGCCGCAGGAGCCGGCCTTCGGTTCCTCCGGATGCGGTACTCCGATCCGGGGCCTCGGCGTACACGCAGTCGATGCCGGTGCGGGCCGCGTAGTCGGCGAGCCAGAGCGTCATCAGCCATCCGGCACGGTCGGTGCGGCCGGGGGCGGTGTGGGCCAGGGAGGCCTTCAGGGTCGGAGCCGGGTCGTCGACGCCCCACGTCCGCAGGTCCGGCTGCCGGTGCAGGAGGAGGCAGCCGACGAGGACTTCGTCCCCGCCGTCTTCCTCGTACAGGCCAACCGGCTCCGCGCGGTGGTCGCGGAAGGCTGTGATGTGAAGGGCTGGCGCGTCGTGGCCGCGTCGGCTGAGCCACAGGTTGCGGTCCTGGACGAGAGCGGTGGCCGCTTCGCGGTCGGCGGCCGTCACGATCGGCCGCGTCTCGTACATCCACATTGCCCGGCCGTCGCGGTCGTCCTGGGTGCTCACGGGGGCGGTGGCGCCGGAGGTGATGGAGTTCATCGCACTGCTCCGGCGGGGTCGACCAAGGTGTGCTCAGCGACGACGCCGTCGTCGCTGAGGATGTTCCAGGCGTGGCCCAAGCCGACGAGGTGGACCGGGTTGTCCGCGCATGCCTTGGCCACGAGGGCGTCGATCTCGGCTCGTACGTCGCTGCCCGGGACACCGATGGCACGGCCGATGTCCTCGTTTCGGGAGTGCTCGGCGAGCGCCTGGAGGAGTTGGAGGTCCCGCGTGGTGAGGTCCGGGCAGGGCCGCTGGCATGCCGGCGGCGGAACTTCGCGGGCGGTGAGCAGGGCGTGAACGAGGACCGGTCGGGAGCATCCGCGACGGCCGAGGGCGTTGCGCGTCGTCCGGAGGTGGCTGGCCACTCCTTCCGCGGACAGGTGTATCTGGGCGCCGATCGACTCGTTGGTCCCGCCGTAGATGAGAGGGGCGACTGCACGCCTCTGGGCGTCGGTCAGGAGCGTGGTCGTGGGCGGGGTGTCGGTGGTGGTCATCTCGAGTTCCTGGTTGGTCACGTGGTCAGGCGGCGGCCGGGTTGGAGGGCTTCGTGGGCGCGGAGGGCGGGCCGAGGCGGACGGGCAGGGAGACGTGGCCGTTGGAGATGAAGCTGGGCAGCGGCACGAGGTCTTCGGCGGGGACGGTGAGCTGGAGGTTGGGGAAGCGGGTGAGGAGCGCGTGGAGGGCGATGCGGATTTCGATGCGGGCGAGTTCGGCGCCGAGGCAGAAGTGGGGGCCGTGGCCGAAGGCGAGGTGGTCGCGGGCGGTGGTGCGGCCGGCGTCGAACTCGTCGGCGTCCGGGCCGTGTGTATTGGGGTCGCGGCCGGCGGCGGCGTAGTTGATGACGAGGGCGTCGCCGCGGGCGAAGGTGACGCCGGTGGCCTCGTCGAAGACGTCGGCCACGGCGAATCGCATGATGATGGTGGCGATCGGGGCCTGGTGGCGGAGGACTTCCTCGGTGAGCTGGTCCCAGGCGACTTCGCCGTCCAGGACGCGGGCGAGCTGGTCGTGGTGGGTCAGCAGGTTGACGGTGCCGTGGTCGAGGGCGTTGACGGTCGTCTCGTGGCCGGCGCCGATGAGGAGGACCAGGCTGTCGCGGAGCTCGGTGTCGCTGATGTCCCCGGCCTGGTGGGCGGCGATGAGACCGGAGGTGACGTCGTCGCCCGGCTTCGTCTTCTTCTGCTCGATCAGCTGGTCGATCAGCTCGTACACGCGGGCCTGCGCCGCATCGGCCTCCTCGGGCGCCAGGTCGGTGGCGAACAACTGGCCGACTGCGTCGCGGAAGTCGTCGTGGAGGTCCTCGCCGACGCCGAGGATCGCGCCGGCGACCAGGAGCGGCAGCCGCCAGGCGAACCGGGCCCGCAAGTCCACGACTTCGTCGGCCCCGGCGCTCTGGAGTTCGTCGAGGAGGGCGTGGACGAGCCTTTCGATCTGTGGGACGAGGGCGCGGACCCGGCGGGAGCTGAACGCGGCGGCCAGCGGGCGGCGCAGGCGCCGGTGCTCCTGGCCGTACGCGGACAGCGCGTTGCGGACGTCGACCCAGATCCGCAGCGGCCAGTCGGCCGGGAGCTGTCCGCTGGTGTAGGCGGGCCAGTGCTGTGCGGCGTCCTTGGAGATGTCGGGGTGGGTGAGCAGGCGGCGTATGAGGCCCGGGTCGGTGATCGACCAGGCGGGGATGTCGCCGGGGAGCAGGACGCGGGTGGCTGGTCCGCGCTCGCGCAGGGTGGCGGCTTCGCTCTGGATGTCGGAACCGGCCGGGTCGAGGCGGTAGGGGCATCCGGCCGCAGGAGCCTGGGTGTTGGGGGTACTCGTGGGCATGGTGGTCACCTTCCGGTGTGGGCGGGCTGGAAGTGGACGGGCAGGGACGCGGGTCCGGCAAGGAAGGTGCCGGGCAGTTCGGTCACCTTGTCGGCGGGGATGGCGAGGGTGAGGGCGGGCAGGCGGTCGAGGAGGTGCTCGATGGCCGCTTCGGAGATGACGCGGGCCAGCCCGGGGGCGGGGCAGCCGTGGGCACCGGCCGAGAACGCGATGTGCGCCCGGTTGCCGGCGCGGTCGTCGTAGTCGACGGTCACGGCCGGGTCGGAATTGGCCGCGGCGAAGGAGATGACGATCGGGTAGCCGGGCTCGACCGGAACGCCCTCGACGTGCTGGCGGCCCCGCGCGTACAGAGGGGAGTAGTTGGAGACCGGCGGTTCGCTCCAGAGGACCTCTTCGAGGGCGGCGGCCACCGGGGTGACGCCGGTGTGCACGCTGCCGGCGAACCGCTCGTCGCTGAGGAGGCGCTGGATGCCGCGGCCGATGTGCTTGGCGGTCGGCGGGGCGGCGGCGCCGAAGAGGAGCAGCAGGGTCTGCACCATTTCGGCGTCGCTGAGTCCGGCCTGGATGAGGTATGTGACGATGTCCCGGCCGGGCTGGGCCCGCTTGAGGAGGACCAGTTCCAGGCAGGCGGCTTCAAGTGCGGCGTTCGCCTGGCCGGCGTCCGGGCCGGCGGCGAACAGTCTGGTGACGAGCTGGATGATCCGCTGGCCGTGGTCGGGCGTGGACCCGAACAGGTCGATGACGGTGAGCATCGGCAGCGGGTCGGCGTACTGGGCGATGAGGTCGGCCTGTCCGGCGGCGCAGAACGCGTCGATCAGCATGTCGGCGACGCGGGCGACGGTGTCGGCCAGCGCGTAGGTGTCGATGCGGGCGAGCGCGCCGGTGATGGCGCCGCGCAGCCGGGCGTGTTCCGGCCCGTCCTTCCACAGGGCATTGTCCCTGGGCATCATCATCTGCAGCGCGGGGCTGTCCGGCGGGATCCGCCTGCTGTTCAGGGCCTCCCAGTGGTCGGTGGGGTCCTTGGCGAACAGGGAGGGCGTGTTGCGTAGCAGGTACACGCAGGCCTCGTAGGTGACGGCGAGGTAGCCGTACACGCCTGGGGAGATCTCGACGGGCACGACGGGGCCCTGCTCGCGGAGGCGGCGGTAGGTGGCCTGGGGGTCGGCGTCGAAGGCCGGGCCGTAGATCGGCAGCGGCCTCTGGGGCGGCGGCGGGGTGTGGCCGCGCACGGGGCACTGCGCGGAGGCATGGGGGCGGGCGGTCATCGGGCGGGCTCCGAGTTCAGCGTGACGAGGTGGCGGACGAGGACGATCAGTGCGTCGCGGGTGCTGTCCCGGTCCCGGGCGTCGCAGGTGACCAGGGGGGTCGTGTCGTCGAGCGCCATCACCTCGCGCAGCCGGGCCTCGGGGTGGACGGGGGCGCCGTCGAAGGCGTTGACGGCCACCGCGTACGGGAGACGGAGCTGCTCGACGCGCTCGAGAATGGGGTAGGTCTCGTCCAGGCGCCGGGTGTCGGTCAGGACGAGCGCGCCGAGCGCGCCGCGCGCCAGGTCGGTGAGGATGTTGAAGAAGCGGGGCTGGCCGGGCGCGCCGAAGAGGTAGAGGACGAGGTCTTCGGCGAGGTGGAGACGACCGAAGTCCATCGCCACGGTCGTGGCGGTCTTGGCCGGCAGGTCGGTGTAGTCGAGGTCCGCGCCGGCGCTCGTCATGACCTCTTCGGTGCTGACGGGCGGGATCTGGGACAGACCGTGGACCAGGGTCGTCTTGCCCGCGGCGAAGTGTCCGGCGACCAGGATCTTCGCGGTGCGCTCGTCACCGCGCAGTATCGGCGGTTCACAGTCGGTGAAGCCCGGCAAGGACGTCCTCCAGCATCTTGAGGTCGGGGGCGGCGGTGTGGGTGATGCGCTGCTGGGTGGTGATGTGACCGCTTTCCATGAGGTCGGAGAGCAGGATCCGCATCACGCTCACCGGCAGGCGCAGGAGGGCTGCGAGTTCGACGACCGACTGGGAGGTCCGTGCCAGCGCGTCGAGGATGGCGAGCTGCTCGGGGTTGAGCGGGGCACGGTTGAGGCGCCCGGAGGACGCAGACAGGGTGATCAGGGTGATGTGGTCGAAGTGGTTGCGGCTGGGCTGCGCCCGGCCGCCGGTGACCACGTAGGACCGCACCAGCCGGTCGTCGCCGTGCCCCGTCGGGCTCATCCCAGCTCGTCCTGCTGCTGGCGCGGGCCGGCCGCAAGGGCGTGCCCCAGGCGCTCGACGACCTTGGCCATCCGGTCCGAGAAGGCCAGGACGTCCACGTCGATCGTCGCGGAGGCCACCAGGTAGGAGGTGGTGCTGGCGGCGACGAGGAAGAGGTAGCCGCCGTCGTACTGGATCATCGTCTGATGCCAGGTGACGGCGTCGCCGCCGACGAACTGGGCGGCGTTGCGGCTGAGCGACTGAATCCCGGAGCCGGTCGCTGAGATCTTGTCGGCCAGATCAGCGGTGACCTCGGGGGATGCGGCCATGCGCATCCCGTCGGCCGAGAGCAGCACGGCGTGGCGGGCGGCGGGGAATTCGACGAGCTCGTCGAGGATCCACGACAGGTCGGGGAGGGCGGACTGGTTCACGGGTTCGGCTCCTCGTTGGGGGTCGGGACGGGGGCGGATCGTGTGCCCTGGATAAACGCGGCCAGGGCGCGGCCGGCGAGCGGAGGCGGGGGCGCGGCAGTCGGCGCGGCCGGGGTGGGCTCCCACGTTGGCGGCGGGGCGGCGTGGCGGCGGCGCAGGGGCAGGCCGTCGGCGCCTACCTCGTAGCGCTGCTGCTCGCCGGACGGCCCGGCGGCGGGCGCCGGATGAGGTGCGGCCGGCCGCTGCGCGGGTTCGGGTTGCGGGGCGGGCGCCGGGACGAGCATGGTGCGGGGCACCTGCACCACGGCCCGGGCGCCGCCGTGACGGGAGTGGTCGAGGTCGAGGCTGACGCGGAAGCCGTACTTGGCCGCCAGTACACCGACGCCGAGGAGCCCGAAGGCCGCTGGATTGCCCAGGCTCGTGAACTGGACCGGCACGGCGCCGGACACACGCCGCCGCGCCTCGTGAAGGACCTCCGGGGTCATCCCGGGCCCGGCGTCGTGGATCTCGATGCTCACCGCGTTGTGGGCCTCCATAACCGACACCTCGACCGGGGTCTTGGGAGAGCTGGACCGGGCGGCGTTGTCCATGAGCTCGGCCAGCATCAGCACGAGCGGCTCCACGAACCGGCCGGCGACATGGAACGGCACGGCGGCCGGGACGCGGACGCGACGGTAGTCACGGATCCGGGAGACGCCGCCGCGCAACGCATCGAGCATCGGGACGTCGTCGCGCAGGCGGCCGGGCCACGTGCCGGTCAGCACTCCGATGATCTGCAGCCGCCGGGCCATCTGGCTCGCGGCGTGGTCGATCGGCTGCACCAACTCCAGCGTCTTGGGGTCGTGCTCGGCATCCAGCAGCTTGGTGATCGCGGCCTGGAGCTCGTAGCCCAGGGGCTGGAGCGACTTCGTGGTCGCCTGCGCCGCCACTCGCGCCGCTCCCTCGGAACGTGCGGCCGCCTCGGACAGCGCCGTGGCCACCTGCTCCAGCACCGCCTGGAATGCCCTGTCGGTGTCGGTGCCGGCCAGCGACTGGTGCAGCACCGCACCGTACGCGGCGGCCGGGTTCCCGGTCCCCTGTTGCAGTGCGTAGACCAGCGCGGGGAGCCGGGAGTGCACCAGGTGCATGGCCTCCTCGTCGCGCGCCGCCGCCGCCTGCTCGGCCTTCTTGGCACGGCGGTTGGCCGCGCCGGCGTCCTTGCGGTGGCGTGCGGCGGATCTGGCGAAGTACACCGCCGTCCCGCCCGCGACAGCGGCGGCGCCGCCTGGCAGCGCCAGCAGCGCAACGTCCTGTATCAGAGTCATCGGATCCTCACGGAGACGGCGGTCGTGTTCCTCAGGTGGGAGAGATCGGGCGAGGTGGGTTCGGCGTTCACGGGGCCGTCACCAGCTCGGCCGGGCGGCTCAGCTCCGCCAGGAGCATGGAACTGTCGGCAAGTCCGCACAGGGAGAAGGCCTGCGGGAAGTTCCCGAGCTGGCGCATGGCCACGGGGTCGTACTCCTCGGCCAGCAGGCCCAGATCCGTACGCAGATCCCGCAGCCGCTCCAGCAGTGCCGCCGCCTCGGCCGGGCGCCCGGTCAAGGCCAGGGCGTCGGCGAACCAGAACGAGCAGAGCATGAAGGCGCCTTCGTCGCCGGGCAGGCCGTCCACTCCCCGGTGCCGGCCGTCGGTGGGGTAGCGGTGGACCAGGCCGTCGTGCTCCAGCGCCTGGCGGACCGCGTCGACCGTGCCGACCACCCGCGGATCGTCCGCCGGCAGGAATCCGCTGCGGGGGAGCAGCAGGAGCGAGGCGTCCAGCTCCTGGGAGCCGTAGGACTGGGTGAAGGTGTTGCGGGCCGCGTCGAAGCCGCGCGTGCACACGTCCTGGTGGATCTCCTCGCGCAGCGCGGCCAGGGCGTCCCGGTCGGTGTCGAGCACACCGGCGTCGACCAGGCGCAGAGCCCGGTCGACTGCCACCCAGCACATGACCTTGGAGTGGGTGAAATGCCGTCGGCCGCCGCGGACTTCCCAGATGCCGTCGTCGGGCTTGCTCCAGTTGCGGCGGACGTAGTCGACGAGCGCGAGGATCAGGGCCTTGGTGCTTACGCAAAGCTCGATCCCGCTCTGATGGGCCAGGTACAGCGTGTCGATGACCTCGCCCGGTACGTCGAGCTGGAGCTGGTCGACCGCTCCGTTGCCGATGCGGACCGGCCGGGAGCCCTCGTAGCCGGGCAGATGCGTGAGCTCCAGCTCGGGCAGGTCGCGGCCGCCGTCGACCCGGTACATGATCTGCAGGTTGTGCGGGTCCCCGCCGAGCGTGCGCAGCAGCCAGCGCTGCCACGCGACCGCTTCGTCGCGGTAACCGGCGCGCAGCAGCGTGGCCACGGTCATCGCGGAGTCCCGCAGCCAGCAGGCCCGGTAGTCCCAGTTCCGGACGCCGCCGATCTCCTCGGGCAGGGACGTGGTGGGGGCGGCGACGATGCCCCCGCTGGAATGGGTCAGGGCCTTGAGCGTGATCAGGGACCGCAGGACCACATCGCGGTCCGGACCCTGGTAGGTCATCTGGCCTGCCCACGCCGTCCAGAAGTCGCTGGTCCTCCGCAGCGCCGCGTCGGCGTCGGGCACCTCCGGAGCCGGCAGATGGGAGGCCCCCGCACTCAAGGCGAAGACGACCCATCCGCCTTCAGATACCTCGAAGTGGTGGTGGACAGCGCTGTCCTTCTCCCGGCCCGGTACGGACGTGTCGAGCCACACCGCGTCCGGCCCGGACACCGCGGCCGTCCGCCCGTCCTCGTCGTAGATCCACGGCGCGAGCTGCCCGTAGCCGAACCGTGGGGCGAGCGTCGAGGCCATCTCCACCGTGCCGGTGACGCCCTCGACGATCCGGATCAGCTGCGGGCCGTGCCCGTCACGGGGTGGCATGAAGTCGAGCACGCGAACCGTGCCGGTCTCGGTGTCCCACTCGGACTCGACGATGAGACTGTCGCCCCGGTAACGGCGCCGGTCCGCGTACGGCGCCGACACGCTGGCGTCTACGGCGGGGCCTATCCGCCAGAACCCGTGCTCGTCCGTGCCGAGCAGGCCGGCGAATGCGGCGGCCGAGTCGAAGCGCGGCAGGCACAGCCAGTCGACGCTGCCGTCCCGGCAGACCAGAGCAGCGGTCTCCAGGTCTCCGATGAGGCCGTAGTCCTCGATGAGCGGCCCACGAACGGCCGAGGTGAGGGCGAGGGGCGGCGGGGTGGTCATGAGGTGCGGTCTCCAGGCGAGGCGATGATGGCGTAGGCGTGCGAGGGGTCGAAGCGCGAGTGCAGGTGCGTGGGACGACGCCAGGAAGCAGTGGTCACCGGCCCACCCGCCTCCAACGGCGCCCAGGAGGCGAGCAGGTCGCGTACCTGCTGCCCCGAGCGGGGCCGGAAGCCGATGCCCACCCCTTCGTAGAGGTCGGCGAGGGCGGCCATCGCCTCGGGCGCCGTGTCCGTGGTGGCGTGAGTGACGGACAGCACGGAACCGGACGGCAGCCAAGACTTCAGCGCAGCCAGGACGGTGTGCGCCGGTTCGTCGCCGAGCCACGGCAGGACGGCGTGCAGCAGCACCCCGATCGGACGGCCGCGGTCGAGCCGCGCGACCGGTCCGGCAGCCAGAAGGGCCGGCATGTCCGCGAGATCCGCCCGCAGTGACACCGTGCCGTGCCGCTCGGCCAGGACCATCCGCGCGTGGGCCTCCACCCCGGGGTCGGAGTCGACGTACACCATGCGGCGCACCTCGTCGGGCACATCGCGGTTGTCGCCGTGCGGCAGGCCGCATCCCAGGTCGATGACCTGGTCGATGCTGTACTCCCGGGTGAGGCAGTCGAGGACGCGGGGGCCGTGTGCGCGGTTGACGCGCACGCTGCCTGGCAGCCACGGCGCCGCCGCGACCAGGTCGCGAGCGAACTCCCGGTCCGCGAGGTAGTTGTCGGTGCCGCCGTCGAGATGGTCCTGCACCCGAGCGACGGTCGGTCTTGCGAAGTAGCCGTCGGGAAACCTGGAGGTCATGCGCCCACCCCCACATGCGCACGGCCCTGCTCAGCCCCCGGGACGTTGTGGCCCGCACTGCCGGAACGGCGGTCCCGGACGCGGCGGGCAAAGGCCGCCTCATCAAGGGCGAGCAGCCTGCTCATGGGCCCCTGCGGCGGTGTGGCACCTAGCAGTACGGCGAGCAACCGGACGATGGCGGTCATGAGGCGGTCCTCCGCTCCATGCCCTCAGCCGCGCTCACGAGCGCCTCGTACGTCGCGTCACGGCTCCACGCGGCGCCGACGCCCTCGTGCAGGCCGGCGCTGATGACCCGGGCGGCGCCCGAGCCGGTCTCATAGCTGGGGAACAGGCCGACCGTCACCACCATGCGATGCCCGTGGAGGATCACCTCTGCGGCCGCACCCACCGTGTGGATGAACAGCACCTCGTCCAGCGGCAGGATGCGGATGGTCAGGCCCTGCCCGTCAGAGCTCTCCCGGCTCACGAGATCGGCCAGATGCCGCAGCTGGCCAGCCATCGTCGCGGGGTGAGTGCCGCGTCCCCGGGTCAGTACGGTCTCGTCGAGCAGCACGGTCCGCCGCTGCCGCTCGGCCGACGGCACGTGGTGCACCCACGCCGGCAGCCCGAGCACCGGTTCATCAGGGTCGACACACACGCCCGGGTCCAGCACGACCCGCTGGTATGCCTGGGTGCGCAGACCGGCAGGCACCAACCGGCAGTAATGGACGACCTCGCTCGCCAAGCGCATCACAGCGATATGACGGGCCGTCGCCTCGTCGCAGGCTACGTCCACCCAGCGGTCGTGCGGGGCGCGCCGGCCCTCACCCCGCTCCGCGTGCTCCCTGCGGTCGTAGCCCTGCGGCGGCAGACTCCCCACCAGGAAGCTCGCATGGTCGTCTGCTACACCGTAGAGCCGCAGCAGCGTGCCGAGCGCGTCCGGCCGGATGGGGGACTCAGCCCGCTCCCACCGGCTGACGGCCGCCGCGGATACCCCGACGGAGCGGGCCGCGTCCTCCAGCCTGATGCCCCGCGCCTCGCGCAGACACCGCAGGTAGAGGCCCGCCACGATCCGGGCAGGCATCTGCGGCACCTCGGTCGGTAGCGACGGAACAGAGTGAAGCATCGCGAATCGTCCTTGCGTGGGTGGTAGGGCGGAGTCAGAACAGGTCGTTCGGCGGGGACGGCTTACGACCGTCCGCCGGCGGCGGCCTCCGAGCGGTCCATCGGGGGCCGAGGAGCACCAGGACGGCCATGCCCAGCACGATCAGGACGGTGATGACCAGTCCGGTGGCGGTCACCACTGCCTCGGGATGGATCCGGCGTAGATGAGGATGATCACCGCGAGGGCGAATGTCAGGATGCGGAGGTGACCGCGGTCAGGGCGCCAGGACCACCAGGGCCTGCTGCCGGAGGCAGGTCTACGCACAGCGGGCCTCCTGGTGCCGTGGGTTGTGTGGGCCGGGTGCCCTGCGCATGCGGGCGCGGGTGACCGCGGTCCGCTCCGATCCGGGGTGGGTCACCCACAGGCCGGTGCAGTCGCGGTAGCCGCCCGCGCCACAGCCCCGAACCCCGGCCGCGGGGACGCAGTCTGAGTGCGCGGCCATCCACCGGTGCACCGTGTCGGCCTCCACCGGCACCACGACCTGGCGGTGGGCCAGGCAGTACCGCACCGGCTCGACGTCCGTGCCGTCCCCGACGAGCGCGTTGATCGAGGGCAGGCCGAGCGCCACGCCCATCCGTACCGAGGCCGGGTCCGAAGGAAGCTCCGTGGGCGGCTGCTCACCGAGAGCGATATGCCACAGATAGTCACTGCGTAAGGTCATGAGGGTGGTCTCCAGCGAGTGATCGGAGCTCTGGTGCCGCGCCGTGGCGGGGATGGCCGGCGCGGCTCCAGAGCGGGGACAGGACGCCGCGGCTGTCAGGGGGCTTGCGCGGCGCCGGCCTCGACGGCAGCCCAGGTGGAAGTGGGCTGGCGTCCGGGCGGTGACTCGGGCACGGGAGACATGCTCCGCACGCCCGCGCCACGCCCCACGTGTCCGGCGGGGGGGCGTTTACAGGGCTCGTACCTGGGCTCCTCCCGCAGGCCCTGGAAGCGGCGACGGGCGTCCGGGGCGAGGCCTTCCGGTATCGGCTCCCCCCAGCGGACGACCTGCCCGGAGACCGTGACCTGGTTGAAGCCGGGACGTCCTCGCAGGGCGCCAGCGAGTACTTCGGCGAAGATCGGGTTGGCCAGGTCCATGAACCCGCCGCGGCGATCCGCGCCGACCGGGACCGCCAGTAGCGGAAGCCGGTACAGCGCCACGGCCACCGCGCCGAGCAGGAGGCGGGGGTTCACGAGCCTGGTCTTCCAGTACTCGTGGTCGCAGGCGGCCGACGCAGGAAGAAGCCGCACGCCCAGGAGCTGTCCGGCAGGCGCGGGGAAGGGGGTCATCTCGTCACCGCCTCGCGCGGCAGCGGCCGCCGCGGGCCGAAGACGTCACCGGACGGCAGGAGGTACCCGGTGTCCTCGAAGAGGATCAGCCCGTTGCACAGCACGCTCCACCCGGCCGCGGGAAATGCGACAAGGACGCAGGCCGCCAGGTGGTCGGAAGCGCTGGCGGGCGGGCACCGGGGCGAGTGCTCGCACAGAGCTCCCTCGGCGCGCAGCTCCCAGAGCACCGTTCGCACGGCCGTCGCGAACCTGGCCAACGGCATCAGAGCCTGGGCGTGAAGCTCCGGCACCAGGACCTCCTGTGCCCAGGCCAGCTCCATCGCCTTGGTCACAGCGCTGGGTCGGTCGGGCGCGAGCGCCCCGAGCTGCATGAGGTGACCACGAAGCCGGAGCATCAGGTCGTGGACGTCCTGATCGTTCTCGGGGATGGGGGCGCCATCCGCCAGCACCACCGCGAGAGTTTCCTGTGCGGCGGCAGCGACGTGCCGGGTGGTGGGGGTCGGGCGGCGTCCGGAGCGGATGCGGGCGAGGTTCACGACGTCACCTCCCCAGCAAGGAGGTCCAGCTCGAACCACACCGTCTTGCCAGCCCTGCCCGGCGCGGAGCGGCTCGTCCCCCAGCGTGTGACCAGGGCATCCACCAGGTGGAGCCCTCGGCCGCCCTCCTCATCCGTAGCTGCGGGCCGGGCGTGCGGCTGCTCGGTGGACGGGTCCTCCACCTCGACCCGCACGCGCCCGCGCCCGTGTGTGGCCCTCATCGAGAACCGGCCCTCCGGCCTGTTGCCACACCCGTACACCATGGCGTTCACCATCAGTTCCTGGGCGACGAGCGTGACCGCGTCCGCGCACTCCGACAGCCCCGCGCTCTGTAGTAGGCCGGCGAGCTGACGACGCGCTCCGGCGACGGCGTCCGCCCGAGCAGGGACCACCGCCGCCATCTGGAAGTCGCGCGTACGACAGACCGGCACACGGGCGTCTCGGGACGGAAGTCCGCCCGTTTCTCGGCCGCTTCGCACCAGCGAGACGGCGCGCGCCCCCCGGAGGCCGGCGATCGGGTACTGCACGTTCATCAGCTGCCCTTCCCGGCCCCCGCAGGAGCCAATTCCGGTCACTATCCGAGCTCGTGGGCATGACGTGGCCGATTCCGCTACGCCGCCTGGGGGTTGGAGGAATATCGTCCGTACGAGACAACCGCGTGCGAGGTCCGACCGGAATGCCAGCAGGACCAACGATGTGGTGCACGTGATGCAAGATCGTTTCGGGGACAGGGGCGCACACCCATGGGGCGCACACGCAACATCCGGCTGGAAGCCGTCATCCAGGAATGGGGCCTGTCGCAGCGTCAAATCGCTGCACGGTTTCGGGCTGTCGCCGCTGAGAACGGTGCCACCGAACTCCTGCGCTACGACCACTCCCGCATCGCCCGCTGGATTGGTGGCGCCACACCGGAAGGCCGCGCAGCGCATATCTTGGCCGAGACGCTCTCCCGCGGCCTCGGTCGCACCATCACGCTGACCGACATCGGGCTGGCAACGGACGACGCCGCCGACCCGCAGACGCCGGCGTGGAGCGTCGATACCCTCGCGACGCTGGCGACCCTCGGGAGCACGGACATGGACATTGCTCGGCGCCAGGTACTGGCACAGTCGGCCTACTCGGTCGCCGGCCTGGCCCTGCCCTCCGAAAGCTGGTGGCAGGAAGCTGCTGACCGAGCCCGCACTCGCAAGCCTCTGTCGAAGCACATAGTCACGGCCGAGGACGTCACCAGCGTGCGCGAGATGACGGCCTTCCTGTCCCGGCGGGACCAGCAGCGCGGAGGCCGGGGCGTAGGGCGTGCAGCCCTGGTCGCCTACCTGCGCACCGACGTCGCCGAACTCCTGGGGGGACGCTTCCCGTCCGACGGTCTGCGCCGGGACATGACGTCGGCCGCTGCCGAGCTCGCCTACCTCGCGGGCTGGACAAGCTTCGACGCCGGGGAACACCCGATCGCGCTGCGGTGGCTGACCCTGGCGACCCAGCTGGCCGAGGAGGCCGGCGACGCGCCGCTCGCCGGGCACGTGCTGCGGGCCATGGCCCACCAGGCCGTGGACCTGCACCAGCCCGCAGAAGCCGTACGCCTCGCCGAGGACTCTCTCTCCAGCCGCCGCTACGCCGAAGCCTGCTGGAGGGAGAAGGCCCTCCTCGGCGTCGTCCACGCCCGCGGACTGGCCGCAGCTGGCTACAAGAAGCAGGCCGCGGAGGCGCTCAACCGCGCGGAGTCCGACCTGGCGCGCGCCTCCCAGGGTGGCGACGAGCCCGCCCGGGTGTGGTTCTTCGGCGAGGCGAGTCTCGCGCATGAGACCGCTGCCGCGCTGCGGGACATGGGCGACCTGAAGGGTGCCGAGCAGCAGTTCAAGCGGAGCGTCCGCACCCGCCAAACGCCGTTCAAGCGGACCCACTCCGTGACCCTCGGATACCTCGGTGAGGTGCAGGTCCAGCAGGGGCAACTCGAGGCGGCCTGCGCCACGTGGCATCAGGCACTCGACACGATGACCGGGGTCCAGTCCGGGCGAGCCCGAGAGACCGTGGTGCAGATGCGCCGTGCGCTCGGTCCCGTCCTCCGTCGAGGCGGAGGCCCTGCCGCCGACCTCGATACGCGCGCACGTGCTGCCCTCGCAGACAGGTGACCCGTACGGTAAGAAAGCTCGGAGCGGAACGCGCATGCGTCGGCGCCGGAGGAGAAGGTCCAGGAGAGGGGCAGCGTGTTCGACCAGTACATCCAGGTGCCCGTGATCGCCACGGTCGTAGGGGGCCAGACCGGTCGCCTTGACGACTACAAGGGCGGAGTCGAGTCGGTCATCCGTGTCGTGCCGAGCATCCCGGAAAGTGCCCTGCAGGGCATCGAGGAGTTCAGCCACCTGGAAGTGGTCTGGTACTTCAGCCTGGGATCGGACAGCGACATCGAGCTCGAACCGCGGAGTCCCCGCGGAAACCCGGACTGGCCGGCCACCGGTGGCCTTGTCCACCGCAACCACAGGCGGCCGGCCCGGATCGGTATCTCCTACCCGCGCCTGCTGGGAGTAGAGGGACGGGATCTGCGCGTCACGGACCTGGACGCGGACGACGGCACTCCCATCGTCGACCTGACGCCGGTCTTCCAGGAGATGCTGCCCCGCGGAACGGTGCACCAGCCGCCATGGCCCGCCGACATGCTGCAGAACTACTGGAAGGACGCCCGCGAACGGCCGTCGTGACGTAGTGACCTCCAGCACGAATGCGGAACAGGCTCCGACGGCGTTGAACGTCACCGCACTCCTCCGTGCGTTTGCGGGCTGTGAAGGGCGGCCATGGGGTGCACTCGTTTCATCGAAGTGCAAGGGGCGCCCAGGGCTCGCACATACATGCAGTGGCCGCGGAAGGCAGTGCGGGTGCAGCCGACGCAGATCGGGACCGGCTCGAAGGTCACATCGAAGGCGCGCGACGTCTGCGGCAGCAATTTCGCAGCAGTCGGTGCGACGGCTGTGGCAGGGCTCATTGGGCGTCCCCGGCGGGCCGCGTGGTGGCCCGGCCTCACGACTTCGTCCCAGCGGTCTCGGGGGTCACGAGCGCGACGAACCCGCCATGCTTCTCTATGAGGTCGAGCTGGAGTTCGTACTCGTCCATGTGCGGGCTGATGACCGAGTGCGTGAGCGCTACGACCCCGTCGGCGAACCCGGCCCGGATCTGGTGATGCACGGCGGACCAGCCGGGCCGCAGTTGCGGATCGGTCACACCGAAGCGGTCCGTGAACATCTGAAGCGTGCTGAACTGCCAGCCCTTCGCAAGGGTGTAGTCCCGTGCCGCGTTACGGAAGTGCGCGGGCTCGCAGCCCTGCGCCGCTAGCGAATAGACGCACACTCGCGGGACACGCCCCGCCACCGCAATGCGCGCCAGGCACCGGTCGAGCACGTCGCGGCGGTCGTTCATCAGCCGGACCAGCGGGTACATCTCGACGCGGATCTCGTCGGGGTGGAACCGTGCGTGGAAGTCACGCTCCCGGTCTATCCAGCCCCTGCTCTTGTGGAGGGTGGTGATGCTCTGGCGCATTGCTGGCCTCGGCTCGTCAGGGGGCAGTATGGGGATGTCAGCGCAGTCCGGTCCCCGAGGGTCCCGGCCAGGCCTCATGCAGACTCGGGCTGCGTATGGATCCGGGGACACACGCCCCCATGGGGCCGACGGAGACAGGCTCCGGTGTGTCCTCCGCAATCAGCTTGATGCGCACGCTAGTTAACATTCAAGGGAATCCCCGTACGTGTACGAACTGGCATGTGCCACTGAGTGGACAAGGGGTGTTGCAGAGGAGACAGACCATGCCAAACTCTGGACATAGCCTTCTTCCTGACGGACAGGCATCTCGTTCTGGAGGACAGGGGCTTCGATCTGGCGGACAGCGCACCGAAGCGAGGGGACAGTTGGCAGCACGACGGGGACCGACGTACCTGCGGGTCATGCTCGGCAAGGAACTGCGTGAACTGCGCGAGCGGAAGAAGGAGCGCATTGAGGAGACGGCCGGGCCGGATGACGAGGTGGGCTCCTACACTGCCGAGGCGGTCTCCACTCGGCTCAGCTTCTCCCGGTCGAAGCTCAGCCGAGTGGAGGCCGGCGAGATTCCGCTGCCCAAGCTGGCGGACCTCGAAGCTCTGATGGACGAGTACGACGTCATAGAGCCCAGCGACCGCGACGTCCTGCTCCAGATGCAGCGTGATTCGCTCAAGAGCGAGCCTCTGACGACCTTCAGGAACGTGCTCCCCTCCGGGATGCCGCGGTACCTCGGCCTGGAACGCGAGTCTGTGCGCATCCGGGGTTTCGAGAACAACGTGGTGCACGGCCTGCTCCAGGACGAGCGGTACGCGAACGCCCTCATGGGGTCAGCCAAGATCGTGGAGGAGCGGACGACCGACGCGGTCGAGCGCAGCGTCCAGGCGCGCGTGGAACGCAAGACCCTGCTGGACGGCGGCCGAGAGGTACACATCATCTTGACCGAAAGCACACTGCGCACGAAGATCGGCAGCCCCGAGGTGATGCGCGCCCAGTATGCGGAGATCATTCGCCTCTGCGAGCAGGACAACGTAGAGGTGCAGATCATCCCCGATGACCTGTCCACCTACCGCGCGGGGTTCTGCTTCACGGTGCTGGAGTTCGACGAGCTGGACCCGGTGGTCCAGAGCGACGGCTACCGATCCATCACCATGTGGTCGAAGCCCTCCGATGTTGGGCAGTACCAGCGGCAGTTCGATGCCATGGTAAAGGCGGCACCGGGGCCCTCCCAGACGCCGTCATTCCTGATGGAACTCGAAGAGAAACTGTGGAAATGACTGATCACACGAAGCCCGTTCCCTCCACCGAGTTCGCGCCGGAAGGGTCGTGGTTCAAGTCGTCATACAGCGACCAAGGTGGCGGCAACTGCGTCGAGGTCGCAGTCCGGCAGGCACAGGTCGGCATCCGCGACTCCAAGGAGATGGGCGGTCCGACCCTGACCCTGCCCCGGTCCACCTACATCACGTTCATCGGCACAGTGAAGTCCGGTGCCGTCGGCTTCGGGGTACGCGACTGATCACCTGCGAACCGGAGTGTGGCGTGGTCCTCCCCAGGAAATGTGGGGAGGACCACGCCACAATCTTTGTTCATCGTGTACCCCGGGTCACGGAACCATCAGGACGTGACTCCGGAGCGTAGGGGCGCCTGGGTCGCCGAACTCGCCGGCGGCTGCCTGACCGGCTGGCCGAACGGGCTGCGGCTGATCGTGCGCAAGGAGAGGCCGCACCCCAGCGCCCAGTTGCGCTTCGCCCACACCGACGGCATGCGGTTGACATGCTTCGCCACCAACACGGCGGACGGGGCGATCACCGCCCTCGAACTGCGCCACCGGCAGGGGGCCCGGGCCGAGGACCGCATCTGCGCCGCCGCCCTACCGGCCTGCGCAACTTCCCACTAAGAAATAACGCAGACCATGGTGATCTCGCGAACGATCAGTTGACCGTTGCCCTCGGTGCTCGCACGACACCACCGCTTCGGAGCGCGATGGCAATGCGAGCCTTCTGCGCCTCGCTGAGCTTCGGCGCAGCCTTCTCGATTGCGCGGATGTGGGCCTCGTGAGAGACCGAACCGGCCGAGATTCGAGAGCAAGCGGCCTGGGTGCTGCGATTGCGCCGCGCAGCGGCAGCTTCGACGTCCAGCTCAGACACGGCAGACAACCCCCCCCGAGTAGCAGATTGCTTGCCGACTAGATCAAGCGGGCGGTAACAGTCGGGGCCTCATCCTCTTCTGTGCGCCAAAGCCTTTCGGTGCATCATCCATACCCGTTCGGAGTGTTGGCCTGAACGCCACTCTACACGACTCGACTGATCTATCAAGGGTCCTTTCAAATGGACTCACGAATGCCAGTCGATACGGATTAGTGACGAGTCGAAGCCCTTGGCGCCACTCCGGGACGGCAGGATCGTCACTGTCATCAACACCTGCAGGATGATCCGTTTGAGCTCGATGTCCAGCGCTTCCCAGGCCGCAGCCACGTCTGGAGCCTCTACCACCTCAAGGCCAGGGTTTGACGGCTGAGGCGCAAGCAGGCCGTCGATCTCGTTGAGACGACCACGAAGTCGAGCCGACTGCTCGCGGACCTTGTCAAAGCTGAGAACGCCGTCAGCCGCCAGTTCCGCCAGGCCGTCGAATCGCTCCTGAACAGCGACCCGCTCCACTCGCAACGCCTCGCGGTCAATCCCCGGATCGCCCGGAGGGGTGAACAGCTCGCGGGCGTCAGGCTGGCTCAGCCGCCAGACGATCCGATCCTCAACGAACTCCTCCACTGGCACGGCGTTGCGACTCAAGTGCTTGTGTGTCAGGCAGGCCAAGAGACGCCTAGCCTCGAACGTGCGCGCTATGCCATCCTTCCCGGTATACGGCGTCCGCTGGTAGTAGCTCGTGTAGACCTTCGTGCCGTCGTCGCACCTCCCACACAGCGCCGCCCCCGTCAGCAGATAACGCGGCGAGGTACCCCACGACCGCCGGCGTGACGGATCATCGAGCTTCATCTGCGCGGCCTCCCACACGTCTGCCGAGACAATGGCCTCGAAGTCGCCGGGGTATTCGTCGTCCGAGAGCCTCTTGCCGGCTGCGCGCTTCGTCTCGTCGGCCTCCCACTTCGAGAGGACGCCCTTGTACCGCGTTTGACGGAACAGGTGCCTGATGTTCTCGTTGCCCCATGGTCGGCCCCGCGCCGTGGTGAATCCCGCCTCGGTGAGGTTGCGCGCGACGTGAGTGATCTTCACGCCCGCCAGGAAGTCCTCGAAGGCCTTCTTCACCGCCTTGGCTTCATCGGGTACTTGATGCATGCCATCGGAGGTGTAGCCCAGTATCTTGCCACCGGTGAGGATCGGCTGACCCTTGAGCCGCCGCGTCTCGTTGGCCCGCTCCAGACGTTCCGTCTTACGTCGAATCTCGAAGCGAGCGACCGCCATGAGCATCGTCGCCCGGAACTCTCCGTCAGCGGTCGTCAGATCGATCTCGCCGTCGGCGGTCGCGACCTTCGCCTTCAGCTCCAACAGCGTCGCAAGGTCCTGCATCGTCCGCAGCATGCGGTCGAGGTCGAGAGCCGCGATCACATCGAACTCGCCGGTGCCGACCCGGGATAGCATCGTGTACCAGGCAGTACCTTCGCCGCGCTTCTTGGTCGCGCTCTGGCCGTCGTCGATGTACTCGACCGCGTAGAGCCAGCCGCGGGCCTCGCACAGCGCCTTGATGCGCCGCCTCTGTGTCTCAATTGTGTTGGACTCGCCGTCGAGGCCATCGGACTTAGAAACGCGGAGGTATGCGGCAACTCGGGTCATGATCCAAGAGTAGCCAACATGAACGTCAGATACTGTTCTAGTCCGGCTACTTCGACCGGTCGCTCGACGCCTACGGCCGGGAGGGCGAACCCTGCCACCGGTGCGGCACTCCGATGCGCCGCCGCGCCTGGATGAACCGCTCCAGCTACTACTGCCCGCGCTGTCAGCGGCCGCCGCGCGCCTCGTCGTAACGCGCACGGGCGGAGAGCACGTCGCCCATCCGCCCCTCCACGAGCTGGATCAGCCCGAGGAGCTTCTCCGTGACCTCGCGGCCGAACGGAGTGAGTTCGTAATCCACCCGCGGCGGGTTGACCGGCTGGGCCTCCCGCAGGACGAGCCCGTCCCGCTCCAGCGCGTGCAGGGTCTGGGAGAGCATCTTCTCGCTGACCCCGTCGACCCGGCGGCGCAGCTCGTTGAACCGGAGGCTCTCCTCGTACAGCGCGCCCAGCGTCAGGCCGCCCCAGCGCCCGGTGACGTGTTCCAGCGTCGAGCGCGAGGGGCACTGCCGGGAGAAGACGTCGAACGCGAGGCGGTCCGTATCGCTGTTCATACCAAAAGCTTACTCCCGCACAGTGCTCACCCCGAGGGAGCGCTGTGCGGGAGTAAGTGGGCGTACGGGGGACGGTCCGGAAGGCGGTCCGGCGCCGCTCGGTCAGAAACCGAAGTTCTGGACCCACCACGGACCGCCGGAGCCCTCGTGGACGCCGATGCCGATGGTCTTGTAGTCGCAGTTGAGAATGTTCGCCCGGTGGCCCTCGCTGTTCATCCAGGCCGTCATGACGGCCTGGGCGTCCGCCTGGCCGCGGGCGATGTTCTCCGCGCCGAGCCCCTGCACACCGGCCTGCGCGGCCCGGTCCCAGGGAGTGTCGCCGTCCGGGTCCGTGTGGTCGAAGAAGCCGCGGGCCGCCATGTCCTCGCTGAAGTTCTGCGCGAGCGAGGTCAGCGGAGCGCTGGTGGTCAGCGGGGAGCAGCCGACCTTCGCGCGCTCCTCGTTCACCAGCGCCAGCACCTCGGTGCGTGCGGTGGCGGTGGGGGACGGGCTCGGCTTCTTGCTGGGCGGCGGGGCCGCGGAGGTCTTCGGCGGCGCAGGGGCCCTGCTCGCCGGCGCGGTGCTCTTCTCCGGGGCGCTGCTCTTCTCCGGCGTGGAGGTGGGCGCCTTCGACTTCTTGGACGGGGCGGCGGCCGGCTTCTTCGACTTCGGCGTGGAGGGCTCGGCCGGCTTCGAGGGCGAGGCCGAGGGTGTCTTGGACGACGACTTGGACGGCGTCTTCGACGGGGTCTTGCCCGGCGCCTCGGGGCGCTCGCCGCCCCGGCTGGTGGGGGAGGAGGACCGGTCGGCCGGTGCGGTGGAGCTGCCGCCCTGCGTCAGCAGGTCCGGAGCACCGCCGGAGCGGACCTGGCCGGCGGCGGTGGAGTCGCCGGAGGTGGCGGTGCCCCCGCCGGGGAGCAGACCCGAGGCGACGGCGACCGCGCCGACGGCCACGGCCGCCGAGATGCCGAGAAGCCCGGTGCGGACGGGCACGGCGGACTTCTTCCGGCGTGTGCCCCGGCGTCGGGAATCGGCCCCGGCCGCGGGTTCTTCAGCGGCGGGGCCTGCGGCGGATCGTCGGTGGCGTCCCATGCGCTGTGCCTTCCTGATGCTCCGGACGCCGTTGCGACGTCACTCGACTGCCCCGTTGTCCGTTGATCGAATTCGGTCGCACGCGAAGCAGATGCCGCTTGATCGACTTTTCAGCCGACACCCGTCATCCGTCCGATACTCACCCGATCGAGTGAGGCTGTTGCGACGGGACTGTAGCCCATGGGCGAAAGGGGGCGACGTGCTTCGAGAGCAATTGGCCGGTTAGCGTTCGGGCATGAACGAAGAAGTGCGCCTTGTCGTCTGGGTACGCGGCCGAGTACAGCAAGTAGGCTTTCGCTGGTTCACCAGGGCAAATGCTTTGGAGATCGGCGGTCTCATCGGCTTCGCCCTCAATCTCGACGACGGCAGGGTGCAGATCGTGGCCGAGGGGCCACGTGAGAATTGCCACCGTCTGCTGGACTGGCTGCGGTCCGACGACACTCCCGGGCGCGTGGACGGAGTCACTGAGATCTGGGACACCCCGCGCGGTGGATACGACGGATTCGCCATCCGCTGATCCCGCCCCGCGCGGCCCCTCGGATCCGCTCGGTCAACGCCGCGCGCCGAACGGTCACCGGGGCGCCGGCCCGGCCCCCGCACCCGAAATGACCTGCGACGGGACCCGGCGCGGCCGATGGTTGCCAGATGCGGGATGTCGTGCAAGGCTGCGGCATTGACGAAGATCCGCATGCCCCTCGGGGTCCCGCAGGAGAGTCGCGCCGCATGATCGTCCGGCCGCGCGCCCCCGGGACACCCGGGTACACAGCGTGTGATCGTGTTGACCGTCAAACTTTTTGGTGAGACGCTGAAAACCCCGCGCACCTTAGCTGTTCGGTAGAGCTGATTAGCAGCAGAACCGCAGTGGTGACAGAGCCCTGCCGAGCACCGCGGGTGCGATCCCCTGACGACCCACACCGCATCGGTCGGTCACTCATTGTGGAGGACCATCCATCATGGCAAAGGCGCTTCTCGGTTACGTCGGCGGTTCCGACCCGCGACTCCTCGCCGAGATGCGACGGCTCCAGCAGCGCGTCCAGGACCTGGAATCCGAGCTCAACCGGATCCAGGACGAGAACGACGCGCTCAACGCCGCCGCCCAGCACCAAGAGTCGCTGCTCGACAGCATCGACATCGACGTACCCCAGGGCGAGCCTGCGCTGACCTGACCGTGATGGCCCTTCGGGCCGGTCGGGCCGGGCACGCTCAGTAGCCTCGGAACACCTCTGATACGTCCTGCGTCACAGATCGCCGTCCCGAACAACCGGGGTCCCACAGCACCGGGGACGTCGTTGTCCGGTCGTTCAGCGATGCACCGCGCAGGACCGCAGGATGCACCGCGCAGAACCGCAGCTGGATTCACAGATGCACCGGCAGTTCACAGACGCACCAGTGCACCAGCAGTTCACAGATGCACCAGCAAGATTCACAGGGACGCTTCGGCGTCCCTTTTTTCTTTGCCCGGCCCCCGCCCCGGACCGGGCGGCCCTCACCCCGGACCCACCGGCGTTCGCTTAACGTCTGATGTGCCCTGCACCTTCATCAGCGAAACCGAGAGCGAAAGGTAGAGTCCGGCGGCGTGCACCTCAAGGCCCTGACCCTGCGTGGTTTCAAATCGTTCGCGTCCGCCACCACCCTGCGGTTCGAACCGGGGATCACCTGCGTGGTCGGTCCCAATGGATCCGGCAAATCCAATGTGGTGGACGCGCTCTCCTGGGTCATGGGGGAACAGGGCGCCAAATCCCTGCGCGGCGGCAAGATGGAAGACGTGATCTTCGCCGGGACGACCGGGCGGCCCCCGCTCGGCCGCGCCGAAGTGTCGCTGACCATCGACAATTCCGACGGCGCGTTGCCCATCGAGTACGCCGAAGTGACGATCACTCGGATCATGTTCCGCAACGGCGGCAGCGAATACCAGATCAATGGCGACACCTGCCGGCTGCTCGACATCCAGGAACTCCTCTCCGACTCCGGCATCGGCCGCGAGATGCACGTCATCGTCGGCCAGGGCCGGCTGGACTCCGTACTGCACGCCGACCCGATGGGCCGCCGGGCCTTCATCGAGGAGGCCGCGGGCGTGCTCAAGCACCGCAAGCGCAAGGAGAAGGCGCTGCGGAAGCTGGACGCGATGGGCGCCAACCTGGCCCGCGTCCAGGACCTCACCGACGAACTGCGCCGTCAGCTCAAACCGCTCGGCCGGCAGGCCGCCGTCGCCCGCCGGGCCGCCGTCATCCAGGCCGACCTGCGCGACGCCCGGCTCCGGCTCCTCGCGGACGACCTGGTGACCCTGCGGGACGCGCTGCGCGACGAGATCGCCGACGAGGCGGAGCTGAAGAAGCGCAAGGACGCGGCCGAGGCCGAGCTGAGTGCGGCGCTCGCCCGGGAGGCCGGGCTGGAGGGCGAGGTGCGCCGGCTCGCGCCCCGGCTCCAGCGCGCCCAGCAGACCTGGTACGAGCTGTCGCAGCTGGCCGAGCGGGTCCGCGGCACGATCTCGCTGGCCGACGCCCGGGTCCGCAGCGCCTCCGGGGCGCCCGCCGAGGAGCACCGGGGCCGCGACCCCGAGGACCTGGAGCGCGAGGCCGCCCGGATCCGCGAGCAGGAGGCGGAGCTGGCGGCGGCCCTGGAGGCGGCCGAACACGCGCTGGAGGACACCGTCGCCCACCGCGCCGACCTGGAACGTGAGCTGGCCGCCGAGGAGCGCCGGCTCAAGGACGCCGCCCGTGCCATCGCGGACCGGCGCGAGGGGCTGGCCCGGCTGAACGGGCAGGTCAACGCGGCCCGCAGCCGGGCCGCTTCCGCACAGGCGGAGATCGACCGGCTGGCGGCCTCGCGCGACGCGGCGCAGGAGCGCGCGGTGACCGCCCAGAAGGAGTACGAGCAGCTCAAGGCCGAGGTCGAAGGACCGGACGGCGCCGACGAGGAGCTGGCCGCCCGCCACGAGGCCGCCAAGGAGGCCCTCGCCGAGGACCGGTCCGCCCACAGCGCGGCACGCGAGGAGGCGACCGCCGCCGATCGGAGGCGGGCGGCGGTGGCGGCCCGGCACGAGGCGCTGGCCCTGGGGCTGCGCCGCAAGGACGGCACGGGCGTGCTGCTCGGGGCCCGGGACCGGCTGGCCGGACTCCTCGGCCCGGCCACCGACCTGCTGACCGTCGAGCCAGGATACGAGATCCCGGTCGCGGCCGCCCTCGGCACGGCGGCGGACGCGGTGGCCGTCACGGACCCGGCCACAGCCGCCGACGCGATCCGGCTGCTGCGCGAACGGGACGCGGGGCGCGCGGTGATGCTGCTGGGCGCGGACCCCGCGGGCTCGGCAGCCGTCGGCGCGGACCCCGCAGATGCCGCAGCCGTCGGTCCGGATCCCACGGGCTCGGCAGCCGTCGGCCCAGATCCCGCAGGTGTCGCAGCCCTCGGCCCGGACCCCGCAGGTGCCGCAGCCGCCGCGGAGGCCCGGCCCCACCACGTACCGGAGCAGCCCGGGGAGCAGGCACACGTACGGGAAGAGGCCGCGCATCCCCCGCCCGCCGCGCTGCCCGCACAGGGTGCCGCCCACAGCGGCGCGGAACCCCAGCCGGCCGCGCGGCACGGCGGCCCGGACGCCACCGCACTCCCGAACGGCCGTGCCGGGACGACCACCGCCCTCGCCGCGCCCGCCGTCGCCGACCTGGTGCGCGGGCCCGCCGCGCTGGTCGGGGCCGTACGCCGCCTCGTACAGGACATGGTGGTCGTCGGGACCCTGGAGGACGCCGAGGAAGTCGTCGCCGCGCACCCCGGGCTGACCGCGGTGACCGGTGAAGGGGACGTGCTCTGCGCCCACTTCGCGCATGGCGGGTCGGCCGGGGCGCCCAGCCTCCTGGAGGTGCGGGCCTCCGTCGACGAGGCCGCCGCCGAGCTGGCCGACCTCGCCGTACGGTGCGAGGAGCTCGCCGAGGCCCAGCGGCTGGCGGGGGAGCGACGCACGGAGCGGACCGCCCTCGTCGAGGAGCTGGGGGAGCGCCGCCGGGCGGCCGAGCGGGAGAAGTCCGGCTTCGCCCAGCAGCTCGGCCGGCTCGCCGGGCAGGCCCGGGGCGCGGCGGGCGAGGCCGAGCGTATGACCGCGTCCGCCGCCCGCGCCCAGGAGGCCCTGGAGCGGGCGACGGAGGAGGCCGAGGAGCTGGCCGAACAGCTGCTGGTCGCCGAGGAGGCCCCGGCCGAGGAGGAGCCCGACACGTCCCGGCGGGACCGGCTCGCCGCCGACGGGGCCAACGCCCGCCAGACCGAGATGGAGGCCCGGCTCCAGGCCCGTACGCACGAGGAGCGGGTCAAGGCGCTGGCCGGGCGCGCCGATTCGCTGGACCGGGCCGCCCGCGCCGAGCGGGAGGCGCGCGCCCGTGCCGCACAGCGCAGGGCCCGGCTGCGGTACGAGACCGAAGTCGCCTCCGCCGTCGCCTCGGGGGCCCGTCAGCTGCTGGCGCACGTCGAGGTGTCCCTCGTACGGGCCGACCGGGAGCGGACGTCGGCCGAGGCGGCGAAGGGCGAGCGGGAGCGCGAGCTGGCCGTCGAGCGTGACCGGGGCCGGGCGCTGAAGGGGGAGCTGGACAAGCTCACCGACTCGGTCCACCGGGGCGAGGTGCTGGGCGCGGAGAAGCGGCTGCGGATCGAGCAGCTGGAGACGAAGGCCCTGGAGGAGCTGGGTGTGGAGCCCGCGGGTCTGGTCTCCGACTACGGACCGGACCAGCTCGTGCCGCCGTCGCCCGCCGCGGAGGGCGAGGAGATGCCGCAGGACCCGGAGCACCCCCGTAACCGGCCGAGGGAGTATCTGCGACCGGAGCAGGAGAAGCGGCTGCGGTCGGCCGAACGGGCGTACCAGCAACTCGGGAAGGTGAATCCTCTCGCCCTGGAGGAGTTCTCGGCGCTGGAGGAACGGCACAAGTTCCTGTCCGAGCAGCTTGAAGACCTGAAGAAGACCCGGGCCGATCTGCTCCAGGTGATCAAGGAGGTCGACGAGCGGGTCGAGCAGGTCTTCACGGAGGCCTACCGGGACACCGCCCGTGAGTTCGAGGGCGTCTTCTCGCGGCTCTTCCCCGGCGGCGAGGGGCGGCTGATCCTGACCGACCCGGACAACATGCTCGCCACCGGAGTGGACGTCGAGGCGCGCCCGCCGGGCAAGAAGGTGAAGCGGCTCTCCCTGCTGTCGGGCGGCGAGCGGTCCCTGACGGCGGTGGCGCTGCTGGTCTCGATCTTCAAGGCCCGGCCCAGTCCGTTCTACGTGATGGACGAGGTCGAGGCCGCGCTCGACGACACCAATCTGCAGCGGCTGATCCGGATCATGGCGGAGCTCCAGGAGAGCTCCCAGCTGATCGTGATCACGCACCAGAAGCGGACGATGGAGGTCGCCGACGTGCTGTACGGCGTGTCCATGCAGGGCGACGGGGTCTCGAAGGTCATCAGCCAGCGGCTGCGCTGACTCCTGACCGAATCATCGGAAGTTCAACGCACCTCCTGTCCGCTCCTTGGCTTCCGGATACCTCGTACCTGGTTCCTGGGCTTCCGGGCTTCTGGCTGCTCAGGGATGACCCCCGCTGTTTTGATTCGCTTCTTGAACACATAACCTTTGCAAAGTCGATTTCGCCTTCAAGTGGTGGCGGGCCGCATGCCGTGCCCCACTGAGAAGGCTCATCCCCACGTCTGACTTGCGGCCAGGCATCAGGAGTTCACGTGACCAGCGCAGCGAACGGACCGGCGTCCGGAGCCCGAGCGGCCCATCCGGATCACCTCAGCCATGTCATCTTCATCACCGCGGCCGCCGCGATGGGCGGCTTCCTCTTCGGGTACGACAGTTCCGTCATCAACGGGGCCGTCGAGGCGATCCGGGACCGGTACGACGTCGGCTCCGGGACGCTCGCCCAGGTCATCGCCATCGCGCTGATCGGCTGTGCGATCGGCGCCGCGACCGCCGGACGGATCGCGGACCGGATCGGCCGCATCCGCTGCATGCAGATCGCCTCGGTGCTCTTCACGGTCAGCGCGGTGGGCTCCGCGCTGCCGTTCTCGCTCTGGGACCTGGCGATGTGGCGCGTCATCGGCGGCTTCGCCATCGGCATGGCCTCCGTGATCGGCCCGGCCTACATCGCCGAGGTCTCCCCGTCCGCCTACCGCGGCCGGCTCGGCTCCTTCCAGCAGGCCGCGATCGTCATCGGCATCGCCGTCTCCCAGCTGGTCAACTACGCCATCCTCCAGATCGCCGACGGCGACCAGCGCGGCGAGATCCTGGGCCTGGAGGCCTGGCAGTGGATGCTCGGTGTGGAGGTCGTCCCGGCCGTCCTGTACGGGCTGCTCTCCTTCGCCATCCCCGAGTCCCCCCGCTTCCTCATCTCGGTCGGCAAGAAGGGCCGCGCGCGGAAGATCCTGGAGGAGGTCGAAGGCAAGAACGTCGATCTCGACGCCCGCGTCGCCGAGATCGAGACCGCCATGCACCGCGAGCACAAGTCCTCCTTCAGGGACCTGCTCGGCAGCCGCTTCGGCTTCCTGCCGATCGTCTGGGTGGGCATCGGCCTGTCCCTCTTCCAGCAGCTCGTCGGCATCAACGTGGCGTTCTACTACTCGGCGACACTGTGGCAGTCCGTCGGCGTCAACCCCAGCGACTCCTTCTTCTATTCGTTCACCACGTCGATCATCAACATCATCGGTACGGTGATCGCGATGGTGCTGGTCGACCGGGTGGGCCGCAGGCCGCTGGTGCTGGTCGGATCCACCGGCATGGCCATCGCGCTCGCCGTCGAGGCGTGGGCCTTCTCCTACGACCTGGTCGACGGCAAACTCCCCAGCACCCAGGGCGTCGTCGCACTGATCGCCGCGCACACGTTCGTGCTCTTCTTCGCCCTGTCGTGGGGTGTCGTCGTCTGGGTCTTCCTGGGCGAGATGTTCCCGAACCGGATCCGGGCCGCCGCACTGGGCGTCGCCGCCTCCGCGCAGTGGATCGCCAACTGGTCCATCACCGCGAGTTTCCCGAGCCTGGCCGACTGGAACCTGTCGGGCACGTACATGATCTACACCTGCTTCGCCGTGCTCTCGATCCCCTTCGTGCTCAAGTTCGTGAAGGAGACCAAGGGCAAGGCGTTGGAGGAGATGGGCTGAGGGGGCGCCCGGTCGGCTGGGCCGGGCTCGCGTGCCCCGGCACGCGCATCTGCGGCGTTGTCGTCAATCACCAATGCTCCGCGTTGACTCAATCCTCCGCCTTGCAGCTGCACGCACCGGACCCCGCTCCCTGATCCGGCCCAGCCGACCGGACGCCCCCTGTCCCCGCTGCCCCTCTCCTCGATCGAACCGCGCTGCCCCGGCTCACCGAGCCGGGGCAGCCGGCCTTTCCAGGGCCTCGCAGAACAGCCGCAGGCTGCGCCATCCCTCCTCCACCGGCATCCCGCCGCACAGCGGATGCAGCACCAGGCTCTGCGCCCGAAGCGCCTTGAGGTCACCCGGCGTGACGATCCGATACACCCCCTCCTCGCGCAGCTCCGCCACCGTCACCGCCGCCGAGCGCACCGCCGAGCGGATGTCCTTTGACTGCCAGGAGGCGTACGTCCGCGCCTCGTGCAGCAGGTGCTCGCCGTACAGCGCCCAGGTCCGCTCCGGGTCCTCGGAGACGTGCAGCAGCGGTGTGCGCTCCGCGGGCATCACGCAGAAACCCTCGGTCCCGTGCTCCGCGCGCTGCTCGTGGTAGTACGCCTCCAGCTCCGGCAGATGCGCGCTCGGGAACAGCGGCAGCCCCAGCCGGGCCGCCCGCCGCGCCGCCGCCCGCGAGCTGCCGCCGACCAGCAGCAGCGGGTGCGGCCGCGTGTACGGGCGCGGGGTGACGCGTACCGTACGGCCCCGGTACGCGAACGGCTCCCCGGTCCACGCCGCCAGCAGCGTCTCCAGCAGCTCGTCCTGGAGCCGGCCGCGCCGCCCCCACTCGACCCCGGCCCGCTCGTACTCCTCGGGGCGGTAGCCGATCCCCGCGACCGTCACCAGACGGCCCGCGCTCAGCAGGTCCAGCACCGCGATGTCCTCCGCGAGCCGCAGCGGATCGTGCAGCGGCCCGATGACCGCCGAGAGGGTCACCGTGATCCGGCGGGTGGCGCCGAGGACCGCTCCGGCGAAAGCGAACGGGGAGGGCAGCCAGGAGTTCGCCACCCCGTGGTGCTCCTCGGTCTGCACGGTGTCGACGCCGTGCTCGTCCGCGTACGCCGACATCTCCAGGGCGGCGCGATAGCGGGCCGAGAGCGATACGGGTTCGGCTTCGGGATCGACGAGATTGAACCGGACCACTGTGAAGGCCATCAGGGGCGTCCCTTCGCCGGACGGACGGACGGGCGGGCGGGGCGGTCGGAGCGGGGCGGCGCAGACAGGGCGGGCAGTGCGGACAGGGCAGGCAGTGCGCACAGGGCGGGCGGCGGCACCGTAGCTGACTGGGCGTCAGAAGTGTAGAGGTTGGTATGCGCATTGCCGCCAAAAGGTGCATATGGGTCCGTCGGATCGCCGAGGGCCAGCCGGGGCAGCGCCCGCGGCACGGCCGTGGCCGATACTGGACGGGTTATGGAACTCGTCGAAATCGTCATCCTCGCTGTAGTCATCGCCCTGGTCGCTGTCGGCCTGGTCGGCGGGCTCGTGGTCGGCAGCCGCAAGAAGAAGCTGCCGCCCCCGCCGCCGAGCACGCCGACCATCACTCCTCCCGCCGAACCGCAGGTCGGCGAGGAGGCCGAGACGCCGCGCGACGAAGCGCGGCGCACCATCGACGAAGTCGGCCTCCCGGACGTCACCGCGCCCGTGGAGGAGGCCCCGGTCGCCGAGGCCCCAGCGCCGCCCGCGCTGGAGGTCCCCGAGCCCACCGCCGGCCGGCTCGTCCGGCTGCGGGCCCGGCTCGCCCGCTCGCAGAACTCGCTGGGCAAGGGGCTCCTCACCCTGCTCTCCCGGGACAACCTCGACGAGGACACCTGGGAGGAGATCGAGGACACCCTCCTCACCGCCGACGTCGGCGTCGCCCCCACCCAGGAACTGGTCGAGCGGCTCCGCGAGCGCGTCCGGGTGCTCGGCACCCGCACCCCCGAGGACCTGCGCACCCTGCTCCGCGAAGAGCTGATCACCCTGCTCGGCCCGGACTTCGACCGCGAGGTCAGGACCGAGGGCGGCGCCGAGACCCCGGGCGTCGTCATGGTCGTCGGCGTCAACGGCACCGGCAAGACCACCACCACCGGCAAGCTGGCCCGGGTGCTCGTCGCCGACGGCCGCAGCGTGGTGCTCGGCGCGGCCGACACCTTCCGCGCCGCCGCCGCCGACCAGCTCCAGACCTGGGGCGAGCGCGTCGGCGCCCGCACGGTCCGCGGGCCCGAGGGCGGCGACCCGGCGTCGATCGCCTACGACGCGGTCAAGGAAGGCATCGCCGAGGGTGCGGACGTCGTCCTCATCGACACCGCGGGCCGGCTGCACACCAAGACCGGCCTCATGGACGAGCTGGGCAAGGTCAAGCGCGTCGTGGAGAAGCATGGCCCGCTGGACGAGATCCTGCTGGTCCTGGACGCCACCACCGGACAGAACGGCCTCGTCCAGGCCCGGGTGTTCGCGGAGGTCGTGGACATCACCGGCATCGTCCTCACCAAGCTCGACGGCACCGCCAAGGGCGGCATCGTCATCGCGGTCCAGCGCGAGCTGGGCGTACCGGTGAAGCTGATCGGCCTCGGTGAGGGGGCGGACGACCTCGCCCCGTTCGAGCCGGGCGCCTTCGTGGACGCCCTGATCGGCGACTGACCCACGTATCCGAACCCGGCACGCCCCGTACGGCGGACGGGCGGCGGCTCCCACGAGGAGCGCGCCGCCCGTCCGCCGTTTCCGTGCCCGCCGGCCTTACGAGCGGTGGCAGATGTACGCCAGCGTCCCCAGCAGCAGCCGCGCCTGCGGGGGAGCGGCCGCCGTGTCCAGCGCCGGGGGCCGCAGCCAGCGGACCGGGCCGAGGCCGCCGAGGTCGCAGGGCGGGGCGGTGATGTGCGTCCCCGGGCCGAGAGCGCGCAGGTCGAGGGCCGCGTCGTCCCAGCCCATCCGGTAGAGCAGCTCGGGCAGCCCGGCGGCGGCCCCGGGGGCGACGAGGAACTGTGCCCGCCCGGTCGGCGTCACCGCGACCGGCCCCGACGGCAGCCCCATCCGCTCCATCCGCACCAGGGCGCGCCGCCCAGCCTGCTCCGCGACCTCCAGGACGTCGAAGGAGCGGCCCACCGGCAGCAGCATCGCCGCTCCCGGCGTCTCGGCCCAGGCGTCCGACGCCCGGTCCAGGCCGGTGCCCGCCGGGACCTCCCGGGCGAAGCCCAGCGGGTGGGCTCCCGGCGCCGGGCAGGCCGCATCGCCGCACGAGCAGGAGCCGGCCTCGGCCCGCGCCCCGGGCGTCACCGCCCAGCCCCACAGCCCTGTGTACTCGGCCACCGCCGTGCCCTCGGTGCCGCGGTGACGTCGCCGCGCACCGGATCGCATCTCCCGGATGCCGCCGATCGTGAAGCCCATGCCCCCTCCAACGGGTCCGACTCGTCGGTGGTTACGACCCGCGCTGCTCGGGTAACCCTCCGTCGCCGCAACTCGATCGAGTGGCGTGCGCGGTAGCGCGAAAGGGAGTGCGACACGGTGTGCGCGCCCCCCCCGAGTGCTTCCGTCCGCTCGCCCTCGGTCCTGATCGCTCAAGTCAAGCGCGCCCGGCGGCAGTCGGGTTCATTCGAAGGGGTGGCGAATGGTGGCGTTTTCTCAATCCTCCTCGCGGGAGGGGTGATCGTAGGATTACCGTCGGTACGCGAACCCTGGGAGTATCTGCACCCACGGGTATGCCGCAGGCAACCCGATTCCCTGTTCGATGGTGTTCAACTCCCGTACGGACAGCACCGATGCACGGCATTCTGATAATGGTTCGCGCGATGAGGTTTCAGCGGAAATGGGGGCGTTCCAGTGAGTGGCAGCGGCGCAGGCGACACGGATGCCGGAAAGCGCCCCAACGGGCAGTTGGGGTCATGGTTCGTGCGCAGTGGCTGGTCCAAGGGCGAGCTGGCACGCCAGGTGAACCGGCGAGCGCGGCAGATGGGCGCCCACCACATCAGTACCGACACCTCCCGGGTGCGGCGCTGGCTCGACGGGGAGCAGCCGCGGGAGCCGATCCCGCGCATCCTCTCCGAGCTGTTCTCTGAGCGCTTCGGCACCGTCGTGGCCGTCGAGCAGCTCGGGCTGCGCACCGCCCACCAGTCACCCTCGGTGGCCGGTGTCGACCTGCCCTGGGCCGGCCCCCAGACCGTCGCCCTGCTCAGCGAGTTCTCCCGCAGCGACCTGATGCTCGCCCGGCGCGGATTCCTCGGCAGCTCGCTGGCACTGGCCGCCGGGCCCGCCCTCATCGAGCCGATGCAGCGCTGGCTGGTGCCCGTTCCCACCCAGGACCCCGGTGAGCCGGAGTCCGCGGCCACCGCCCACCGCCCCTCCAGGCTCTCCCGGCCCGAGCTGGACCTGCTGGAGTCGACCACCGCCATGTTCCGGCAGTGGGACGCCCAGTGCGGCGGCGGACTGCGCCGCAAGGCCGTCGTCGGGCAGCTGCACGAGGTCACCGACCTGCTCCAGGAGCCCCAGCCGGGACCCACCGCCCAGCGGCTCTTCCGCTGCGCCGCCGAACTGGCCGAGCTGGCGGGCTGGATGAGCTACGACGTCGGCCTCCAGCCCACCGCCCAGAAGTACTTCGTGCTCGCCCTGCACGCCGCCAAGGAGGCCGGGGACAAGCCGCTCGGCAGCTACATCCTGTCCAGCATGAGCCGCCAGATGATCCACCTGGGCCGCCCCGACGACGCCCTGGAGCTGATCCACCTCGCGCAGTACGGCAGCCGCGACTGCGCCACCTCCCGTACGCAGGCCATGCTGTATGCGATGGAGGCCCGCGCCTACGCCAACATGGGCCAGCCCAGCAAGTGCAAGCGGGCCGTCCGGATGGCCGAGGACACCTTCCTGGACGCCGGTCTCGACGGCGAGCCCGAGCCCGACTGGATCCGCTTCTTCTCCGAGGCCGAGCTGAACGGGGAGAACGCCCACTCCTACCGCGACCTGGCCTATGTCGCCGGCCGCAGTCCCACCTACGCCTCGCTCGCCCAGCCCGTCATGGACAAGGCCGTCGAGCTGTTCGGCGAGGACGACGAGCACCAGCGTTCCTACGCGCTCAACCTCATCGGCATGGCCACCGTCCACCTCCTCCAGCGCGAGCCCGAGGAGTCCACCGTGCTCGCCACCCGCGCCCTGAAGATCGCCAAGAAGGTCCGCTCCGAGCGGGTGAACACCCGCCTGCGCAAGACCGTCGACACCGCTGCCAGGGACTTCGGTGATGTCGCCGACGTCGCCCGGCTCACCGAGCTGCTCCACGAACAGCTGCCGGAGACCGCCGAAGCGGTCTGACCGGCCCCCCGGCCCCGGCCGCGGCACCCCTTCCGTACAGCCCGACTCGGCTCCCCCATTGCCTGGTCACACGGAGGGGTGCCGTGGCCGGTTTCGTGTTCTTCCGGCCCTTGGGCGTTTCAACCGCACCGTATGCGGCCTGCGCGGCACTAGGGCCTGTATCGAAAGTCCCGCCTGCTCGGCGACGCCTGGCACGCACGCTCGCCGCGTTGTCGGGATCACCCCGATACATCCAGTATCGGGGCGACCCTCCGCCTTGCGATCGCACGCACCGGACCCCGCTCCCTGACCCGGCCTGATCCAAGCGAGAGGCCCTGGCCAGGGCACCGGGCGCGCCACCCCGGATTCATTCGGCCGTAACACGCGATCCCTGTTCGTCACGCTCGCGAAACATCGTGCGGCATCCCCGGAAACGGTGCTCGGCCAATCTCATGGCGCACAGGGGGTGTCCGGCGGACGCCCTCCGACCGGCCCGCACCTTCCAGTGGTTCCGCAGCATTCCCCCGCACGCCGCGGCCGCACCGACGACGAGGAGACGCCGATGCCCCCAGGCATCACGACGCTTGCCGCAGACGCCCCTGAGCTGTCTGCCGCCAACACCGGGTTCATGCTCATCTGCACGGCCCTGGTGATGCTCATGACCCCCGGCCTGGCCTTCTTCTACGGAGGCATGGTCCGCGTCAAGAGCACCCTCAACATGCTGATGATGAGCTTCATCAGCCTCGGGATCGTCACGATCCTGTGGGTGCTCTACGGATTCAGCCTCGCCTTCGGCTCCGACATCGGCTCGGTCGTCGGATGGAACTCCGACTACCTGGGCCTGAGCGGCATCGGACTCAACGAGCTGTGGGACGGCACCACCATCCCGGTGTACGTCTTCGCCGCCTTCCAGTTGATGTTCGCCGTCCTCACCCCGGCCCTGATCAGCGGCGCGCTCGCCGACCGCGTGAAGTTCACCGCGTGGGCGCTGTTCATCGTCCTGTGGGTCAGCGTCGTCTACTTCCCCGTCGCCCACTGGGTCTGGGGTTCGGGCGGCTGGCTCTTCGAGATGGGCGTCATCGACTTCGCCGGCGGCACGGCCGTCCACATCAACGCCGGTGCCGCGGCCCTCGGCGTGATCTTCGTCATCGGCAAGCGCGTCGGCTTCAAGAAGGACCCGATGCGGCCGCACAGCCTGCCGCTCGTCATGCTCGGCGCGGCCCTCCTGTGGTTCGGCTGGTTCGGCTTCAACGCCGGATCCTGGCTCGGCAACGACGACGGCGTCGGCGCGGTCATGTTCCTGAACACCCAGGTCGCCACCGCCGCAGCCGTCCTCGGCTGGCTGATCTACGAGAAGCTCCGCCACGGCTCCTTCACCACGCTCGGCGCCGCCTCCGGCGCGGTCGCGGGCCTCGTCGCCATCACCCCCGCGGGTGGCTCCGTCAGCCCGCTCGGCGCCATCGCGATCGGCGCCATCGCCGGTGTCCTGTGCGCCATGGCGGTCGGCCTGAAGTACAAGTTCGGCTACGACGACTCCCTGGACGTCGTCGGCGTCCACCTCGTCGGCGGCATCATCGGTTCCGTCCTGGTCGGCTTCTTCGCCACCGGCGGTGTCCAGTCCGACGCCAAGGGCCTCTTCTACGGCGGCGGTGTCGAACAGCTCGGCAAGCAGGTCGTCGGCGTCGTCGCGGTCCTCGCGTACTCTCTGCTCGTCTCCGGCCTCATCGCCCTGCTGCTCCACAAGACCATCGGGATGCGGGTCTCCGAGGACGACGAGATCTCCGGCATCGACCAGGTCGAGCACGCGGAGACGGCCTACGACTTCAGCGGCGCCGGCGGCGGCACGGTCTCCCGCACCACCGCCCCCGCGACGGACCCGACGGCAGCACCGAAGACAAAGAAGGTGGACGCATGAAGCTCATCACCGCGGTCGTGAAGCCCCACCGGCTGGACGAGATCAAGGAGGCCCTCCAGGCCTTCGGCGTCCAGGGGCTCACCGTCACCGAAGCCAGCGGTTACGGGCGCCAGCGCGGCCACACCGAGGTCTACCGGGGCGCCGAGTACACCGTCGACCTGGTGCCCAAGATCCGCATCGAGGTCCTCGTCGAGGACGAGGACGCCGAACAGCTCATCGAGGTCGTCGTCAAGGCCGCCCGCACCGGCAAGATCGGGGACGGCAAGGTCTGGAGCATTCCGGTCGAGACCGCCGTCCGCGTACGGACCGGCGAGCGCGGCCCGGACGCCCTCTGACCGACGGCCCGCAAACGGAAGGCAGCTGGGTGACGCGTACCGAAGTGACCACCGAAACCGAAGGCTCGGGACCCAGCGGCTACGCGGCGGCCCGGCTGCGCCTCCTCCAGCAGGAGGCGCGGTCCGGGCCGCCGCGCCGTGCGGCCCTCGCCCACCTCACAGACGACTGGCTCACCGGCCTGTTCACCGCCGCCGCGGCACACGCCGGGGTGCGCGGCGCCGCCCTCGTCGCCGTCGGCGGCTACGGCCGCGGCGAGCTCTCCCCACGCAGCGACCTCGACCTGCTCCTCCTGCACGACGGCAGCGCCGACGCGGCGGCCCTCGCCGCCCTCGCCGACGGCATCTGGTACCCGGTCTGGGACCTGGGCCTGGCCCTCGACCACTCCGTACGCACCCCCGGTGAGGCCCGGAGAACGGCGGGCGAGGACCTCAAGGTCCAGCTCGGCCTGCTGGACGCCCGCCCGGTCGCCGGCGACGTCGGCCTCGTCGCCTCCCTGCGCACCACGATCCTCGCGGACTGGCGCAACCAGGCCCCCAAACGCCTCCCCGCCCTCCATGAGCTCTGCCAGGAACGCGCGGAACGGACGGGCGAGCTCCAGTTCCTCCTGGAACCCGACCTCAAGGAGGCCCGAGGCGGCCTCCGCGACGTCACCGCCCTGCGCGCGGTGGCCGCGTCCTGGGTCGCCGACGCCCCCCGCGAAGGACTCGCCGAGGCCCGCGGGGTCCTCCTCGACGCCCGCGACGCCCTCCACCTCACCACCGGGCGCGCCACCGACCGGCTGGCCCTCCAGGAACAGGACCAGGTCGCCGAGGCCCTCGGCCTGCTCGACGCCGACGTACTGCTGCGCAAGGTCTACGAGGCCGCCCGCACCGTCTCGTACGCCACCGACGTCACCTGGCGCGAGGTCAACCGGGTGCTGCGCGCCCGCTCGGTCCGCCCCCGGCTCCGCGCCATGCTCAGCGGCGGCCGAGGCTCCGCCAGGCCCGCCCCCGAGCGCACCCCGCTCGCCGACGGTGTGGTGGACGCGGACGGCGAAGTGGTCCTCGCCCGCGCCGCCCGCCCCGAACGCGACCCGGTCCTCACCCTGCGCGCCGCCGCTGCCGCCGCCGAGGCCGGACTCCCGCTCTCCCGCCACCTCGTCCGCCACCTGGCCGCCACCGCCCGGCCGCTGCCGGTTCCCTGGCCCCCCGAGGCCCGCGAGGAACTCGTCACGCTGCTCGGCGCGGGGGAGGCCACCGTCGGCGTCTGGGAGGCGCTCGAAGCGGAAGGGATCATCACCCGGCTGCTGCCCGACTGGGAACGCGTCCACTGCCGCCCCCAGCGCAACGCCGTGCACACCTGGACCGTCGACCGGCACCTCGTTCAGACCGCCGTCCGCGCCGCCTCCCTCACCCGCCGCGTCCACCGCCCCGACCTCCTCCTGGTCGCCGCCCTGCTCCACGACATCGGCAAGGGCTGGCCCGGCGACCACTCCGTGGCCGGCGAGGTCATCGCCCGGGACATGGCCACCCGCATCGGCTTCGACAAGCACGACGTGGGCGTCATCGCCACCCTCGTACGCCACCATCTGCTGCTCGTCGAGACCGCCACCCGGCGCGACCTGGACGATCCCGCCACCGTGCGGTCGGTCGCCGCCGCCGTCTCCACCACCTCCACCCTGGAGCTGCTGCACGCCCTCACCGAGGCCGACGCGCTCGCCACCGGCCCCGCAGCCTGGAGCTCCTGGCGCGCCTCTCTCGTCACGGACCTGGTCAAACGCGTCGCCGCCGTCCTCGCCGGAGAGTTCCCCGAAGAGCCCGAGGAGGCCGCGACCGGCGCCGAGCACGAACGCCTCGCCATCGAGGCCCTGCGCACCGGCGAACCCGTCCTCGCCCTGCACACCCAGCCCGAGGAGCCCGCCGGCGACGGCGAAGTGGAACCCGTCGGCGTCGAACTCCTCATCGCCCTGCCCGACCGTCCCGGCGTCCTGCCCGCCGCCGCCGGAGTCCTCGCCCTGCACCGCCTCACCGTCCGCGCCGCCGACCTGCGCGCGGTGGAGCTGCCCAACGAGCTGGGGGAGCGGGCGGACCTGCTGCTGCTCAGCTGGCGGGTCTCCGCAGAGTACGGGTCCCTCCCGCAGGCCGCCCGCCTCCGCGCCGACCTCGTACGCGCCCTCGACGGCTCCCTGGACATCCGCGCCCGCCTCGCCGAGCGCGAGGCCGCCTACCCGCGCCGGCGCGGCGTGAAAGCCCCGCCGCCCCGGGTGACCGTGGCCGCCGCGGGCTCCCGCCGTGCCACCGTCATCGAGGTCCGCGCCCAGGACGCCCCGGGCCTGCTGCACCGGATCGGCCGGGCCCTGGAACGGAGTGCGGTACGGGTGCGGAGCGCCCATGTCTCCACCCTCGGCGCCAACGCCGTGGACGCCTTCTACGTCACCGGGACCGACGGCGGACCCCTGCCCCCGGCCCGCGCCGCCGAGGTCGCCCGGGAGGTCGAGAAGGCCCTCGGCTGACCCGCTGCGACACCGCCGCCCAGTCCTCGCCGGACCTCAGTTCCGGGCGAGGGCTTGGTGTTCTCCGGGGGACGGATACCCTGGAGGGCGACTGACCTGCCACGCCCCCGACCCTGAGGACCGACGAGCGCCGTGTTCGATACTCTCTCCGACCGCCTTAGCGCGACTTTCAAGAACCTCAGGGGCAAGGGCCGCTTGTCCGAGGCGGACATCGACGCCACGGCACGCGAGATCCGTATCGCCCTGCTGGAAGCCGACGTCGCCCTGCCCGTGGTGCGGGCCTTCATCGCCAACGTGAAGGAGCGGGCGCGCGGCGTCGAGGTCTCCCAGGCGCTGAACCCCGCCCAGCAGGTCGTCAAGATCGTCAACGAGGAGCTCGTCTCCATCCTCGGCGGCGAGACCCGGCGGCTGCGGTTTGCCAAGACCGCGCCCACCGTGATCATGCTCGCCGGCCTCCAGGGCGCGGGCAAGACGACGCTGGCCGGAAAGCTCGGCCTCTGGCTCAAGGGCCAGGGCCACTCCCCGCTGCTCGTCGCCTGCGACCTCCAGCGCCCCAACGCCGTCAACCAGCTGAGCGTCGTCGCCGAGCGCGCCGGCGTCGCCGTGTACGCCCCCGAGCCGGGCAACGGCGTCGGCGATCCGGTCCAGGTCGCCAAGGACTCCATCGAGTTCGCCAGGGCCAAGGTCCACGACATCGTCATCGTCGACACCGCCGGCCGCCTCGGCATCGACCAGGAGCTGATGCGGCAGGCCGCGGACATCCGCGACGCCGTCAGCCCCGACGAGATCCTCTTCGTCGTCGACGCGATGATCGGTCAGGACGCGGTCAACACCGCCGAGGCCTTCCGCGACGGCGTCGGCTTCGACGGCGTGGTGCTCTCCAAGCTCGACGGCGACGCCCGCGGCGGTGCGGCCCTGTCGATCGCCCACGTCACGGGCAAGCAGGTCATGTTCGCGTCGAACGGCGAGAAGCTGGAGGACTTCGACGCGTTCCACCCGGACCGGATGGCCTCCCGCATCCTCGACATGGGTGACCTGCTCACCCTGATCGAGCAGGCGGAGAAGACGTTCAGCCAGGAAGAGGCCGCCAAAATGGCCTCCAAGCTGTCGTCGAGCAAGGGCGGCAAGGACTTCACGCTCGACGACTTCCTGGCCCAGATGGAGCAGGTCCGCAAGATGGGCTCCATCTCCAAGCTGCTCGGGATGCTGCCCGGCATGGGGCAGATCAAGGACCAGATCAACAACATCGACGAGCGCGACATCGACCGCACCGCCGCGATCATCAAGTCGATGACCCCCAAGGAGCGCGCCGAGCCGACGCTCATCAACGGCTCGCGCCGGGCCCGTATCGCCAAGGGTTCGGGCGTCGAGGTCTCCGCGGTCAAGAGCCTGGTGGAGCGCTTCTTCGAGGCCCGCAAGATGATGTCGAAGATGGCCCAGGGCGGCGGCATGCCCGGGATGCCGGGGATGCCCGGCATGGGCGGCGGCCCCGGCCGTCAGAAGAAGCAGGTCAAGCAGGCCAAGGGCAAGCGCAAGAGCGGCAACCCCATGAAGCGCAAGGCCGAGGAGGCCGCCGCCGCCGAGCGCCGCGAGCAGGCGGCCCAGGGCGGCGCGTTCGGTCTGCCCGCCCAGGAGGACAAGAGCTTCGAGCTGCCGGACGAGTTCAAGAAGTTCATGTAGCGGGACCCGAGCACCACGCGTAAGGGGCGCCCTCTCTCAAGGGCGCCCCTTACGTATGTCGTGCTGTCCGTCCGCTCAGGTCACACAGACCAGATAGCGGAAGACGTTCGGCATCCACACCGTGCCGTCCTGCCGCCGGTACGGATGCAGGGCCTCCGCGACCTCCTTCTCCACCTGGGAGCGGTCCGTGGCCCGTACGGCGGCGTCGAAGAGCCCGGTGGACAGCAGCCCGCGCACCGCGCTGCCTATGTCCGCGTAGCCGAACGGGCAGGACACCCGCCCCGAACCGTCCGGCTTCAGCCCGGCCCGCGCCGCCACGTCCTCCAGGTCGTCCCGGAGCGTGGGCCGCCACCTGCCGGGCTCCGTACGCGGCGGACGCGCGGAGTCCGCGAGCCGTGCGGCCACCCGCAGCACCGCGGCCGTGGCGCACCGCTCCGGCGGCCCCCAGCCGGTCAGCACCACGGTGGCGCCCCGGACGGCCAGCGGCACGGCCGACCGCAGCGCCGGCACCAGACCCTCGGAGTCCCCGGCCGCGCAGCCGATCGGCTCGAAGACCGTGATCAGGTCGTACGGAGTGCCGTCCGCGCCGGCGGGCGCGGGCCGCCCGTCCTCCAGCAGCCGGGCCCGGCGGCGGGCCGGGTGCGGGGAATGCGCGGGCGCGTCGTTCCAGCCGGCATCGGGCAGCAGCCGCGCGCGGGCCAGCGCCAGCCGCTCCCGGTCGGAGTCCACACCCGTGACGTGCGCCCCCCGTGCCGCCGCGACGAGCATCGCGAGGCCCGAGCCGCAGCCGAGGGACAGCATCCGGGTGTCGGCCCCGACTTCCATCCGGTCGTACACCGCCTCGTACAGCGGCGCGAGCATGCGTTCCTGGATCTCGGCCCAGTCGCGTGCGCGGGTACCGGCGTCCGCCGGCGCGGAGGCATCCGCGGCCAGGTGGTTCCGGACGAGCGTTGGTGTCATGGAAAGTGCCCCAATCCGCCAAGAGGTCGGTCGTGCCCGAGTGGACGTCCCCCGTGTGCGCGTGTTCCGCACCCCCCGTAGCCAGAGAACTGCGCATCCGCCGTTCCGTCCAGGGGTCGTGGAGCAGTGTTTGCGTGCCCCGGCCGTGCGCCCCGTCCCACGTCTGCTCTCCGACCAGTCTTACCCGACACCCCGCGCCGGGCACGTCGAGCGCGGGAGCGGGTAGTCTCTCGGGCGGATTCGTCAGGACCGCGGGCCGCCCGCGCACCTCACATCCGAAGCGCCGGGCGTACCGCACGCTGTGCACCACCTTGGTGCGAGCTGAGCGTCTTCTCCGCAGTTCTGCGTACCCGCCCTCGTCCGGACGCATCAACGGCAACTGACTGGTACGTGCAAATTATTTGGGATGCCCCGGAATAGGAACACCGGGGCACTCGGGCTCGTTGTCACGACGTGAGCACGACACCACCTGTACTAGCCGCAGAGCTGGCACAGGCGTGGGCCGACATTCAGCGGTACCACGCCGAGCTGCCCGATCTTGCCGCGCCCGAGTCCCTGATCGGAGAGTCGTCGTCCGCCTGTGGCGCCGAGCTCTCCTTCGAACGACTGCTCCATGAGGCAGTCCATGGCATCGCCGCCGCGAGAGGAGTCAGAGATACCTCCCGCGCCGGCCGCTACCACAACCGACGCTTCCTCGCGATCGCCGAGGAGCTGGGCCTCGATCATGCCGAGGAACCCCATCCCAGCAGCGGATTCTCGCTGGTCACGCTGAATCCGGAAGCCAAGCGCCGGTACCGCCCGACCATCGAACGGCTGCAGCGCGCCCTCAAGGCGCACACCGTCGCCACCGCCGCCGACACCAAGCGCTCCTTCCGTGGACCTGCCGCCCGGCACGGTTCCTCCGGAGGCGGTGTGCGGGTCAAGGCCGTCTGCGACTGCGGACGCAACGTCCGCGTCGTCCCGTCGGTCCTGGCGCAGGCGCCGATCGTCTGCGGCGGCTGTGGCAAGCCGTTCCGGATCCCGGAAGCGGTCGCGGTGGGGTGAGCCGACGGCGTGTGGCACAATGGCTAGCTGTACTCGACAGTCGCACAGGACCCCTCTCTCCTCCGGCTGACGCGTCCATCGGGCACGCCGAGTACCGCAACCCCACGTGGCATCTTGTTGTGCCCAACCACGTCATAGACCAGGAGACACCACTTCCGTGGCAGTCAAGATCAAGCTGAAGCGTCTGGGCAAGATCCGTTCGCCTCACTACCGCATCGTCGTCGCCGACTCCCGTACCCGCCGTGATGGCCGGGCCATCGAGGAGATCGGCCTGTACCACCCGGTGCAGAACCCCTCGCGCATCGAGGTCAACGCAGAGCGCGCGCAGTACTGGCTGTCCGTCGGCGCCCAGCCGACCGCGCCGGTCCTCGCGATCCTGAAGCTCACCGGTGACTGGCAGGCCCACAAGGGCCTCCCGGCCCCCGCGCCGCTGCTGCAGCCGGAGCCCAAGGCTGACAAGCGCGCACTGTTCGAGGCGCTGACCTCGGACGGCGACGAGGCCAAGGGTGAGGCCATCACTCCCAAGGCCAAGAAGTCCGACAAGAAGGCGGACGAGGCGGCTGAGGCTCCCTCGTCCACCGAGTCGACCGAGGCCTGAGCATGCTCGAGGAGGCTCTCGAGCACCTCGTGAAGGGCATCGTCGACAACCCCGACGACGTGCAGGTTGCCGAGCGCACCCTGCGCCGCGGGCGCGTGCTGGAGGTCCGGGTCCACCCCGAAGACCTCGGCAAGGTGATCGGCCGTAACGGCCGCACCGCTCGCGCTCTGCGTACGGTCGTGGGTGCCATCGGCGGCCGTGGGATCCGCGTCGACCTCGTCGATGTGGACCAGGTTCGCTGATAAGCGAGTTGAACACCGGCCAGGGCCGGGGAGGGCCTTCGGGCCGTCCCCGGCCTTTGTCGTCGGCCACCCGGACGTTTCCGCGACCGGCCGGCGTCCCGCACCCCATCAATCGGAGAACAGCGTGCAGTTGGTAGTCGCGCGGATCGGCCGCGCCCACGGCATCAAGGGCGAGGTCACCGTCGAGGTACGAACGGACGAGCCGGAGCTGCGGCTCGGACCCGGTGCCGTCCTGGCCACCGAACCGGCGGAGACGGGTCCGCTGACGATCGAGACGGGCCGGGTCCACAGCGGCCGGCTCCTGCTGCGCTTCGAGGGTGTGCGCGACCGCACGGGCGCCGAGGCCCTGCGCAACACCCTGCTGATCGCCGAGGTGGACCCGGAGGAGCTCCCCGAGGACCCCGAGGAGTTCTACGACCACCAGCTGATCGACCTCGACGTGGTCCTCGCCGACGGCACCGGGGTCGGCCGGATCACCGAGATCTCCCATCTGCCCTCGCAGGACCTGTTCATCGTGGAGCGCCCCGACGGCTCCGAGGTGATGATCCCCTTCGTGGAGGAGATCGTCACGGAGATCGACCTGGAGGAGCAGCGCGCGGTCATCACCCCGCCGCCAGGCCTGATCGACGAGAGCGAGGCCGTGGTCGCCTCCTCGCGCGACGAGGAGGAGCCCCCCGGGGACGCGGGCGAGGCGCCGAAGGACGACGTCTGATGCGGCTCGACGTCGTCACGATCTTCCCGGAGTACCTGGAACCGCTGAACGTCTCCCTCGTCGGCAAGGCCCGCGCCCGCGGTGTGCTGGACGTCCATGTCCACGACCTGCGGGAGTGGACGTACGACCGGCACAACACGGTCGACGACACCCCCTACGGCGGCGGTCCCGGCATGGTCATGAAGACCGAGCCCTGGGGCGAGGCGCTGGACGAGGCCCTGGCCGACGGCTACGAGGCCGGGGCGCACGCCCCGGTGCTCGTCGTGCCCACGCCCAGCGGCCGTCCGTTCACCCAGGAACTGGCCGTCGAACTCTCCGCCGAGCCCTGGCTGGTCTTCACCCCGGCGCGGTACGAGGGCATCGACCGCCGGGTGATCGACGAGTACGCCACCCGGCTGCGGGTCGTCGAGGTCTCCATCGGGGACTACGTGCTGGCCGGCGGGGAAGCGGCCGTCCTGGTGATCACGGAGGCCGTGGCCCGGCTGCTGCCCGGCGTCCTCGGCAACGCCGAGTCCCACCGGGACGACTCCTTCGCCCCGGGCGCGATGGCGAACCTCCTGGAGGGCCCCGTCTACACCAAGCCGCCCGAGTGGCGCGGCCGGTCCATCCCGGACGTCCTGCTCAGCGGCCACCACGGGAAGATCGCGCGCTGGCGGCGGGACCAGGCCTTCGCCAGGACAGCCCTCAACCGGCCCGACCTGATCGAGCGGTGCGAGGCGAGCGCCTTCGACAAGAAGGACCGCGAGATCCTCTCCATCCTCGGTTTCGCGCCGGATCCCGGCGGCCGATTTTGGCGCAGGCCCACCGCCGTGGAAGAATAGGCCGCTGCTGTACGTCCGGTGTGCGCCCCTGCCACAGGGGGAAAGACGCCCGCCCGACGCGATCAGCACTCCGAACTCTTCAACGAGATTCCGTCGATGACCTGTGGCATCGGCGAAGAAAGCAGAAACCATGTCTTCCCTGCTCGATGGCGTCAACGCCGCCTCCGTCCGTACGGACCTCCCGGCGTTCCGCGCCGGTGACACCGTCAACGTCCACGTGCGCGTGATCGAGGGCAACCGCTCCCGTATCCAGCAGTTCAAGGGCATTGTCATCCGCCGCCAGGGCTCGGGCGTCAGCGAGACCTTCACGGTCCGCAAGGTCTCCTTCAGCGTCGGCGTCGAGCGCACCTTCCCGGTGCACAGCCCGATCTTCGAGAAGATCGAGCTCGTCACCCGCGGTGACGTCCGTCGCGCCAAGCTGTACTTCCTCCGTGAGCTGCGCGGCAAGGCCGCGAAGATCAAGGAGAAGCGCGACAACTGAGCTGCCGCCCGCGTGCACAGCCCGGCCGGATAGGCTTCGGCCGCGATGGACACGCAAGCACAGCACTCGGAGCGCGACCGCTCCTCGGAATCCGACACGGGGTCCGAGGAGAGGTCGCGCTTTTCGCGTATGAGGGCCCGCGTCGCCTCCGCGCTGTCCTGGCGGCGGGTGCTCGCCGGGGCGGTCCTGGCCACCGTCGCCCTGCTGCTGTTCAGCTCCTACGTGGTCCAGCCCTTCCTGATCCCCAGCCGCTCGATGGAGCCCACGCTGGAGGTCGGGGACCGGATTCTCGTCAACAAGCTGGCGTACCGTTTCGGCTCCGAGCCGGAGCGCGGCGACGTGGTCGTCTTCGACGGCACCGGCTCGTTCGTACGGGAGGACCTCGACGCGAACCCCCTGACCGCTCTGGTGCGCGGGGCGGCGGCCTCCCTGGGGCTCGCGCAGCCCGCCGACACCGACTTCGTGAAGCGGGTGGTGGGTGTGGGCGGCGACCGCGTCGTCTGCTGCGACGCACGGGGGAGACTCGCGGTCAACGGCACAGCGGTGGACGAGCCGTATCTGTACCCCGGTGACACCGCCTCCCGGGTGCCCTTCGACATCGTGGTGCCCGCCGGGGCCCTGTGGATGATGGGCGACCACCGCAGCCGCTCCAGCGACTCCCGGGACCGTCTCGGATCGCCCGGCGGCGGAATGGTCCCCGTCGAGCGGGTGACCGGCCGGGTGGACTGGCTGGGCTGGCCGCCGGCCCGGACGGGCTCGCTGGAGGGGACCGGTGCCTTCGACGGCGTACGGGCGCCCGGCGGAGCGCATGGGTAGCCGCGGACGTCCGCGCGGAGCGCCCGACCCCGAGGCGCCCCTGCCGGCCGGGGCCGGGCCCACCGGGCCGCGCTCGCTGCCCACCCGGGCGGAACGCCGCCGGCTCGCCAGGAAGGTCCGGCGCAAGCGCCGCGGGTCCGCGGTGCGGGAGATACCCGTCCTCGTCGTCGTGGCCCTGCTGATCGCGCTCGTCCTGAAGACGTTCCTGGTCCAGGCGTTCGTCATCCCGTCCGGGTCGATGGAGCAGACCATCCGGATCGGCGACCGGGTGCTCGTGGACAAGCTGACCCCGTGGTTCGGATCGAAGCCGCAGCGCGGTGACGTCGTGGTGTTCAAGGACCCCGGCGGCTGGCTCCAGCAGGAGAACGCCGGGCAGAAGAAGGACCCGCCGATCGGCGTCAAGCAGGTCACCGAGCTGCTGACCTTCATCGGGCTGCTGCCGTCCGACGACGAGCAGGACCTGATCAAACGCGTCATCGCGGTCGGCGGCGACACCGTGAAGTGCTGCGGCGAGGACGGCCGGGTCACCGTCAACGGCGTACCGCCGGCCGAGACGTATCTCCACCCCGACGACCGGCCATCGGCCATCTCGTTCGAGGTGATGGTGCCCGAGGGCCGGCTGTTCGTGATGGGGGACCACCGGTCCGACTCCGCCGACTCCCGCTTCCATCTCGACGAACCCGACCGGGGCACGGTCGCGGAGGAGGAGGTCGTGGGGCGGGCCGTCGTGATCGCCTGGCCGTTCGGCCACTGGAGCACTCTGGAGGAGCGCGACGCCTTCACCGCGGTCCCGGACTCGCGTGCATCGGAGGCAGCGGTTCCGACAGCGTCGAATAGTGTGGCACCTCCGGATCGCTATGGAATGGTCCGGATCCCGATCCCTGCGGAACTCCCGCTCGTTATGGGAGTGGTGGGCCTGCACCGGATCGGGCGCGGGCAGTGGCACGTATTGAGGAGTGGATGTGGGGGATTTGGCGGTCGGCGCACGATCCGGACACGACGAACCCGAGGACCGGCCCGAGCGCGACGGGTCTTCCGCGGGCGGGGCGGCGGTCCCGCCGGAGGGTGAGGGCGACACCCCGGGCGACGGCGGTGGCAAGCCCCCCAGGAAGCAGCGTTCCTTCTGGCTGGAGCTGCCGCTGCTCGTCGGCATCGCCCTGGTTCTGGCGCTGCTGATCAAGACGTTCCTGGTCCAGGCGTTCTCGATCCCCTCGGACTCCATGCAGAACACTCTGCAGCGGGGCGACCGGGTCCTGGTCGACAAGCTGACCCCGTGGTTCGGCTCGGAGCCGGAGCGCGGCGAGGTCGTGGTCTTCCACGACCCGGGCGGCTGGCTGCAGGACACCGAGACTCCGGAGCCCAACGTGGCGCAGAAGTTCCTGAGCTTCATCGGCCTGATGCCGTCCTCCGAGGAGCAGGACCTGATCAAGCGGGTCATCGCGGTCGGCGGCGACACCGTGGAATGCAAGGAGAACGGGCCGGTCACGGTCAACGGGAAGAGCCTGGACGAGAAGTCGTTCATCTTCCCGGGGAACACCCCGTGCAATGACAAGCCCTTCGGTCCGATCGAGGTGCCGGACGGCCGGATCTTCGTCATGGGCGATCACCGGCAGAACTCCCTGGACTCGCGCTACCACCAGGAGCTCCCGGGCCAGGGCACGGTCTCCACGGACGAGGTCGTCGGCCGTGCCGTCGGTATCGCCTGGCCGCTGGGCCGCTGGTCGACGCTTCCGGTCCCGGACACCTTCGACCAGCCCGGTCTGAACGCGGCCGCCGCGATGGCGCCGGCGGCACTGGGCGTGGCCGGAGCGCTGCCCTTCGTGCTGTGGCGCCGCCGGAGGCTGACCGCCGGGCGTACCGCCGGGTAGGGTGCCGACTCGGATCAGCGATTGCCGATCTCCGACGGGGGAGCGCTGGGATGAGCGGTACAGGACGCAAGGAAGACGGCCGCGGCCGGTTCGGCGCCATGGTGTCGGGCTTGGCCGTGGCCGTCGGCTGTGTGCTTTTTCTCGGCGGTTTCGTCTGGGCGGCGGTGGTCTACCAGCCGTACACGGTCCCGACCGCCTCGATGTCCCCCACGGTGAACCCCGGTGACCGGGTGCTCGCCGAGCGGATAGACGGCGCCGAAGTCCGGCGCGGTGATGTGGTGGTCTTCACCGACCAGGTCTGGGGCTCCGCACCGATGGTGAAGCGTGTCGTCGGGATCGGCGGCGACGAGGTGGCCTGCTGCGACGAGGAAGGGCGGCTCACCGTCAACGGGACCCCCGTCGACGAGCCCTACCTCGCCAGCGGCCCGGCCGCCCCGGGCAGCACGGCGCCCGCCTCGCCCCAGGACTTCTCCGCCACCGTGCCCCAGGGGCAGATCTTCCTGCTCGGCGACGAACGGGCCACCTCCCTGGACTCCCGGGTCCACCTCCAGGACGCCGGCGAGGGCTCCGTACCGCTGAGCGCCGTGCAGGCCCGGGTGGACGCGGTGGCCTGGCCGGTGAACGGCATGATCGACCGGCCCTCCTCGTTCGCCGCGCTGCCCGGCGGGGTGTCCGCCGCGGGGCCGCTGCCGCTCCAGGTGGGCGCGATCCTGGTGGGCGTCGCACTGATCCTCGGCGGCGCGGTGTACGGACCCGTGGCGGCGCGCCTCGCCCGCCGGAAGACGGTCCCCGGAGGGGCCCGGTGACCCCCGGGGCCCGCAAGGTCGCCCGGGTGGTCCTCCTGGACCCCGACGACCGCGTTCTGCTGCTGCACGGCCACGAGCCGGACGACCCGGCCGACACCTGGTGGTTCACCCCGGGCGGCGGCCTTGAGGGCGACGAGACCCGGGAGCAGGCGGCCCGCCGTGAGCTCGCCGAGGAGACCGGTGTCACGGACATCGAGCTGGGCCCGCTGCTCTGGACCCGGATCTGTTCCTTCCCGTTCGACGGACGGCGCTGGGACCAGGACGAGTGGTACTACCTGGCCCGTACGACACAGTCCGCCACCGTCCCGCAGGGCCTCACCGACCTGGAGCTGCGCAGTGTCGCCGGTCTGAGGTGGTGGACTTCCGCCGAACTGCTCGCGACGCGTGAGACGGTGTACCCGACCAGACTCGCCGAGCTGCTGCGCACGCTTCTCGACGAGGGCCCCCCGCGTGATCCGCTGGTTCTGGCCCCCGAAATCGTCTCATCGTCCAGGGACGCCGGAGGCTGACGCACAATGGGGGCACGCACGGCTGAAGGGGAAACATGCCATGAGCGCCGAGGACCTCGAGAAGTACGAGACCGAGATGGAGCTGAAGCTCTACCGGGAGTACCGCGATGTCGTCGGTCTGTTCAAATATGTGATCGAGACCGAACGGCGCTTCTACCTCACCAACGACTACGAGATGCAGGTGCACTCCGTCCAGGGTGAGGTTTTCTTCGAGGTGTCCATGGCGGACGCCTGGGTCTGGGACATGTACCGGCCTGCGAGGTTCGTCAAGCAGGTCCGCGTGCTGACCTTCAAGGACGTCAACATCGAAGAGCTCAACAAGAGCGATCTGGAACTTCCGGGAGGCTGATCCCGCGTGGCCCGCGGTGCCGGGCCGTCGATACGCGCGTTGCAGTGAGCGACCCGGTCACCCGTGTGGGTGGCCGGGTTTTCCACATCCGCGGAGTTGTCCACCAAGATCCACATCTTCGGGCGGGCCGGGGCACAGTCGGTGCCGGAGGTGGTGCCGATATGAACGCACGGGGGGCACTCGGGCGGTACGGCGAGGATCTGGCGGCGCGGCTGCTGGCCGAAGCCGGGATGGCGGTGGTCGAGCGCAACTGGCGCTGTCGCGCCGGAGAGATCGACATCGTGGCCAGGGACGGCGAAGCCCTGGTCTTCTGCGAGGTGAAGACCCGCAGGTCACACGCTTTCGAACACCCCATGGCGGCGGTCGGCCCGGTCAAGGCGGACCGGTTGCGACGGCTCGCCGAGATCTGGCTCGACCGGCACGGCGGGCCACCGCCCGGCGGGGTCCGCATCGACCTGATCGGGGTGACCGTGCCCCGGCGCGGAGCCCCGGTCACGGAGCACGCCCGGGGGGTGTCCTGATGGGCTTCGCACGTGCGTGTTCCGTGGCGCTGGTCGGCGTCGAGGGTGTGGTGGTGGAGGTCCAGGCGGACCTGGAGCCGGGAGTGGCGGCCTTCACCCTGGTCGGACTGCCGGACAAGAGCCTGGTCGAGAGCCGGGACCGGGTGCGGGCCGCCGTGGTCAATTCCGGGGCGGAGTGGCCGCAGAAGAAGCTCACGGTCGGGCTCTCCCCGGCCTCCGTGCCGAAGAGCGGCTCGGGCTTCGATCTCGCCGTCGCCTGTGCGGTGCTCGGGGCGGCGGAGCGGATCGACCCCGCCGCGATCGCCGATGTGGTGATGATCGGCGAACTGGGTCTGGACGGCCGGGTCCGTCCGGTACGGGGCGTGCTGCCCGCCGTCCTCGCGGCGGCCGAAGCGGGGTACGAGCAGGTCGTCGTGCCCGAGCAGACCGCCGGGGAGGCGGCCCTGGTGCCGGGGGTCTCGGTCCTCGGCGTCCGGAGCCTGCGCCAGCTCATCGCCGTCCTGTGCGACGAACCTGTGCCCGAGGAGCCCGTCGACGGCCAGGGACGCCCCGACGCCATGCTGGCCGGGCTCATGATCCCCGGCACGGGCCTCGGTACGGGGCTCGCCCCGGCCACCGCGCGGGGCTACGCCCACCGGCCGGACCTGGCGGACGTCGCGGGGCAGCCGCGCCCGCGCAAGGCCCTGGAGGTGGCCGCGGCCGGAGGACACCATCTGCTGTTCTCGGGCCCGCCGGGCGCCGGCAAGACCATGCTGGCCGAGCGGCTGTCGGCGGTCCTGCCGCCGCTGACCCGGCAGGAATCCCTCGAAGTGACGGCGGTCCACTCCGTGGCGGGCATCCTCCCCCCGGGTGAACCGCTCGTCTCCCGGGCGCCCTACTGCGCCCCGCACCACTCGGCGACCATGCAGTCCCTGGTCGGCGGGGGCAACGGGATGCCGAGGCCCGGGGCGGTGTCCCTCGCCCACCGCGGGGTGCTCTTCCTCGATGAGGCCCCCGAATTCTCGGGCAAGGCCCTCGACGCGTTGCGTCAGCCGCTGGAGTCGGGCCATGTGGTGGTCGCGCGGGCGGCGGGAGTGGTGCGGCTGCCTGCCCGGTTCCTGATGGTGCTGGCCGCCAATCCGTGCCCCTGCGGCCGGCACACGCTCACCGGCGCGGGCTGCGAGTGCCCGCCCTCGATGGTCCGCCGCTATCAGGCGCGCCTGTCCGGGCCCCTGCTCGACCGGGTGGACCTGCGGGTCGAGGTGGAGCCGGTCGACCGCGCGGACCTCCTGGCGCAGGACAGCCGGGGCGAGTCGACGGCCGTCGTCGCCGCCCGGGTACGGGACGCCAGGGCGCGGGCGGCCGAGCGGCTGGCCGGTACCCCGTGGACCACGAACAGCGAGGTGCCCGGCCATGAGCTGCGGACCCGGTTGCTCGTGGCCCCGGGAGCGTTGGGGGCGGCGGAGCGGGACCTGGAACGCGGGATGCTCACGGCCCGGGGCCTGGACCGGGTGCTGAGGGTCGCGTGGACCGTGGCGGACCTGCGGGGCGCCGGCCGCCCGGACGCCTCCGACGTGGCGGTCGCCCTGGAGCTGCGGACGGGCATCCAGCGCGGGGTGCCGATGGGGGCGGGGTCGCGGTGACCGGGCCGACGGGGGAGCGCGGGCACGGGCCGGAGCGGGATGGGGAACACGGCGCGGGCCGGGAGCGCGGGCAGGAGTACGGGCCGGGACAGGAGGACGAGCCGGGGACGGGCGGCGGGGAAGCCCTGCCAGATCCTGACCGGCAGCGGGGCGAGGGCGGGGACGGGGGCTGGGAGCGCGGGCCGGGGCGGGATCGGGGCCGCCACCGGGACGAGGGTGGGGGCCGGGAGCGCGGGCCGGGATGGGAGCGGGACGGCGACCGGGGCGAGGACGGGGAGCGGGCCGAGGACGGAGGTCGGGAGCAGGGGCTGGGGCGGGACAGGGGCGGCCACCGGGGCGAGGACGGGGGCGAGGAGCGGGAGCGGGGCGAGGACGGGGGCCGGGAGCGCGGGAGGGAGCTGGAGCGAGGGCATCCGCCGGAGCCCGGCCGGGGCCGTGGTCGCTACGGGCATCCGGACCGGGACCACGACTCCGGCCGCGACGACGGGGACCGGGAGCGGGAGCGGGTGGCCAGGGCCGCGTTGACGCGGGTGCTGGAGCCGGGGGACGAGCGGGCCGGACGTTGGCTCCGGCGGACCGGTCCGGTCGAGCTGATGCGGAGGCTCACCGTCGAGGACGGGTCCGCCGAGAAGCTGCCGGGGATGACCGCCGTACGGCTCGGGGGCTACCGGCTGCGTGCGGCCGCCGCGGAGCCGGCGCGGGATCTGGCCGCGGTCGCCGCGGTGGGCGGACGCTTCGTCTGCCCGGGGGACCGGGAGTGGCCGAGCCAGCTGGACGACCTGGGCGACGCGCGGCCCGTCGGACTCTGGGTTCGGGGGCGGCCCGATCTGCGGCTGTGGTCCCTGCGCTCGGTCGCGGTGGTCGGAGCGAGGGCCTGCACCCCGTACGGGGCGCATATGGCGGCGGCCCTCGGCTCCGGCCTCGCGGAGCGCGGCTGGGTGGTGGTGTCGGGGGCGGCGTTCGGGGTGGACGGAGCCGCTCACCGCGGCGCGCTGGCCGCGGGCGGAGCGACGACGGCGGTGCTGGCCTGCGGTGTCGACGTCGCCTACCCGCGCGGGCACGCCGAGTTGCTCGGGCGGCTGGCGCAACAGGGGCTCGTCGTCGCCGAGTTGCCGCCGTCCTCCCACCCCACCCGCAGCAGATTCATCCTGCGCAACCGCGTCATCGCCGCGCTGACCAGGGGAACGGTCGTGGTCGAGGCCGAATACCGCAGCGGTTCACTGGTCACCGCCCGCCAGGCGCAACGGCTCGGTCGCTTCTCCATGGGGGTGCCCGGCCCCGCCACCAGCGGGCTGTCGGCAGGGGTCCACGAGCTGTTGCGCGGTGAGGGCGTGCTCGTCACCGATGCCGACGAAGTCGTCGAGCTGGTCGGGGACATCGGCGACCTTCCGCCCGCCCGACGCGGCCCGGTGCTGCCCAGGGACCACTTGGACGCGGTCACCGCGAGGGTCCTCGAAGCGCTCCCCTACCACGGTGTCACCCACCCCCGTGACCTTGCCCGCACTGCGGGGACGTCCGCCGACGAGACGCTCGGTCGACTGTACGAACTGCACTCACTGGGGTTCGTCGAACGCGAAGGCGACGGCTGGCGGTTGACGCTTCCTTCGGCACGCAACGACGACGCGCGGCGAGGCGGTACTTGACCTGGAGCATTCGGGTGAAAAGGTAAGGCCGATGACCTCGCACGATCGATCGGTGACCTGTCCGGGACCCGCGCCCACGGCGGTGGCCCCGGCTCCCGGCGGGCGCGGACGGCGTGAACGGCGGCACGCGATCACGCGGCATGGATCTCCCGTCCTGCGCGGACTGCGACGCCGCAGTCACGCTACGCTCACAAGGATTCCGCCCCAGACAAAAGTCCCCCAGCACTTCACGGCAGAACGGCTCAAGGCACCACATGCCCCAGCACACCTCCGGGTCTGACCGCGCGGCAGTACCACCGGTTGCGCGTGGCACTGTGCGCCCTCCCGCTCCCTCCTCCCTCGACGAGTTGTGGCGCTCCTACAAGACCACGGGCGACGAGCGGCTGAGGGAGCAGCTGATCCTGCACTACTCACCGCTCGTGAAGTACGTCGCGGGCCGGGTGAGCGTGGGGCTGCCGCCCAACGTCGAGCAGGCCGACTTCGTCTCCTCCGGTGTCTTCGGACTGATCGACGCCATCGAGAAGTTCGACATCGAACGGGCCATCAAGTTCGAGACGTACGCGATCACCCGGATCCGCGGCGCGATGATCGACGAACTCCGGGCGCTGGACTGGATCCCGCGGTCCGTGCGGCAGAAGGCGCGGAACGTGGAGCGCGCGTACGCCACGTTGGAGGCACAGTTCCGGCGTACGCCCTCGGAGGCCGAGGTCGCCTCGGAGATGGGTATTGCGCTGGAGGAACTGCACGCTGTTTTCAGCCAGTTGTCGCTGGCGAACGTGGTCGCCCTGGAGGAGTTGCTGCACGTCGGCGGCGAGGGCGGCGACCGGCTGAGCCTGATGGACACCCTGGAGGACACCGCCGCCGACAACCCGGTGGAGGTCGCCGAGGACCGCGAGCTGAGAAGACTGCTCGCGCGGGCCATCAACACCCTCCCCGACCGCGAGAAGACCGTGGTGACCCTCTACTACTACGAGGGCCTCACCCTCGCGGAGATCGGCAACGTCCTCGGGGTGACCGAGAGCCGCGTCAGCCAGATCCACACCAAGTCCGTGCTGCAACTGCGGGCGAAGCTGGCCGACGCGGGCCGCTGACGTCCTCTTCCCGGCTCACTCCGGCCATCCGACCGGCGGCCGTGCCCTTCCCTCGCACGCCTGCCGCCGTAGAGTGGATGCGTGCCCAGGATTCGAGCGGCCTCCGTGGCCGAGCACCGGACCATGCAGCGCGGCGCCCTCCTGGACGCCGCGCGCTCCCTGCTGTCCGAGGGCGGTACGGAGGCGTTGACCTTCCCCGCCCTCGCCGAACGCACGGGTCTTGCCCGGTCCTCCGTGTACGAGTACTTCCGCTCCCGTGCCGCCGTCGTCGAGGAGCTGTGCGCCGTCGACTTCCCCGTCTGGGCGGCCGAGGTCGAGAACGCCATGCGGCGCGCCGAGACGCCCGAGGCGAAGATCGAGGCGTACGTGCGCCGACAGCTCGACCTCGTCGGGGACCGCCGCCACCGCGCGGTCGTCGCGATCTCCGCGAGCGAGCTGGACGCGGGCGCCCGGGAGAAGATCCGGGCCGCGCACGGCGGGCTGATCGCCATGATCGTCGAAGCGCTGGGCGACCTCGGCAACGCGCAGCCGAGGCTGGCCGCCATGCTCCTGCAGGGTTCGGTCGACGCCGCCGTGCGCCGGATCGAACTGGGTGTCGCGGAGGAGCCCGGCGTCATCGCGGACACCGTCGTCGCGATGGTCCTGCGCGGTGTGAGCGGCTGACCCGGGCGGCGTCCGGCTCCGGCACCCCGAACACCGGCAGCAGCCGCGAGGGACCTCCCCGCAGCAGAGCGGGCGGCAGCAGCGAGAGCGGGTCCAGATAGGCATCCCCGCGCCGCAGCCCCCAGTGCAGGCAGCCCTCCGCGCAGTGGAACGGCCCCTCCTCCAGCACTCCGACCGGCTGCCCGGCCCGGGTGCTCGCGCCCTCCTCGACCAGCGCCCGCACCGGTTCGTACGTGGTGCGCAGCGGTGGCGAACCGCTGTCGGCCATCTCGATGGCGAGCACCCCACGCCCCGCCACCCGCCCCGCGAACGACACCCGGCCCCCGGCGGCCGCCAGGACCCGCGCGCCCGGCTCCGCCGCGAGGTCCACGCCGCGATGGCCGGGCCCGTAGCGACCGGCGGGCGGCTCCCATCCCCGTAACACCGCGGGTCTCCCCGCCAGCGGCCAGCTCCGGCCGTCATCGTCGGCATCGGCGTCCGCCCCCGGCAAGGACGCCACGGCCCCGGCGGGCACGACGGCCGCGGCGGGCCCGCCCGGCGCGGGCAGCCCGGCAGGGAGCGGCACGTACAGCAGGGGCAGCAGGAGCAGCAGAGGCAGCAGCAGGAGCAGCGGACGCAGGGCGGCGGAGCGGCGTGGGCCGGGTTGATGACGCATGTCCGTCACCATGGCCCGGAGGTCGGGATTCCGGGGATCATGAACCGTTTCTGTGGACTACTCGCCGGTTGTGGATATCGCCGTCACCCGGCCGTGGACATCGGCGTCATCCGGCCGTGGACATCGCCGTCACCCGGGACCCAACCGGTCCCGTACACTTCTTACGGCGATCCGGGTCACCGGGTCGACTTCGCACGCCCCGCCATCTCCCTCTTCTCGGAGATGGCCGCGCTCCTCGGTCCCTCGTGGCACGGCGCGTCGGGGCGTCAGGCGCGAGCGCAAACCTGCGGTCGCGATAACCGAGCACCTCAAGGAGTACGGCCATGGCCGTCGTCACGATGCGGGAGCTGCTGGAAAGCGGCGTCCACTTCGGTCACCAGACCCGTCGCTGGAACCCGAAGATGAAGCGCTTCATCTTCACCGAGCGCAACGGCATCTACATCATCGACCTGCTCCAGTCGCTGTCGTACATCGACCGCGCCTACGAGTTCGTCAAGGAGACCGTCGCCCACGGCGGCTCCATCATGTTCGTGGGTACGAAGAAGCAGGCCCAGGAGGCCATCGCCGAGCAGGCGACGCGCGTCGGCATGCCGTACGTCAACCAGCGTTGGCTCGGTGGCATGCTCACCAACTTCTCCACCGTCTACAAGCGCCTTCAGCGTCTGAAGGAGCTTGAGCTCATCGACTTCGAGGACGTGGCCGCCTCCGGCCTCACCAAGAAGGAGCTCCTGGTCCTCTCGCGCGAGAAGGCCAAGCTGGAGAAGACCCTCGGTGGTATCCGCGAGATGCAGAAGGTGCCCAGCGCCGTCTGGATCGTCGACACCAAGAAGGAGCACATCGCCGTCGGTGAGGCGCGCAAGCTCCACATCCCGGTCGTCGCGATCCTCGACACCAACTGTGACCCCGACGAGGTCGACTACAAGATTCCGGGCAACGACGACGCGATCCGCTCCGTCACCCTGCTCACCCGCGTGATCGCCGACGCCGTCGCCGAGGGCCTCATCGCCCGTTCCGGTGCCGCCACCGGTGACTCGAAGCCGGGCGAGAAGGCCGCCGGCGAGCCCCTCGCCGAGTGGGAGCGCGACCTGCTCGAGGGCGACAAGAAGGACGAGACCGCGGCCGTCGCCGAGGTCCAGTCCTCCGCCGAGACCGAGAAGGTCGCCGACGCCGAGAAGCCGGCCGAGGCCGTCGCCGAGGCCGTCGCCGAGGCCGTCGTCGAGGCCCCGGCCGCTGCTGACGCCCCGGCCGCCGACGCGGACGCCGAGCAGGCCTGACACCCGTCACGGCTACTGACGGCGGGGGCCGACGCCACAAGCGTCGCCCCCGCCGTTCACCCGTAGATCTTTCAGACTTCGAGAGAGACATACAGACTCATGGCGAACTACACCGCCGCTGACGTCAAGAAGCTCCGCGAGCTCACCGGCGCCGGCATGATGGACTGCAAGAAGGCGCTCGACGAGGCCGACGGCAACGTCGACAAGGCCGTCGAGGCGCTCCGTATCAAGGGCCAGAAGGGCGTCGCCAAGCGCGAGGGCCGCTCTGCCGAGAACGGTGCCGTCGTTTCCCTCATCTCCGAGGACCAGACGTCCGGCGTCATCCTTGAGCTGAAGTGCGAGACGGACTTCGTCGCCAAGGGCGAGAAGTTCCAGGCCGTCGCCAACACGCTCGCCGCTCACGTCGCCGCGACCTCCCCGGCAGACATCGGCGCGCTGCTCGCCTCCGAGATCGAGGCCGGCCAGACCGTCCAGGCGTACGTCGACGAGGCCAACGCCAACCTCGGCGAGAAGATCGTCCTGGACCGCTTCGCGCAGTTCACCGGCGCCTTCGTCTCCGTGTACATGCACCGCACCATGCCCGACCTGCCCCCGCAGATCGGTGTTCTGGTCGAGCTGGACAAGGCCGACGCCGAGCTGGCCAAGGGCATCGCGCAGCACATCGCCGCCTTCGCTCCGAAGTACCTGTCCCGCGAGGACGTCCCGGCCGAGGTCGTCGAGGCCGAGCGCCGCGTCGCCGAGGAGACCACGCGCGCCGAGGGCAAGCCCGAGGCCGCGCTCCCGAAGATCGTCGAGGGTCGCGTCAACGGCTTCTTCAAGGAGGCCACCCTCCTCGGCCAGCCGTACGCGCTGGACGCCAAGAAGTCGGTTCAGAAGGTCCTGGACGAGGCCGGTGTCACCCTGAAGCGCTTCTCGCGCATCAAGGTCGGCATCTGAGTCCGTCCGGGCGAACAGCACCGGACCCGATAGGGTCGAGGGGGTATCCGGCGCATCATGACCGGGTCCGCGACGCCTGGCACGGCACCTCGCAGCGTTGCCGAAACGCCTGAATCGCTCCGCGATGAGGACGTTCCAGCGCCTTGCGATGCACCGCACCGGACGCCGCGGCCTCTCCGGCCCTGATGCACCGGACACCCCCAGGTGCAGTCGACGGCCGCACCCACGCCGGACGACCGCAGATCTGACGAGGAGGCCATTGCCGCTGTAGGGACACCAGACCCACCGGCAATGGCCTTCTTCGTATGTGCACGAGGAGAATTTCCATGGACAAGGGCTCGGACGCCATTCAGGCCGACGGCAAGCACGACGACAAGGGCTCCGGGCGCTTCATGCTGAAGCTCTCCGGCGAGGCGTTCGCCGGTGGGGGCGGCCTCGGCGTCGACCCCGACGTCGTGCACACCATTGCCCGCGAGATCGCCGCCGTCGTACGCGACGGCGCCCAGATCGCGGTGGTCATCGGGGGAGGCAACTTCTTCCGTGGTGCCGAGCTCCAGCAGCGTGGCATGGACCGGGCCCGGTCCGACTACATGGGCATGCTCGGCACCGTCATGAACTGCCTGGCACTCCAGGACTTCCTGGAGAAGGAGGGCATCGACTCGCGCGTCCAGACCGCCATCACCATGGGCCAGGTCGCCGAGCCGTACATCCCGCTCCGTGCCGTACGGCACCTGGAGAAGGGGCGCGTGGTGATCTTCGGCGCCGGTATGGGCATGCCGTACTTCTCCACCGACACCACCGCCGCCCAGCGCGCCCTGGAGATCGACGCCGAGGCGCTGCTCATGGGGAAGAACGGCGTGGACGGGGTCTACGACTCCGACCCGAAGACCAACCACGACGCGGTGAAGTTCGACGCACTGGAGTACGGCGAGGTGATCACCCGCGACCTGAGGGTCGCCGACGCCACCGCCATCACGCTCTGCCGTGACAACCAGCTCCCGATCCTCGTCTTCGAGCTGACCGCCGAGGGCAATATCGCTCGCGCGGTCAAGGGTGAGAAGATCGGCACGCTCGTGAGCGACGAGAGCACCCGGGCCTGACGGCCCCCCAGGATGGACAACGGCCTGCCGGTCGGACACCGTGCAGGTGAGGACGCGACGCAGGACCCGCAGGGCCCGGCGATGACGACGCCGGGCCCACTCAAGACACGCAGGAGCACGTGGTGATCGAAGAAATCCTCCTCGAGGCCGAGGAGAAGATGGAGAAGGCCGTTGTCGTCGCGAAAGAGGACTTCGCGGCGATCCGTACCGGCCGCGCGCACCCGGCGATGTTCAACAAGATCGTCGCCGACTACTACGGCGCGCTGACCCCGATCAACCAGCTGGCCTCGTTCTCGGTTCCCGAGGCGCGGATGGCCGTCGTGACGCCGTTCGACAAGACCGCGCTGCGCAACATCGAGCAGGCGATCCGCGACTCCGACCTCGGCGTCAACCCGAGCAACGACGGCAATATCATCCGGGTGACGTTCCCCGAGCTCACCCAGGACCGCCGCAAGGAGTACATCAAGGTCGCCAAGACCAAGGCCGAGGACTCCAAGATCTCGATCCGCTCCATCCGCCGCAAGGCCAAGGAGACCCTCGACAAGCTCGTCAAGGACAAGGAGTCCGGCGAGGACGAGGTGCGCCGCGCCGAGAAGGAGCTCGACGACACCACCGCGAAGTACGTCGCGCAGGTGGACGAGCTGCTCAAGCACAAGGAAGCCGAGCTGCTCGAAGTCTGATGAACGACTCTTCCCGGGGTGTCCCGCAAGGAGCCGGTTACCGGGGCACGCCCGAGATGAGAGCCGCCCCGGCGGGTCCTGCCCACGATGTGCGTGACGCCCAGCAGACTCGGCCCATGCCCAACGTGCCGGACGTTCCCGACGCAGGTAGAGACGCAGAGAGCCGCGACGACCGGGACAGGGACGCCGCTCACGTCAGCGGCCCCCTGTTCCGTGACGAGATGCCGCAGGAGCCCATGTCCACCCCGTTGCCGCCCCCGCCGCAGAAGAAGCGCGCGGGGCGTGATCTGCGCGCCGCCATAGGGGTCGGCGTGGGTCTCGGCGCCGTCATCGGCCTCTCGCTGTTCATCGTGAAGGCCGTCTTCGTCGGCGTCATAGTGATCGCCGTCGTCGTCGGTCTGTGGGAGCTCACCTCCCGCCTCCAGGAGAGCAAGGGCATCAAGGCGCCCCTGGTGCCGCTGGCCGTCGGCGGAGCCGCGATGGTCGTCGCCGGTTACGCACGGGGGCCCGAGGGGGCCTGGGTCGCGATGGCCCTGACCGCCCTCGCGGTGCTGGTCTGGCGGATGACCGAGCCGCCGGACGGATATCTCAAGGACGTCACGGCCGGGGTCTTCGCGGCGTTCTACGTACCCTTCCTCGCCACCTTCGTCGCCCTGCTGCTGAAGGCGGACGACGGATCGTGGCGGGTCCTGACCTTCCTCGTCCTCACCGTGGTCAGCGACACCGGGGCGTACGCGGTCGGCTGGCGCTTCGGCAAGCACAAGCTCGCCCCGCGCATCAGCCCCGGCAAGACCCGTGAGGGCCTGTTCGGAGCCGTGGGCTTCGCGATGGTCGCCGGCGCGCTGTGCATGGAGTTCCTGATCGACGGCGGCGCCTGGTGGCAGGGCCTGCTGCTCGGCTTCGCGGTCGCCGCCAGCGCCACCCTCGGCGACCTCGGCGAGTCCATGATCAAGCGGGACCTCGGGATCAAGGACATGGGCACCCTGCTCCCCGGCCACGGCGGCATCATGGACCGGCTGGACTCGCTGCTGCCCACCGCACCGGTCGTCTGGCTGCTGCTGGTGCTGTTCGTGGGTTCGGGCTGAGCGCCAGACACCCCTTCCCACCTGCACGTTCTTCGAGTGAGGGTCCGTTGTCCACAGGGCGGCGGGCCCTCACCCGTCTGTCTGCCACACTGGATGAACCATGCCTAAGCCCGGAGAACTCACTTTCGTCGCGCCCCGCGGAGCCAAGAAGCCGCCGCGGCACCTCGCCGACCTCACGCCCGCCGAGCGCAAGGAAGCGGTCGCCGCGACCGGTGAGAAGCCGTTCCGCGCCCAGCAGCTCTCGCAGCACTACTTCGCGCGGTACGCGCACGACCCGGCCGAGTGGACCAACATCCCGGCCGCGTCGCGGGAGAAGCTCGCCGAGGCGCTGTTCCCCGACCTGATGTCCGTGATCCGGCACATCAGCTGCGACGACGACACGACACGCAAGACCCTGTGGAAGCTGCACGACGGGACGCTCGTCGAGTCCGTCCTGATGCGGTACCCGGAGCGCGTCACCATGTGCATCTCCTCGCAGGCCGGCTGCGGAATGAACTGCCCCTTCTGCGCCACCGGGCAGGCCGGCCTCGACCGCAACCTGTCGACCGCCGAGATCGTGCACCAGATCGTCGACGGCATGCGCGCCCTGCGCGACGGCGAGGTGCCCGGCGGCCCCGCGCGGCTCTCCAACATCGTCTTCATGGGCATGGGCGAGCCGCTCGCCAACTACAACCGCGTGGTCGGCGCGATCCGCCGGCTCACCGACCCGGAGCCGGACGGCCTCGGCCTCTCGCAGCGCGGGATCACCGTTTCCACCGTGGGCCTTGTCCCGGCCATGCTGCGCTTCTCCGACGAGGGCTTCAAGTGCCGCCTCGCCGTCTCGCTGCACGCCCCGGACGACGAGCTGCGCGACACCCTGGTCCCCGTCAACACCCGGTGGAACGTCCGCGAGGTGCTGGACGCCGCCTGGGAGTACGCCGAGAAGTCCGGCCGCCGGATCTCCATCGAGTACGCCCTGATCCGGGACATCAACGACCAGGCCTGGCGCGGCGACCTGCTCGGCCGGCTGCTCAAGGGCAAGCGGGTGCACGTCAACCTGATCCCGCTGAACCCCACGCCCGGCTCCAAGTGGACCGCCTCGCGGCCCGAGGACGAGAAGGCGTTCGTCGAGGCCATCGCGGCCCACGGCGTGCCAGTCACCGTCCGGGACACCCGTGGCCAGGAGATCGACGGAGCCTGCGGGCAGCTGGCGGCCTCCGAGCGCTGAGACCTCGGCGCAGCAGCGACCGCGCAAAGACCGGAGACCGCACGGCCCGGCCGAAAACCGCCGGTGTAGCCTGGGCCGAAATCAACTTCATATTCCGACAGGGGAGCGCCACAGCGCTGAGAGTGCGGCACCAAGGACAGGTTGGCCGCAGACCCTCTGAACCTCGCCCGGGTCATTCCGGGTAGGAAGTTCGGACCTTACTCAAGCTGTTGCGCCCTGCCCGCTTCCGGTTCGCCGGACAGCGGGCGGGGCCGCGTCTCTTCCTGGTCACCTCCAGGAGGAATCACATGAACACCACCACGAAGTACGCGGCGGCCGCGCTCGCCGCCGCTCTCGGCGTCACCGTGCTCGCGGGCTGCGGCAGCGACGACGGTCCCGCGGGCTCCGGGGCGTCCAAGGGCACCGGCTCCAAGACCGTGACCCTGGTCAGCCACGACTCCTTCAGCGTCTCGGACGGGGTGCTGAAGGCGTTTGCCGAGGAGACCGGTTACACCGTCGAGATCCTCAAGAGCGGCGACGCCGGAGCCGCGCTCAACCAGGAGATCCTCACCAAGGGCTCCCCGCGCGGCGACGTCTTCTTCGGCGTCGACAACACCCTGCTCTCCCGCGCCCTCGACAACGGTCTGTTCACCGCGTACGAGGCCAAGGGCCTGGACACGGTCGCGGCGGACACGCAGACGGACGAGAAGCACCGGGTGACGCCCGTCGACACCGGAGACATCTGCGTCAACTACGACAAGAAGTACTTCGCCGACAAGAAGCTCGCGCCGCCGAAGACCTTCGAGGACCTGATCGAGCCCGCGTACAAGAACCTCCTCGTCACCGAGAACGCCGCGAGCTCCTCGCCCGGTCTCGGCTTCCTCCTCGGCACCATCGCCACCCAGGGCGAGGACGGCTACGAGGCGTACTGGAAGAAGCTGAAGGCCAACGGCGTCAAGGTCGTCGACGGCTGGGAGCAGGCGTACAACGAGGAGTTCTCCGGCTCCGCGGGCGGCAAGAAGGCCAACGCGGACCGGCCGCTCGTCGTCAGCTACGCCTCCAGCCCGCCCGTCGAGGTGCTCTACGCCGACCCGCAGCCCAAGGAGGCCCCCACCGGGGTCGCCACCGGCACCTGCTTCCGGCAGACCGAGTACGCCGGGCTGCTGACCGGGGCGAAGAACGAGGCGGGCGGCAAGGCGTTGCTGGACTTCATGATCAGCAAGACGTTCCAGGAGGACATGCCGCTGAACATGTTCGTGAACCCGGTCGTGAAGGACACGAAGCTCCCCGCGCTGTTCACCGAGTTCGGCGAGAGCGTCGAGACGCCGCCCACCGTCGAGCCCGAGAAGATCGCCGCCAACCGTGAGCAGTGGATCCAGTCGTGGCAGTCGCTGGTCCTGAAGTAGGGCCCGAGGCGAAGGCCGCCGAGCCCGTCCGGCCCGCCGGTGGCGGGGCCGGTCGGCGCGGGACCGCGGTGCGGCTCGGCCTGATGGCCGTGCCCGTCGCGTTCTTCGCGCTGTTCTTCGCCTACCCCGTGACCGCGATCGTCGGCCGCGGGCTCAAGGCGGGCGGCGACTGGCAGCTCGGGCGGATCGGCGAGGTGCTGGCCCGCCCGGACATCCTCGGCGTTCTCTGGTTCACCACCTGGCAGGCCCTCGCCTCGACCGCGCTCACCCTGTTGATCGCCCTGCCCGGGGCGTATGTCTTCGCCCGCTTCGACTTCCCCGGCAAACAGGTGCTGCGGGCGGTCGTCACGGTGCCGTTCGTGCTGCCGTCCGTCGTCGTCGGCACCGCGTTCCTGGCGCTGCTCGGACGTGGCGGACTCCTCGACGAACTGTGGGGCGTCCGCCTCGACACGACCGTGTGGGCGATCCTGCTGGCCCATGTCTTCTTCAACTACGCCGTGGTCGTACGCACGGTGGGCGGGCTGTGGTCGCAGCTGGACCCCCGCCAGGAGGAGGCCGCCCGGGTGCTGGGGGCCGGACGGTTCGCCGCTTTCCGCCGGGTGACGTTGCCCGCGCTCGCCCCGGCCGTCGCCGCCGCCGCGCTGATGGTCTTCCTCTTCACCTTCACCTCCTTCGGCGTCGTGCAGATCCTCGGCGGACCGGCGTACTCCACCCTGGAGGTGGAGATCTACCGGCAGACCGCGCAGCTGCTGGACCTGCCGACGGCCGCCGTGCTGACCCTGGTGCAGTTCGCCGCGGTCGGCGGGATCCTCGCCGTGCACGCCGCGACCGTACGCCGCCGGGAGCGGGCGCTGAAGCTCGTCGACCCGGCCCGGACCTCCCGCCGGCCGCGCGGCCCCGGACAGTGGGCGCTGCTCGGCGGTGTCCTGCTCACCGCGCTGCTGCTGATCCTGATGCCGCTCGGGGTGCTGGTGGAGCGGTCCTTCGACGGATCCGGCGGTTACGGCTTCGGCTACTACCGGGCCCTCCAGTCCGCCGGGTCGGGCGGCTCCTCCACCTTCCTGGTGCCGCCGCTGGAAGCCGTCGGGAACTCCCTGCGGTACGCGCTCGTCGCGACGCTCATCGCCCTCGTCGTCGGCGGGCTCGCGGCGGCGGCCCTGACCCGGCGGGCCGGACGGCTGGTCCGCGGCTTCGACGCGCTGCTGATGCTGCCGCTCGGGGTGTCCGCCGTCACGGTCGGCTTCGGCTTCCTGATCACCCTGGACGAGCCGCCGCTCGACCTGCGGACCTCCTGGATCCTGGTTCCGCTGGCGCAGGCGCTGGTCGGCGTCCCCTTCGTCGTACGGACGATGCTGCCCGTGCTGCGCGCGGTCGACGACCGGCTGCGGGAGGCCGCCGCCGTGCTGGGAGCCTCGCCGCTGCGGGCCTGGCGGGAGGTCGATCTGCCGCTGGTGCGGCGGGCGGTGCTGGTCGCGGCGGGCTTCGCCTTCGCCGTCTCCCTCGGGGAGTTCGGCGCGACGGTCTTCATCGCGCGGCCGGACAACCCGACCCTGCCGGTCGCCGTGGCCCGGCTGCTGGGCCGGTCGGGGGAGCTCAACTACGGGCAGGCGATGGCCCTCAGCACGATCCTGATGCTGGTGTGCGCGGTGTCGCTGCTGCTCCTCGAACGTATCCGCACCGACCGATCCGGGGAGTTCTGAACGATGACAGGGGAAGTGACGGCAGGGGAAGCGGCGGCAAGGGAAGTGGCAGTAGGGGAAGCGATGGCAGGGGAGCGGCGCTCATGCTGAGTCTGGAATCCGCCACCGTACGGTTCGGGAAGCGGACGGCGCTGGACGCGGTGGACCTGGAGGTCGCCGACCACCGGATCGTGTGCCTGCTCGGACCCAGCGGCAGCGGGAAGTCCACCCTGCTCCGGGCCGTCGCAGGGCTCCAGCCCATGGACGGCGGCCGGGTCCTGCTGGCCGGCCGGGACCAGGCGGGCGTCCCGGTGCACCGGCGCGGGCTCGGCCTGATGTTCCAGGACCACCAGCTCTTCCCGCACCGCGATGCCGGCGCCAATGTCGCCTTCGGGCTGCGGATGCACGGCGTCGGCCGGGCCGAGGCCGGGCGCCGGGTCCGCGAACTGCTGGAGCTGGTCGGCCTGCCCGGGGCCGAACGCCGCGCGGTCGCCGCGCTGTCCGGCGGTGAGCAGCAGCGCGTCGCCCTGGCCCGCGCCCTCGCCCCGCGCCCGAAGCTCCTGATGCTGGACGAGCCGCTCGGCCAGCTCGACCGCAGCCTCCGCGAACGGCTCGTCGTCGAACTGCGCACGCTCTTCCAGGAGCTGGGCACGACGGTGCTGGCCGTCACGCACGACCAGGGCGAGGCGTTCGCGCTCGCCGACCGGGTCGTCGTGATGCGGGACGGCCGGATCGCGCAGGAGGGCAGCCCGCTGGATGTCTGGCAGCGTCCCGCCTCCGCGTTCGTCGCCCGGTTCCTCGGCTTCGACAACGTCACCCCGGCGACCGTGACCGGACAGGCCGCCGTCACCGCCTGGGGCAAGGTCCCGGTGCCCGAGGGCTCCCCGCAGGGCGAGGTCGACCTGCTGGTCCGCCCCGCCGGGGTGCTGATCGGCGCCCCCGAGGACGGACTGCGCTGCACGGTCGGCGTCCGCACCTTCCGGGGGAACCACGTGACCGTACGCCTGATGCCCGGGAACGCACCGGTGCTGGAGGCCGAATGCGCCCTGCGGGACACCCCGGACGAGGGCGCGGTCGTGGGTGTCCGCTTCGACGCGGCGGAGACGGTGGTACTGGCGGCCGGGGCGGGCACCCGCTGAGGTGGCACGGGCGGGTACCCGCTGGGCCGGCCGGTGTGGATGCTTCCCGAGGTGGTACGGGCGGGCACCTGCTGGGGCGGCACGGGCGGGCACCTGCCGAGGCGGCCGGTGCGGATGCCTCCTGAGACGGCCGGGGTGGCGGATGCCCCTATCGTGTCTGCGTTCCCGCCACCACGAGACCCCGTTCGTACGCCAGGATCACCGCCTGCGCCCGGTCCCGCAGTCCCATCTTCGCGAACAGCCGGTTGATGTGGGTCTTCACCGTGTGGTCGGTGATGGTCAGCCGCTCGGCGATGTCCGCGTTCGACAGGCCACGGGCGATCAGGACGAGTACCTCGGCCTCGCGCGTGGTCAGCCCGTCGACCGAACGCGGCGGGGGAGTGCCGACCCGCTGCCGGGCGAACTCGGCGATGAGCCGCCCGGTGATCTCGGGGGCCAGCAGGGCGCGGCCGCCCGCCACCACCCGTACCGCGTGCAGCAGTTCGGGGAAGGTCGCGTCCTTGAGGAGGAAGCCGCTGGCTCCGGCGCTGAGGGCGTCGTACACGTACTCGTCCAGACCGAACGTCGTCAGCATCAGCGCCCTGGTCGCCCCGTTCGACGCCGCGACGATCTCTCGTGCCGCGTCGATGCCGCCGAGCCGGGGCATCCGGATGTCCAGCAGCGCCACATCGGGCCGTAGTTCGGCCGCCCTGTGCACCGCCTGTTCGCCGTCCTCCGCTTCCCCGACCACGTCGATGTCGTCCTGGGTGTTCAGCAGGCCGGAGAACGCCGTCCGGACGACCGCCTGGTCGTCGGCCACCAGCACCCGGATCACCACGGCAGTTCCGCCTCCACGAGAAACCCGCCGGCCGGACCCCGGCCCGTGGTGAGTCCCCCGCCGAGCAGGGCGGCCCGTTCGGCCATGCCCACCAGCCCGTGTCCCGGGCGCCCGGAGCCGCCGGCCGGATCGGGGCCTGGCCCGTCGTCGCTCACGCGGACTCTCAACAGGCCCGTCCCGTAGTGGAGTTCCACGACCGTGTGCGCACCCGGGGCGTGCCGCCGGGCGTTCGTCAGGGCCTCCTGGACGATCCGGTACGCCGACAGCTCCCAGGACGCGGGCAGCGCTGTCCGCTCGCCGGTGACGCGCAGCTCGGCCGCACCGCCCACCGCCCGGTGCTGGTCGAGGAGGTCGTCGAGGCCGGCCAGTGAAGGCTGTGGCGCGGTGAGCGGGGCCGGATCCGCGCCGTCACCCGTGCGCAGCACCCCCAGCAGCCGCCGCAGCTCCGCCATCGAGGACCGTGCCGTGCCCGCGATCTCCTGGAAGGCGTCCCGGGCCGGGGGCGAGAGGTCCGGAGTCGTGTACGTGGCACTCTCGGCCCGTACCGCGATCACCGACACCGAATGCGCGATCATGTCGTGCAACTCCCGTGCTATTGCCGCTCGTTCCGCCTCGGCCGCCTGCCGCCGCTCCATCGCCAGCAGCCGGGACTGGGCGGCTGCCCGCGTGTGCCGGGTCTCCTCGCGTGCCCGCACCGCGTCGCCCGTGCTCACCGCGCCCAGGATCATCACCGTCAGCACCAGTGTCTCGGCGTAAAGACCCAGGCTGAACCGGTCGGTGCCCTGGAGCGCGGGCAGCCCGGGGGAGCCGTCCCGGGCCCACCGGTCGATGTGCACCAGATTGACGGTCAGCGCGGCCAGCGAACCGGCCGGCACGAGCACCGCCGGATGCTGCACCCGATGCCGCCCCAGCGTGTAGCAGCCGATCAGGGCACCGGCGATGGTCGCGTAGGCCATGTTGCCGTCGGTCCCGAAACTGAGGAGGGCCGCGCCCACCGTCAGGAACCCCACGGCGGGCCGCGTCGCCCGCAGTGCCAGCGAGGCCGTGCAGGTCAGCACCCCGAACGCCGTGGCCGCCGAACCCGGTACGACGGCCAGCTCCACGACCGCGAAGAGCGTCAGTGCTCCCCCGGTCAGCCAGGCGTACGCGGGCTCAGACGTCCAGCGCCGCAGCCGTCGGCGCAGGCCGTGATCCGGCGGCGGGGCGGTGGGGGCGGCGGCCGGGCCCTCCGGCGTGATGGTGCGCGTCATACGGAGATTCTTCGTCACCGCCGAGGGTGGACGCGTCGGAGCACGGGTGGAATTCGCGGTGCCGTCTCATGCCACGGGTTGACCCGAAGGACCGGACGGTGGTGTGACGCTCCGTGAACGGTACGTTCCTAGCCTCGGATCCATGGCCACATTCACGCTTCCCACCTCTCCCGACCGGTTCCGGGGCCGTCCCGCGCTGCCCGGCGACGCTGTCTGGTGGGCGTGCTGCGCTGCCACCGCCTCGGCGCTCGGGGCCTTCTCCTCGCTCGGCCCGCACCGGGTCTGGGGAGCCGCCGCCGCACTCGGCTACACGGCCGCCGCGGTGCTCGTGGCCCGCGGGCGCAGCCCCCGTACGGCCGGGGCGGTCGCCGTCGCCGGGGCGGTGCTGCTGCCCCTGCTGGTGCTGCTCGCCGTGGACCGGGCGCAGTTGGAGGTCGACGTCGTCGCCCGCTCGGCGGGGCTCCTGCTCTCCGAAGGGACGCCGTACCCCGAACGGCCCGCCGTGCCCGAGGACTTCAACCCGTATCTCCCGGGCATGGCGGCCTTCGGGATCCCGGAGGCGGTGGCCGGGACCGGGCCGTTCACCGACCCGCGGCTGTGGATGGGCGCGGCCTTCCTCGGCGCGTTCGCCCTCGCCCTCCCGGCGGGTTCCCGCAGTGGATGGTCCCGGTGGATCGCCGCCTGCCCGTTGGTGGCCCTGCCGCTCGCGGTCGGCGGCGTCGATCTGCCGGTGGCCGGTCTGATGTGTCTGGGGCTGGCCAGGGCGGGGCAGGGGAGAGCGGGACCGGCCGGGCTGGCACTCGGTCTGGCCGCCGCCCTCAAGTGGACCGCGTGGCCGGCGGTCCCCGTGGCCCTCGCACTGCTCGCCGCGGCCTCCGGGGGCGACGGCCGCGGAAGGAACCGTGCCGGGTCCGGGGGCGGCGGACTGCGGGGGGACCGTGCCGTGTCCGGGCACGATGGACTGCGGGGGGACCTTGCCGTCCTCGGGGGCGCAGGGCTCCGAGGGAAACGGGCCGCCCTGCGCTGTGCGCTCGTCAGCCTGCTCACCGCTGCCGTGCTCGTCCTGCCCGCCGCGCTGCGCGACCCGGGAGCCTTCCGGACCCATGTCGTCGACTTCCCGCTCGGGCTGACCGGAGCGGTCTCGTCCGCCGCGAGCCCGTTCCCCGGCCGGCTGCTCGCCACCGAGGTCCCCGGCGGCCGGACCCTGGCCCTCCTGCTGCTCGGGGTGAGCGCCCTGCTGCTCGCCGTCTCCCTGCTCGTCCGGCCCCCGGCGACAGCGGCGGCCGCCGCCACGCGGCTCGCGCTCGGGCTGCTTCTGGCCATCGTGTTCATGCCCGCGACCCGGTTCGGCTATCTCGTGCACCCGCTGGTCCTCACGGTGTGCGCCCTCGCATGGCAGGAACCCGTCCACCCCCTCCGCGTACGCGAACGTGTGCGCGAACTCGCACGAGAGCGCGTACGGGTACCCGTACGCGAACGGAAGCAGGCCTCCCGATGACGCGCCGCCGCACCCTCGTCGTCACCAACGACTTCCCGCCGCGCCAGGGCGGCATCGAGACCTTCGTCCACGCGATGACCGCCCGGTTCCCCGCGGACTCCGTCGTCGTCCACACCTCCGCCGAACCCGGAGCCGCCGCCCACGACGCCGCCCTGCCCTACCCCGTGGTCCGCGATCCGGCCCGCACGCTCCTCCCGGTCCCGCGCGTCGCCGCCCGCACGGTCGAGCTGGCCCGCCGCCACGGCTGCGACAGCGTCTGGTTCGGGGCCGCCGCACCGCTCGGGCTCATGGCGGACCGGCTGCGCCGCGAGACCGGGATACGGCGGGCCGTCGCCACGACGCACGGGCACGAGGTGTGGTGGGCCCGCACACCCGGCGCACGGGCCCTGCTCCGGCGGATCGGCGCGGGCACCGACACGGTGACCTACCTGGGCGCGGCCACCCGCGCGCCCATCGCCGCCGCACTCGGCCCGCCCGCCGCCCGCCGCCCGCCGCATGGTGCGCCTGGCGCCGGGGGTGGACGCGGAGGAGTTCCGCGTACGGGAAGGGGCGCGGGACGCCGTGTCGCCTCCGGCGGGCGGCGTCCGCGAACGGTACGGCCTGGGCGGGCGGCCGGTGATCCTCTGTGCGGCGCGGCTCGTCCCGCGCAAGGGCCAGGACACCCTGATCCGCGCTCTGCCCGCGGTGCGGCGCGCGGTGCCCGACGCCGTGCTCCTGCTGACCGGGGACGGACCGTACGCCCGGGTCCTGTGCCGGCTCGCCGCCGACACCGGGGTCGCGGACGCGGTGGTCCTGGCCGGCGGGCAGCCGCACGCGGCGATGCCGGAGCACTACGCGGCCTGCGACGTCTTCGCCATGCCGTGCCGCACCCGCAGGCGGGGCCTGGAGGTGGAGGGGCTGGGCATCGTCTTCCTGGAGGCCGCCGCGTCCGGGCTGCCGGTCCTCGTCGGCGACTCGGGCGGCGCGCCGGACACCGTACGGGACGGGGAGACGGGGCACCTGGTCGACGGGCGGGACGTCGCCGCCGTCGCGGACCGGCTCGTCGCGCTGCTGCGGGACCGGGCGGCGGCCGCGGCGATGGGGGAGAAGGGCCGGGCGTGGGTCCGCGAGGCATGGGGGTGGGAGAAGACGTACGACACACTGGCCGGTCTGCTGACCCCCTGACCCCCTGCCCCCCTGACCGCTGCCAGCGGATCGGTCTGCGGTCTCTGACGGGCTGGACGGCCGCTCTGCTGCCCCTCCGACCGTTGTGACCGACCGGTCTGCGACCTTCCTGACGGGCTGGACGGCCGGTCTGCTGCCCCCTGACCGCTGGCGACCGACCGGTCTGCTGTCTTCTGACCGGCTGGACAACCGAGCTACCGAAACCCCCGACCGGCGTGGCAAGGGGGCCGTGGGCCGGGCAAGCTGGAGGCGGACCATCCCGCGGAGCCCGGTCCTGCCGTCCGGGCTCCGCGGGGACGGCAGGACCGGACAAGGACCGTGATCATGACCGGTGGCACCCGCGAGGGCATCGACCTCACCCGCGTCCTGCACGCCCCGCAGCAGCGGGTCTTCGCCGCCTGGACCTCACCGGAGGACTTCGCCGCCTGGTACGGGGGCGAGGCGGACGTCCCCCTGGACCGGGTGGCGATGGACGTGCGGCCCGGCGGTGCGTGGAGCCTGGTCATCGTGCTGCCGGGCGTCGAGATGCCCTTCCACGGGGTCTACCGCGAGGTCAGCGAGCCCGACGGGCTGGTCTTCACACTGAAGGACGGCTCAGCGCCCGATGACACCGAGGGCGAGATCGTCACCGTGGCCTTCAGCGACCTCGGTGACGGGACCACCGAGCTGGCCTTCCAGCAGCGTGGTGGCCATCTGACCGCCGAGCAGTACGCTGCGGCCGAGGACGGCTGGGAGGCGTTCTTCGACGCCCTGGCCGCCCGCCTGGCGACCCATCCCTGAGCGACCCGCGGCTCCCGGCGGCCGCCGGCCGGCTCACTTCGCCAGCGGAAGCGCCGCCAGCTGTGCGATCACCCAGGTCAGCGGGGCGAACAGCGTCAGCAGCGCGCCCGCCCGCAGCGCCGTCGCCCGGCGCAGTGTCGCTGCCGGAGCGCCCATCCTGAGCAGCGCCTCGACCGTGTGGGCGCGGGCGTGCTTGGCCTCCAGCGCCGAGGTCAGCAGCGTCGCCGTCGTACAGCCGAGGACCAGCACCGCGCCGAGTGCGGTGAGCGGGCCGTACGGGCGCTCGTCGCCCCCGTACAGCGCCGACGCGGCGATCACCGCGGACAGCACCGCGCAGACGACCCCGATCGGGCGGCCGATCCGGCGCGCCTCGTTCATCAGGACCCGCCCCGCCAGCAGCCGTACGGCTCCGGGGCGCACCGACTGAAGCGCCCGCCCGCACAGATACGTCAGGCTCGGTCCGGCCATCGCCAGGCCGACCGCGGTGAGCGTCCAGCCGATCAGCACCGCCACCGGCGTGGCGTCGAACCGGCCGGGCAGCGGGAACGCGTTTCCCGCCGCCTCCCTGGACGCGTACGCCTCCACCGCGAGTCCGGCGGCCGTCAGCGCCACGCCCCAGGGGAGCCCGGCCGGGGCCGGTGCGGGCTCCGGCAGCTCCTCGGAGCCGAAGGCGTCCCGTGCCGGGTCGGGGCGCGACCGCAGCGCCAGCGCGCTCGCCGCCGACGAGGCCACCGGTACGAGCGCCAGCAGCATCAGCGCGGCGGCCAGCGGCAGCGGACTGCCCGCGCCGAGGAACTCCGCCGCGCTCCCGTCGAACGGCATCCCGGTGAGGTCGCCGCGCAGATGCAGGAAGAAGAGCAGGGCCACCATGGAGCCCAGCGTGGTGGAGACGGCGGTGGAGACCGCGGCCAGTGCGGAGAGCCGGACCGGGCCGAGGCCCACGGAGGAGAGGCCCGGCCGGGGCCGGGTGCTCGGGTCGGTCCGGGCCACCGCCACGGAGAACTGCACGGTGGCGGCCAGCGGGACGAAGCACCACAGCAGCCGCAGCACCGAACCGGCGGACGCGGGGTGCGCGGCGGCGTACCCGAGGGCGCACAGCAGGAGGAACCCGACGCCGGCCGACGCGGTGGCCACCAGCAGCCGCCGGACCAGGACAAGGGGATGCGAACCGCGGGCTAGACGGAGAGCGAGCACGCCGCGCGGCCCTCCGCTTCCGGTTTCGCGGGCAGGGCGGCGGTGGCGACGCGACGGCCGTCCAGCAGCGCCACCGCCCGGTCGGCGAGTGCGGCGACCTCGGCGTCGTGCGTGGCCAGCACCACGGTGATGCCGTGCGAGCGGGCCGCCGTGGTCAGGGTGCGCAGCACATGGGTGCGGTCCGCGCGGTGCAGGGTCGCGGTCGGCTCGTCCGCGAAGATCACGGTCGGCTGTGCGGCCAGGGCCCGCGCCACGGAGACCCGCTGGCGCTGTGCCTGGAGCAGGGTGTGCGGCCGCTTCTTGGCGAAGGCGGCGATGTCCAGGCGTTCCAGCCACTCGGTGGCGGCCTTCCGGGCGGCCCGGTGCGAGACGCCGCGCAGCAGCAGGGGCAGCGCGGCGTTCTCCCAGACGGTCAGCTCCGGGACCAGCTCCGGGTCCGGGGCGATCCAGCCGAAGCGCTCCCGGCGCAGCTGTTCGCGGACCCGGGGGGCCATGGTGTGGACGGGGACGCTGTTGAACCAGACCTCGCCCTGCTGGGGCACCAGCCGGCCCGAGAGACAGTGCAGCAGTGTGGTCTTCCCGCTGCCGCGCGGGCCGGTCACAGCGAGGATCTCGGCGTCCTGGACACCGATGGAGACACCGCCGAGACCGGGCGATCCGTTGTGGGAGTGGTGCAGGGAACGCGCCCAGATCACGTCGTTGTCCGGCGGGGCCACCATGGCGTACACCTCGGTTCAGGTCAGATTTCCCGTCCCCCGTACGGGGGAACGAAGACGCGGCCGATCGGTCACTCGGCACCGTAGATAGTCGGACCGGTGTGAGCGCACAGCACGCGGCCCGGATACCCCCCTTGTCACTCGAAGGGGCGTATCCGGGCCGGTGAACCGTATGAAATGACCGCTGGGCGGCGATCAGCCGGGGGACCTGATGACGGTCAGAGCTTCGTCCAGGCCTCCGTGAGCACGGCCCGCAGGATGCCCTCGATCTCGTCGAACGTCGACTGGTCGGAGATCAGCGGCGGGGCGAGCTGGATCACCGGGTCGCCGCGGTCGTCGGCCCGGCAGTACAGGCCGTTCTCGTACAGCGCCTTGGAGAGGAAGCCGTACAGGACGCGCTCGGTCTCCTCGTCGGTGAACGTCTCCTTGGTGACCTTGTCCTTCACCAGCTCGATGCCGTAGAAGTACCCGTTGCCGCGGACGTCGCCGACGATCGGCAGGTCGTGCAGCTTCTGCAGCGTCGTCAGGAAGGCGTTCTCGTTGTCGAGGACGTGCTGGGTGAGGTTCTCGCGCTCGAAGATGTCGAGGTTGGCGAGGCCCACCGCGGCGGAGACCGGGTGACCGCCGAAGGTGTAGCCGTGCAGGAAGGTGTTGCCGCCCTCGTAGAACGGCTCCGCGATCCTGTCCGAGACGATGCAGGCGCCGATCGGGGAGTAGCCCGAGGTCATGCCCTTCGCACAGGTGATCATGTCCGGCACATAGCCGAACTTGTCGCAGGCGAAGATCGTGCCGAGCCGGCCGAAGGCGCAGATGACCTCGTCGGAGACGAGCAGCACGTCGTACTTGTCGCAGATCTCGCGGACCCGCTGGAAGTAGCCGGGCGGGGGCGGGAAGCAGCCGCCCGCGTTCTGCACGGGCTCCAGGAAGACGGCCGCGACGGTCTCGGGGCCCTCGAAGAGGATCTCCTGCTCGATCTGGTCGGCGGCCCAGCGGCCGAAGGCCACCGGGTCGTCGCCGAACAGCGGGGCGCGGTAGATGTTGGTGTTCGGCACCTTGTGCGCGCCGGGGACCAGCGGCTCGAAGGGGGCCTTCAGGGCCGGGAGGCCGGTGATGGACAGCGCGCCCTGCGGGGTGCCGTGGTAGGCGACGGCACGCGAGATGACCTTGTACTTGGTCGGCTTGCCCTGGAGCTTGAAGTACTGCTTGGCCAGCTTCCAGGCGGTCTCGACGGCCTCGCCGCCACCGGTGGTGAAGAAGACCTTGTTGAGGTCGCCCGGGGCGTGGCCGGCGAGACGCTCGGCCAGCTCGACGGCCTTCGGGTGGGCGTAGGACCACACCGGGAAGAAGGCGAGCTCCTGGGCCTGCTTGTAGGCCGCCTCGGCGAGCTCGTGACGACCGTGACCGGCGTTGACCACGAACAGGCCGGAGAGACCGTCCAGGTAGCGCTTGCCCTTGTCGTCGAAGATGTACGTTCCCTCGCCACGCACGATGGTGGGAACGGGCGCGTTCTCGTAGTCCGACATGCGGGTGAAGTGCATCCACAGGTGGTCGTACGCGGTTCGGCTGAGGTCCTTGCTCACGGCTATCGGGTTCCCCACATATAGGTCTGCTTCTTGAGCTTGAGGTAGACGAAGCTCTCGGTGGAGCGCACGCCGGGAAGGGTCCGGATGCGTTTGTTGATCATCTCCAGCAGGTGGTCGTCGTCCTCGCAGACGATCTCCACCATCAGGTCGAAGGAGCCCGCGGTCATGACCACGTACTCGCACTCGGCCATGGCCGACAGGGCTTCGGCCACCGGGTCGAGGTCACCCTCGACATTGATGCCGACCATCGCCTGGCGTCGGAAACCCACGGTGAGCGGGTCCGTGACGGCGACGATCTGCATCACGCCCTGGTCGAGCAGCTTCTGGACGCGCTGGCGCACAGCCGCTTCGGAGAGGCCGACGGCCTTGCCGATCGCGGCGTACGGACGCCGTCCGTCCTCCTGGAGCTGCTCGATGATTGCGAGAGAGACGGCATCGACCGATGGCGGTGATCCGTTCCCGGTCCTGGAGTCTGCGCTGCGACTGGCCACGGATCCACCATGCACCGCTCCTCGTCTGTATCGCAACCCCAGATCGATGAAATTCGTTGTTTGAATGCTTCGATCTGACTGAATCCGAAGTTGGGGGCGAGTGGGTATGTCGAAAGCGTCACCGGAACGATTAGGGTGGACATCTCACCCATCGGACAGCCGACAGGAGGGGTGGTTGTGACCACCGAGGTGCGCCGTCTGCGCAACTACATCAACGGAGAGTTCCGGGACGCCGCGGACGGGCGGACCATTGATGTGGTCAGCCCGGTGACGGAAGAGGTCTACGCGACCTCGCCGCTCTCCGGCCAGGCCGACGTCGATGCCGCCATGGAGGCCGCGGCGGCGGCCTTCCCCGCCTGGCGCGACACCACGCCCGCCGAGCGGCAGAAGGCCCTGCTGAAGATCGCGGACGCCTTCGAGGAGCGGGCCGAGGACCTGATCGCCGCCGAATCGGAGAACACCGGCAAGCCGCTCGGCCTGACCCGCAGCGAAGAGATCCCGCCGATGGTGGACCAGATCCGCTTCTTCGCGGGGGCCGCCCGGCTGCTGGAGGGCCGCTCGGCCGGTGAGTACATGGAGGGCCTGACCTCCATCATCCGCCGCGAGCCGGTCGGCGTCTGCGCCCAGGTCGCGCCGTGGAACTACCCGATGATGATGGCCGTGTGGAAGTTCGCCCCGGCGCTCGCCGCCGGCAACACCGTCGTCATCAAGCCGTCCGACACCACCCCGGCGTCGACCGTGCTGATGGCCGAGATCATGGGCCAGATCCTGCCCAAGGGCGTCTTCAACGTCCTGTGCGGCGACCGGGACACCGGCCGCGCCATGGTCGAGCACCCGACCCCCGCGATGGCCTCCATCACCGGTTCGGTACGGGCCGGCACGCAGGTCGCCGAGTCCGCCGCCAAGGACGTCAAGCGCGTCCACCTGGAACTCGGCGGCAAGGCGCCCGTCGTGGTCTTCGAGGACGCCGACATCGCCAAGACGGTCGCGGGTGTCTCCGAGGCCGGCTTCTTCAACGCGGGCCAGGACTGCACGGCCGCCACCCGCGTGCTGGTCCACGAGTCGATCCACGACGAGTTCACCGCCGCGCTCGCCAAGGCCGCCGCCGACACGAAGACCGGCCAGCCGGACGACGAGGACGTGACCTACGGCCCGCTCAACAACGCCAACCAGCTGAAGCAGGTCAGCGGCTTCATCGAGCGCCTCCCCGCCCACGCCAAGGTCGAGGCGGGCGGCCACCGGGTCGGCGACAAGGGCTACTTCTACGCCCCGACCGTCGTCTCCGGCCTGAAGCAGGACGACGAGATCATCCAGAACGAGGTCTTCGGACCCGTCATCACCGTCCAGTCCTTCACCGACGAGACGCAGGCCGTCGCGTACGCCAACGGCGTCGAGTACGCGCTCGCCTCCTCGGTGTGGACGACGAACCACTCCCGCGCCATGCGCATGTCCAAGAACCTCGACTTCGGCTGCGTGTGGATCAACACCCACATCCCGCTGGTCGCCGAGATGCCGCACGGCGGGTTCAAGAAGTCCGGCTACGGCAAGGACCTCTCCGCGTACGGCTTCGAGGACTACACCCGCATCAAGCACGTCATGACGTCCATCGAGGACTGAACATCCGCCTCGTTGCAGTGGTGTACGGCCCCGGGCTCCGGCCCGGGGCCGTCTCCGTGGGCCGCTCTGTACAAGGTGTGCGGGGCGGGGCCGTCCCGCTGGACGCTTGGTCCATTGTCCGCGCGCCCGCCGACCGGCATTCTGCGCGGGTGCGAGCGATCAGGAAGAACCCCATGTCCCGCCGTTCCCTGCTGCGTGCCTTCGGGGCGGGAGCGGCCGGCGCCACCCTGGCCGGCTGCGGGGTGCCCGCGGCCTTCGTCGAGCCGGGGGAGCGGGCCGGACACGACAGCTCCGCCACCGACCGCACGCTGCACTTCGCCAACTGGCCGCTCTACATCGACACCGACGACGACAACGAGTCGAAGCGGCCCACCCTGGACGCCTTCTCGAAGCGGACCGGCATCTCGGTCACGTACACCGAGGAGATCAACGACAACGACGAGTTCTTCGGCAAGATCAGCCCGGCGCTGATGAACCACCAGCAGACCGGCCGGGACCTGATCGTCATCAGCGACTGGATGGCCGCCCGCTTCGTCCGGCTCGGCTGGGTCCAGGAGATGGACCGCGCCCAGCAGCCCAACGTCGCCAGGTACCTGGACCCGCAGCTGCGAAACCCCGCCTTCGACGAGGGGCGGCGGCACAGCGTCCCCTGGCAGTCCGGGATCACCGGCATCGCCTACAACCGCAAGAAGCTCGGCCGCGAGATCCGGTCCACCAACGACCTGTGGGCGGACGACCTGCGCGGCCGGGTCACCCTGCTCTCCGGGCTCGACGAGTCGTTCGCGCTGCTGATGCAGGGCAACGGCGTCGACATCACCCGCTGGACGGCCGACGACTTCCACGAGATCTGCGAGCAGACGGAGCGGCGGGTCCACTCGAAGCACATCCGCCGCTTCACCGGCAACGACTACATCAAGGACCTCGCCACCGGCGACGTGTTCGCCTGCCAGGCGTACTCCGGCGACGTCATCCAGCTCCAGGCCGACAACCCCGACATCCGGTTCGTCGTCCCCGAGGAGGGCGCCGAACTGTGGGCGGAGTCCCTGATGATCCCCAACCTCGCCCGCCACAAGCGCAACGCGGAACGCCTGGTGGACCACTACTACGACCCCGAGGTCGCCGCCGAACTCGCCACCTGGGTCAACTACGTCTGCCCGGTGCCCGCCGCCCGTGACGTCCTGGCCTCCTCGAAGGACGAGGAGACGGCCGCACTCGCCGAGGATCCGCTGATCTTCCCCGACGACGCGATGCGCGAACGGCTCGCCATCGCACGCGACATCACCTCCGAGGAGCGGATGGACTTCGCCAAGAAATGGAACTCCATCGTCGGCTTGTGAGGCCCTGACCGGGGTGCCGTAAAGGGGCGGTAAACACGGGCGTACGCTGCGGATATGAGCGAGCGACACGCCCTCACGCGGCGTATACGCAGGTGGCTGGTCTTCTTCATCGTCTGTCTGGTGCTGAGCGGGCTCACGGCTTTCCCGCTCGTCACCGAACTCCGCTGGGCCGAGGATCTGCTGGGTGCCTCCGCCTCCCCGGTCCCCGATCACCTCCCCGGTCTCATGGAGTGGATCACCCGGGTCCGCGAAGGGCTCGACACCGTCGAACGCGACCAGCCCTTCATGCTGTACGGCACCGACTGGCTGGCCTTCGCCCACCTGGTCATCGCGGTCGCCTTCTACGGCCCCTACCGGGACCCGGTCCGCAACATCTGGGTCATCGAGTTCGGCATGATCGCCTGCGCCGGGATCATCCCGCTCGCCCTGATCTGCGGGCCGATCCGCGACATTCCGTTCTGGTGGAGCGTGATCGACATGTCCTTCGGGGTCTTCGGCGTCATCCCGCTGCTGATCGTCCGCCGCATGATCAAGCGTCTGGAGGCACTGGAGCAGACACCGCTCCCGCCGGTGACCTCCGTCCCGGCGAGCGCCTGAGCCCCAGCCGGTGGTTCCGGGCCCGGGTGTTGCGCGCGACGGCTGAGTCCCGGCCGGTTGACCCGGGCCCAGGTGGTGCGCGCGACGTCGGACGTATCCGGCGGTGCGGGGCTCCCCGTCATGCCGGGCGGATCAGGGCGCCTCACGTGCGGGCGAGTTGGCCAGCAGCCGGTGGAGGGCGTCGATCCGGTTGGTGGTGATCGAGTCGACGCCCCGCTCGATCAGCCGGCGCATCGTGCGCTTCGTGTCGGCCGTCCACGCGGAGACGAGCAGCCCGTCCCGGTGCGCCCGGTCCGTCAGCTCCCGGCTCACCAGGCCGAAGCGGTAGTTCAGCCAGCGCGGCTTCACCGCGGCCAGCAGCTCCGGACGCGGCGGGGCCAGGGTGGTCCAGGTCAGGGCGATCTCGGCGGACGGGTCGGCGGCGCGCACCCGCAGCATCGCGCCCGCGTTCGCGCAGTAGTACGCCCGATCCCCCGCCCCGCACTCCCGGACCGTCCCGATGATCTTCTTCACCGAGGCGTCCGTGGAGCCGGGCAGATCCACCATCACCCGGTGCGCCCCGGCGGCGAGCAGCGCCTCATGGAGCGTGGGCACCCCGCCCCGCGTCAGCTCCGTCAGCTCCGCGTGGTCCAGCCGGTCCAGGCGCTGGTCGTGGCCCCACAGCCGCTCCAGCGTCGCGTCGTGCAGCAGGACGGGCACCCCGTCACGGGTCACCCGCACATCGATCTCGACCGCGTCCGCCCCCCGTTCGAGGGCGGAGCGGATCGAGGGCAGGGTGTTCTCGCGCGCGAGATACGGATCGCCGCGATGCCCCACGGCGGTGACGCTGGTGACGGTGTCGGCCATGGGGCCATTGTCGACGACCGGGTCAGCGGCCGGGGGCCCGGAGCCAGTTCGCCGTGTACGCGTCGATCTCCTCGGCCAGCTTCCGCTTGCCCGCCGGGTCGAGGAACGAGGCCTCCACGGCGTTCTTCGCGAGGTCCGCGATGCCGGCCTCGTCGAGCTCCAGCAGCCGGGCGGCCACCGCGTACTCGTTGTTGAGGTCGGTGCCGAACATCGGCGGGTCGTCGCTGTTCACGGTCACCAGCACGCCGGCCGCCACCATCTCCCGGATCGGGTGCAGCTCGATGTCGGTGACCGCGCGCGTGGCGATGTTCGACGTCGGGCAGACCTCCAGGGCGATACGGTGCTCGGCGAGGTGCTCCAGCAGCTTCGGGTCCTGGACGGAGCTGGTGCCGTGCCCGATGCGCTCGGCGCGCAGCGCGGTCAGCGCGTCCCAGATGGTCCCGGGCCCTGTGGTCTCCCCGGCGTGCGGCACCGAGTGCAGGCCCTCGGCGATGGCCCGGTCGAAGCAGGGCTTGAACTGCGGGCGGTCCACCCCGATCTCCGGTCCGCCGAGGCCGAAGGAGACGAGCCCCTCGGGCCGCCGTTCCACCGCGAGCCGGGCGGTCTCCTCGGCCGCCCGGAGCCCGGCCTCGCCGGGGATGTCGAAGCACCAGCGCAGGACGACGCCCAGCTCGGCCTCGGCCGCCTTGCGGGCGTCCTCGATGGCCTCCATGAAGCCGACCTCCGGGATGCCCCGGCGGGTCGAGCTGTACGGGGTCACGGTCAGCTCCGCGTACCGGATGTTCTGCCGGGCCATGTCCCGCGCCACCTCGAAGGTGAGCAGCCGGACGTCCTCGGGGGTGCGGACCAGGTCCACCACCGAGAGGTAGACCTCGATGAAGTGCGCGAAGTCGGTGAAGGTGAAGTAGTCGGCCAGCGCCTCCGGGTCCGTGGGGACCTTGGAGTCCGGGTGGCGGGCGGCCAGCTCCGCGACGATCCGGGGCGAGGCCGACCCGACATGATGGACGTGGAGCTCGGCCTTGGGCAGCCCGGCGATGAAGGGATGCGGATCGGTCATCGGTTATCTCCCGGTTCGGCGTGCGGTGCGGCCGGGCGTACCCGGCCGCACCGATCATCGCAGCCGGGGTCCGGGGCCGTCGGGCCTGGCCGTAGCATGACGGGACCACGATGGGGGAGGCCCATGTCAGACAACACAGAGCAGCCCGGGGGCGGGGCCGCGCCACGCGATCCGTGGGCACCGCCGGACGGCCGGGTGGAGCTGGGCAAGCCCGCCGCGCACACGCCGCCGCCCGCCGCGCATACACCGCCGCCCGCCGCGCACACGCCGCCCGCGGTCCATGACCAGCCGACCGTGACGTCGATGCCGAGCGCCGGACCGGCCGCGGGGGACGGCACCGGGCCGATACCCCAGCCCGGAGGCTTCGGGCCCGCGCCCTCGGACGTACCGCCGCCGCCGATCGGGCCCAACGGCCCCGGCTACGCGACCCCGCCGCCGATCGGGCCCAACGGCCCCGGCCACGCGGCCCCGCCGCCCGCCGCGCACTACGGCTACCCGACCCCGCCCGCGCAGCCGTACGGCGGCTACCCGGGCTACGGCGCCTACGGCACGAGTCCGGCCGCCTGGGGCCCCGCGCCCAACAACGGCCTGGGCACGGCCGCGATGGTGATCGGCATCATCTCGGTGGTCGGCTTCTGTCTGTACGGCGTCAACATCATCCTCGGTATCCTCGCGCTGATCTTCGGCATCATCGGCCTCGGCCGGGCCAAGCGCGGCGAGGCCACCAACCGGGGCATGGCGCTCGCCGGGGTCATCCTCGGCTCCGTCGGCATCGTCGTCGGCGCGGTGATCCTGGGCCTGATCATCTGGGCCGCGGCCAGCTCCGACAGCGACAGCGACTACAACGACACCTACGACGACCCGTTCGCCACGTCGCTGGTCGTCGAGGACCGCTAGCAGCACCGGCGCGAACGCCGTACACCGCCGGCCGGGCAGGGACCGCTCCCCGCCCGGCCGGACGTCGGTTGCGGCCCCCGCCCCCGCCCCCGTACGGAAAAGCCTCAGCCCGCCGCGCCGGCCCGCAACCGCTGCCGTGCCTCCATCAGCGCGAAGCCCAGCAGATTCAGGCCCCGCCACTGCTGCGGCCGCTCCACCCGCTCGTCGTCCGCCGCGAGCCCGATGCCCCAGATCCGGTCCACCGGGGACGCCTCCACCAGCACCCGGTTCCCGGTGCCCAGGAGAAAGCCGCCCAACTCCGGGTCCTGCCCGAACTTGTGCACGCTGCCCGCCACGACCAGGGCGAACCGCTCCCGTATCCACACGTCCTCGTCGAAGCCGCGCACCAGGCGTCCGGCCTTCTTCGCCGCCGCCGGGCTCTTCGCCGACACCGCCGCCCGCTCCGCCTCCGGGTCCCCGAAGAGCCGCGCCTTGCCCGCCATCATCCAGTGCTCCGCGCTCGCGTAGGTCACCCCGTCCACCGTGAACGGCGACGGCCACCACTGGCTGAGGCAGTGAGGGCCTCCCTTGCGCCCGTCCGGGCGCGGGCGGTGTCCCCAGAACGGCAGATACTTCATCCGCCTGCCCCGCGCCACGTCCGCCAGAAGCTCATCGATCGGTCCCATGGCATGTGAGTGTGGCATCCGCCACTGACACTCCGTACGGGGATTTCCGCACCGGCACGACACATGGTCGACAGATTCCGTCGCGTAACCAAAAGGCAACAACGGAATCACTTGTTGGGCGTGCACCCCTCTGTCAGGATCGGCACTCAATTCACGAAGAAGCTACGCCGACCGCGCCCAGCGGGCACAGCGGCGGAGGAGAGCGTCATGAGCAACGGCTTCCAGGTACAGGACCGCTTCGCGGAAGGTGCGCAGTACATCGGCGGCAAGCTGCTCCCCGGCACTTCCGGCAACCACCACGAGGTGGTGAACCCCGCGACCGGCGAGAGCGTGCTCCGCTACGAGCTGGCGGGCACCGACGACGTGGACGCGGCCGTCGCCGCCGCCCGCGCCGCCTTCCCCGGCTGGTCCGGCGCCACCCCCGGCGAACGCTCCGATGCGATGCACCGCTTCGCCGCGGTCCTCGCCGAGCAGGCGGACGACTTCGCGTACGCCGAGTCCCTCCAGTGCGGCAAGCCGGTCAAGCTCTCCACCGAGTTCGACGTCCCCGGCACCATCGACAACGCCGCCTTCTTCGCCGGGGCCGCGCGCCACCTGGAGGGCAAGGCGGCCGCCGAGTACGACGGCGACCACACCTCGTACGTACGGCGTGAGGCCATCGGCGTCGTCGGCTCCGTCGCCCCCTGGAACTACCCCCTCCAGATGGCCGCCTGGAAGGTCCTCCCGGCCGTCGCCGCGGGCAACACCATCGTCCTCAAGCCCGCCGAACTCACCCCGCTGACCTCGCTGATGTTCGCGCAGGCGGCCACGGAGGCGGGCATCCCCGACGGGGTCATCAACATCGTCACCGGCGCGGGCAGGGACGCCGGCGAGCACCTCGTCGGCCACCCCGACGTCGTGATGACCTCCTTCACCGGCTCCACCGCCGTCGGCAAGCGGGTCGCGGAGATCGCCACCGCCACCGTCAAACGCCTCCACCTGGAACTCGGCGGCAAGGCCCCCTTCGTCGTCTTCGACGACGCCGACCTGGAGGCCGCCGTCCACGGCGCGGTCGCCGGATCCCTCATCAACACCGGCCAGGACTGCACCGCCGCCACCCGCGCCTATGTGCAGCGCCCGCTCTACGACGCGTTCGTCCGGGACGTCGCCGCGCTCATGGAGACCGTCCGGCTCGGCGACCCCTTCGACGCCTCGACCGACCTCGGCCCGCTGATCAGTCACGCCCAGCGCGACCGTGTCGCCGCGTTCGTCGAGCGGGCCCGCGGCTACGCCCGGGTCGTCACCGGCGGCGAGGCCCCCGGCGGCGACCTCGCCGACGGCGCGTACTACCGGCCGACCCTCGTCGCGGACGCCGCCCAGGACAGCGAGATCGTCCAGTCGGAGATCTTCGGCCCCGTCCTCGTGGTGCTGCCCTTCGACACCGACGACGAGGGCATCGCGCTCGCCAACGACACCCCGTACGGACTGGCCGCCTCCGCCTGGACCCGCGACCTGTACCGCGCGAACCGCGCCACCCGCGAGATCCAGGCGGGCTGTGTGTGGGTGAACGACCACATCCCGATCCTCTCCGAGATGCCGCACGGCGGATACAAGGCCAGCGGCTTCGGCAAGGACATGTCGGCGTACTCCTTCGAGGAGTACACGCAGGTCAAGCACGTCATGTACGACAACACCGCGGTCGCCCGCAAGGACTGGCACCGCACGATCTTCGGGGACCGATAGCAGCTGCCGCACGATCGGGGCCGAGAGGCCCCGGCGGCCTCCCACCCGAAAGGGCAGACAGCGCATGGAGAGTTACGAGCCCGAGCACCTCACCGCCGCCCGACTGGCGGCCATGAGGCGATCATTGAACAGCGGCAGGGGCGCCCTCACCCGCCGGTCGCTGCTGCGCGCCTCCGGCATGGGCGCGCTCGCCCTGGGCGGCATGGCCACCCTCGGCGCCTGCGGCATCCCGCCCGCCAAGCGCGCCGACGCCGGGGCGCCCGCCGACGACCACTCGGCGAAGGAGAAGGAACTCACCTTCTCCAACTGGACCGAGTACATGGACGTCAGCGAGGACGAGAAGAGCCGCCCCACCCTCCAGGCGTTCACGAAGCGCACCGGGATCAGGGTCAAGTACACCGAGGACATCAACGACAACGTCGAGTTCTTCGGGAAGATCAAACCGCAGCTCGCGGCCGGCCAGAACACCGGCCGTGACCTCATATGCGTCACCGACTGGCTCGCCGCCCGCATCATCCGGCTCGGCTGGGCACAGAAGCTCGACCCCGCGAACCTCCCGCACGCCTTCGCGAACGTGTCCGCCCAGTTCCGCACCCCCGACTGGGACCCGGGCCGCGCCTACTCCTACCCCTGGACCGGCATCCCGACCGTCATCGCGTACAACGTGAAGGCGACCGGCGGCCGCAAGGTCGACTCCGTCACCCAGCTCCTCGACGACCCGAAGCTCAAGGGCCGCGTCTCCTTCCTCTCCGAGATGCGCGACTCCGTCGGCATGACCCTGCTCGACCAGGGCAAGGACCCGGGGAAGTTCACCGACGCCGACTTCGACGGCGCGATCGGCCGCCTCCAGAAGGCCGTCGACAAGAAGCAGATCCGCCGCTTCACCGGCAACGACTACACCGCCGACCTCAGCAAGGGCGACATCGCCGCCTGCGTCGGCTGGGCCGGGGACGTCATCCAGCTCCAGGCCGACAACCCGGACATCAGGTTCGCCATCCCGGCCGCCGGATACATCACCTCCAGCGACAACCTCCTGGTCCCCGCCCAGGCCCGGCGCAAGACCAACGCCGAGAAGCTCATCGACTACTACTACGAACCGCCGGTCGCCGCCCAGCTCGCCGCGTACATCAACTACGTCTGCCCGGTCGACGGCGTACGCGACGAACTCGCCAGGATCGACCCGTCGATGGCCTCCAACACACTGATCCTCCCCGACGAGGAGATGGCGGCGAAGTCCCGCTCCTTCCGCTCCCTGAGCACGGCGGAAGAGACCGCGTACGAAGAGAAGTTCGCCCGACTCATCGGCGCCTGACCAGGCACTTTCCCCCGCCAGGTCACCCCCTCCCCTTCCCTGAACTCTCCCCGAACACACTGGGACTGCGACCCATGACACAGCAGCAGCAGACCGCGGGCGGCGATGTCCGCCTCGCCGGGATCAGCAAGACCTACGGCTCCTTCACCGCCGTGCAGCCGCTCGACCTGACCGTGCCCCAGGGCTCCTTCTTCGCCCTGCTCGGCGCGTCGGGCTGCGGCAAGACCACCACCCTGCGGATGATCGCGGGCCTGGAGGAGGCCACCACCGGCACGGTCTTCCTCGGGGAGAAGGACATCACCGACCTGCCCCCGTACAAGCGGCCGGTCAACACCGTCTTCCAGAGCTATGCGCTCTTCCCGCATCTGGACGTCGCCGAGAACGTCGCCTTCGGGCTCCGGCGGCGCGGCATCAAGTCGGTGAAGAAACAGGTCGAGGACATGCTGGAGCTGGTCCAGCTCGGCGACTTCGCCCGCCGCAGGCCGCACCAGCTCTCCGGCGGCCAGCAGCAGCGCGTCGCCGTCGCCCGCGCGCTCATCAACCACCCGCAGGTCCTGCTGCTCGACGAACCGCTCGGCGCCCTCGACCTCAAGCTCCGCCGCCAGATGCAGCTGGAGCTCAAGCGGATCCAGACCGAGGTCGGCATCACCTTCGTGCATGTCACCCACGACCAGGAGGAGGCCATGACCATGGCCGACACCGTCGCGGTGATGAACGGGGGCCGCGTCGAGCAACTCGGCGCCCCCGCCGACCTCTACGAGAACCCGCGCACCACGTTCGTCGCCAACTTCCTCGGCACCTCCAACCTCATCCAGGGCGAGGTCGTGTCCACGGGCGGCGATCCGGTGGTGGCCGCGGGCGGCGGCAAGCTCACGCTGCCCCGGGAACGATGCCCGGCCCCCACCACCAGCGGCGGCCGGCTGCTCCTCGGCATCCGGCCCGAGAAGATCTCCCTGGCCCACGCGGACGACGCGGACGACATCGCCGCGGGCCGCAACCGCGTCACCGGCCGCATCACCGACTCCAGCTTCATCGGCGTCTCCACCCAGTACGTCGTCGAGAGCCCGGCGGGCACGGCCCTCCAGGTCTACGAGCAGAACATCGAGAGGGACCCGCGCCTGGTCCCCGGCGCCGAGGTCGTCCTGCACTGGAACCCGGCCCACACCTTCGGACTCGACGCCGGCCAGGACATCGCCGCCGGCGTGGAGAGTGTGGAGGACGCGGCGTGAGCCTCACCGAGGCGCCGCCCGCGCCCCCCGCCGAACCCCGGGAAGCGGTGCTCCGCAAGCCCTCCACCCGCAAACGGCTCGTCCCGTACTGGCTGCTGCTCCCCGGCATCCTCTGGCTGGTCGTCTTCTTCGCCCTGCCCCTCGTCTACCAGGCCTCCACCTCCGTACAGACCGGCTCGCTGGAGCAGGGCTTCGAGGTCACCTGGCACTTCCAGACGTACGTGGACGCGCTGCGCGAGTACTACCCGCAGTTCATCCGGTCCCTGCTGTACGCGGGCACCGCCACGCTCCTGTGCCTGCTGCTGGGCTACCCGCTCGCCTACCTCATCGCCTTCAAGGCGGGCCGCTGGCGCAACCTGGTCCTGGTGCTGGTCATCGCCCCGTTCTTCACCAGCTTCCTCATCCGTACGCTGGCGTGGAAGACGATCCTCGCCGACGGCGGCGCGGTCGTGGACGTGCTCAACACCCTGCACGTCCTGGACGTCACCAGCTGGCTCGGCTGGACCGAGTCCAACCGGGTCCTGGCCACCCCGATGGCCGTCGTCTGCGGCCTCACGTACAACTTCCTGCCGTTCATGATCCTGCCGCTCTACACCTCGCTGGAGCGGATCGACGGCCGGCTGCACGAGGCGGCGGGCGACCTCTACGCCACCCCCGCCACCACCTTCCGCAAGGTGACCTTCCCGCTCTCCATGCCCGGTGTCGTCTCCGGCACCCTGCTGACCTTCATCCCGGCCAGCGGCGACTACGTCAACGCCGAACTCCTCGGCTCCACCGACACCAAGATGGTCGGCAGCGTCATCCAGAGCCAGTTCCTGCGGGTCCTGGACTATCCGACGGCCGCCGCGCTCTCGTTCATCCTCATGGCGATCGTCCTGCTGATGGTCACCTTCTACATCCGCCGCTCCGGGACGGAGGACCTGGTCTGATGCCCGTACTGCGCTGGATACGCCGGAACCTGATCGTCATCGCGGGTCTGCTGACCCTCGCGTACATGATCCTTCCGAACATCGTCGTGATGGTGTACTCGTTCAACAAGCCCAACGGGCGCTTCAACTACGCCTGGCAGCGGTTCTCGCTGGACGCCTGGAAGGACCCGTGCGGGGTCGCCGACCTGTGCGGCTCGCTCTCCCTCTCGCTCCAGATCGCCTTCTGGGCGACGCTCGGGGCGACCGCGCTCGGCACGATGGTCGCCTTCGCGCTGGTCCGCTACCGCTTCCGGGCACGCGGCGCGATCAGCTCGCTGATCTTCCTGCCGATGGCGATGCCCGAGGTCGTCATGGCCGCTTCCCTGCTCACCCTGTTCCTGAACATGGGCGCCCAGCTCGGCTTCTGGACCGTGCTGATCGCGCACATCATGTTCTGCCTCAGCTTCGTGGTGACCGCCGTCAAGGCGCGCGTCATGTCGATGGACCCGCGACTGGAGGAAGCCGCCCGCGACCTGTACGCGGGACCCGTGCAGACCTTCGTACGGGTGACCCTTCCGATCGCCGCACCGGGAATCGCGGCGGGTGCGCTGCTGGCCTTCGCGCTCTCGTTCGACGATTTCATCATCACGAATTTCAACGCGGGCTCCACCGTCACCTTCCCCATGTTCGTCTGGGGTTCGGCACAGCGCGGCACGCCCGTGCAGATCAACGTCATCGGAACCGCCATGTTCATCATCGCGGTACTGGTGGTTCTCGTCGGCCAGCTCATGGCCAACCGGCGCAAGAACAACGCTCGATCCTAGGGGGTGTCTTGCCGCTCAGGCCGGGCTCGCGGGGCCTGAGCGGCAAGACACCCCCTGAAATTCCTGAAGGAGTTGGAAACCATGGCCCCAGCTGCCATGCGTACTGCCGCACAATCGATCGCCGGCGCCAAGCCGCTCTCCTACTGGCTCGACGACCCGGCCAGACCCGATGCGCTCCCCGCCCTCACCGGTGACGAGCACACCGACCTCCTGGTGATCGGCGGCGGCTACAGCGGGCTGTGGACCGCGCTCATCGCCAAGGAGCGCGACCCGGACCGGGACGTCGTCCTCATCGAGGGGCACGAGGTGGGCTGGGCCGCCTCGGGCCGCAACGGCGGCTTCTGCGCCGCCTCCCTCACCCACGGTCTGGCCAACGGTGTGGAGCGCTGGCCGGGCGAGATCGCGAAGCTGGAGGAGCTGGGGGAGCGGAACCTCGACGCCATCGAGGCCGCCGTCGCCCGCTACGGCATCGACTGCGAGTTCGAGCGGACCGGCGAGATCGACGTCGCCACCGAGCCCCACCAGCTCGAAGAGCTGCGGGAATGGCACGAGGAGATCCAGCGGCTCGGCATCACCGGGGTGGACTTCCTGGACCGTGACGCCCTGCGCGCCGAGGTCGACTCGCCCACCTTCCTCGGCGGGCTCTGGGACCGGCGCGGCGTCGCGATGCTGCACCCGGCCAAGCTCGCCTGGGGCCTGAAGCGGGCCTGCCTGGAGCTCGGCGTACGGATCCACGAGCACACCCGCGGCCTGGACCTGGTCCGCTCCGGCACCGGGATGGCGGTCCGCACCCCCTACGGCCGGGTCTTCGCCCGCCGCGTCGCGCTCGGCACCAACATCTTCCCGTCGCTCGTCAAGCGGGTCCGGCCGTACACCGTGCCGGTCTACGACTACGCCCTGATGACCGAGCCGCTCACCCCCGAGCAGCTCGCGTCCATCGGCTGGAAGGGGCGCCAGGGGCTCGGCGACAGCGCCAACCAGTTCCATTACTTCCGGCTTTCCGCGGACAACCGGATCCTGTGGGGAGGGTACGACGCGATCTATCCGTACGGGGGCCGGCTCAGCGCCGATCTCGATCAGCGTCCGGAGACCTTCCTGAAGCTCGCGGAACAGTTCTTCACCTGCTTTCCGCAGCTTTCCGGGCTGAATTTCTCGCATGCCTGGGGCGGTGCGATCGACACCTGTTCCCGTTTCACGGCCTTTTTCGGCACGGCCCATCAGGGGCGGGTCGCCTATGCCGCCGGATTCACCGGACTCGGCGTCGGCTCCACCCGTTTCGGCGCCGATGTGATGCTCGATCTGCTCTCCGGCGAGGAGACGACACGGACCCGGCTGGAGATGGTCCGCTCGAAGCCGCTGCCCTTCCCGCCGGAGCCCTTCGCCTGGGCCGGGATCGAGATCACCAAGCGGTCCCTGGCCCGCGCCGACAGCAACGGCGGGCACCGCAATCTGTGGCTCAGGGCCATGGACAAGCTGGGTCTCGGCTTCGACAGCTGACCCCCTGCCCACGGCGAATCAGGCGCGGTGACCCACGTCACGGCCAACTGGTGGCCCCAACCCGCGTCATAGTCGCGGCCGAACCCTCTCTCGCACATGTAACGCACCGGCGGGACCCTGCCGGTGCTCACGTCGACGGGGAGGCTGGACATGACTGGCACGGAAACGAAAGCCGCGGTCGAGTGGCTCACATCGGTGGCATCGGACCCGGCCGCCTGCCGGTGGGAATGGGAGCGCAATCCCCAGGGGATCGCGCTCCTTCCGGCCGGCAGGCTCTGGGACCTCCTGATCCTGCCGGGCGAGCTGGGAGGTCCGACGCTCGACGTCCTCAGCCGCCTGACCGACCGGCCGGGCCCCGTTCTCGCCGATGCCGGCGAGTCCCGCACGGGCTTCTTCGTGCCGCCGGGCACCGTCTCCCGCTGGATCGGCACCGGGATCAGGGGCTGCGGCCAGGGCAGCTGGATCGTCGTCCCGTACCCGGGGCGGGCCGCCGGGGGAGTGCGCTGGCTGGTCCCGCCGGACGGCTCGGGGACCCTCACCGACGCCGGAGTCCTCGAACGCGCGATGCACGAGGCGGCGGGAGCCGCCGCCCGGGACGCCCGCCGGGAGCGACCGAAGGGCTGAGCCGGCCGCCAGAGGTCTTGACAACCTGATTGGTCTGGACCATGTTGTGCGCACGCCACACCCCCATTTCCCCCCTGCGCGGAGGCTGTTGTGGAACGCACCGGACCGATCGTCAGATTTTCCGGACTTCTGGCCGTCTGCTCGGCCACCCTGCTCGCCGCCGGCGCCCTGGTCGCCCCGGCTCCGGCGGTAGCCGCCGACGCGGACCTGGTGCGCAACGGCGGCTTCGAGGCGGGCCTGGACGGCTGGAGCTGCGCGAACTCCAGCGGGGCCGCCGTCTCCGAGCCCAAGCGCAGCGGCGCCTTCGCGCTCAAGGCGACCCCGGCCGGCAGCGACCACGCCAAGTGCTCCCAGAGCGTCACCGTCAAGCCCGACTCCTCGTACACACTGAGCGCCTGGGTGCGGGGCAGTTACGTCTACCTCGGCGCGTCCGGCACCGGCACCACCGACGTCTCCACCTGGACCCAGTCCCCCGAAGCGTGGAAGCAGCTCACCACCACCTTCACCACCGGCCCCTCCACCACCTCCGTGAGCGTCTACACCCACGGCTGGTACGGCACCCCGGACCACTACGTCGACGACCTCTCCCTCATCGGCCCCGGCGGCGAGCCCGTCGTGATCCCGGCCGTCCCCGCCGGCCTGAGAACCACCGCGGTCACCTCCTCCTCCGTCGCGCTCTCCTGGAACGCCGTCTCCGACGCGAGCGGCTACAACGTCTACCGCGACGGTACGAAGGTGGCCACGGCCACCGGGCCGTCCGCCACCGCGACGGGCCTGACCGCCTCCACCACGTACAGCTTCCAGGTCACCGCCACCAACGCGGCCGGGGAGTCCGCGAAGTCGGCCGCCGTCACCGCGACCACCACGGAGGGCGGCGGAGGCGGCGACACCGAGCTTCCGGCCCGCGCGCTCGTCGGCTATCTGCACTCCAGCTTCGCCAACGGCTCCGGCTACACCCGGATGGCGGACGTGCCCGACTCCTGGGACGTCATCAACCTCGCCTTCGGCGAGCCCACCTCCGTCACCTCGGGCGACATCCGCTTCGCGCTCTGCCCGGTCGCCGAATGTCCGAACGTGGAATCCGAGGCGGAGTTCAAGACCGCGATCAAGGCCAAGCAGGCGGCGGGCAAGAAGGTGCTGATCTCGATCGGCGGCCAGAACGGGCAGGTGCGGCTCGATACCACCGCGGCCCGGGACGCCTTCGTCACCTCGGTCTCGAAGATCGTCGACACCTACGGTCTCGACGGCCTCGACATCGACTTCGAGGGCCACTCGCTCTCCCTGGACACCGGTGACACCGACTTCCGCAGCCCCACCACACCGGTGATCGTCAACCTGATCTCCGCGGTGAAGACCCTCAAGGCGAAGTACGGCCCGGACTTCGTCCTCACGATGGCGCCCGAGACCTTCTTCGTGCAGCTCGGCTACCAGTTCTACGGCTCCGGCCCCTGGGGCGGCCAGGACCCGCGCGCCGGCTCCTATCTGCCGGTCATCCACGCCCTGCGCGACGACCTGACCCTGCTGCACGTCCAGGACTACAACTCCGGCCCGATCATGGGCCTGGACAACCAGTACCACTCGATGGGCGGCGCCGACTTCCACATCGCGATGACCGACATGCTGCTCGCGGGCTTCCCGGTGGCGGGCGACACCAGCCGGGTCTTCCCGGGCCTGCGCCCCGACCAGGTGGCCATCGGCCTGCCGGCCTCCCCCCAGGCGGGCAACGGCCACACCTCACCGGCCGAGGTCAACAAGGCGCTCGACTGCCTGATCGAGAAGACCGGCTGCGGCTCCTACCGGACCCACGGGACCTGGTCCGACCTGCGCGGCCTGATGACCTGGTCCATCAACTGGGACCGCTTCAACAACGGGGAGTTCTCGAAGAACTTCGACGCCTACTTCGGCAGCTGACCCACCACAGGGGCGCCAGCACCAACGGCCCCAGGCACCAACCGGCCAGCACGTCCAGCGGCCAGTGGTAGCCGTGCAGCACCAGACCGATGCCCGTCGCCGTGGTCAGCAGGATCGCGGCGACGGGCGTCATCCACGCCCGGGGCCAGGACGCCTCCCGCAGCCATGACGGGCGCGGAAGGGCCAGCAGCACCAGGGCCGAGGCCCCGTACGCCACGGCGGCCGTCGTCGTATGACCGGACGGGTAGTAGTTGACCGCCTCGGTCAGCGGGCCCTGCCGGGCGGTCGCCACCTTCAGCGGGATCACCAGTGCGGGCACCGCCGCCATGGTGAGGGCCGCGTACCCGGCGAGCCGCCGGGCGCCGCGCCACAGGGCGTACGCGATCACGCAGGTCAGCACCGGAAGCGCCACCGGCATGCCGCCGAGGTCGGAGAGGACTTGCGTCAGCGCGCCCGGCCCGTGCCCGAACATCCGCTCCCCGACGCGCTCGTCCAGCCGCAGGAGCGGACCGTCGACGGCGACCTGCCAGGTGATCAGCGCGAAGAGGACGGCGAGCAGACCGAGGACGCCGGAAACGAGAGGGGCCGGCCACCCGGGAACAGGGGGGGTTGTTCCGGGGTGGCCGGCGAGATCGGTTCGCCGCGCGCCCCGGGGGGTGTGGGGCGGGCGGCCGTCCGATCGGTGAGGAGTCCCGGAGCCCGAGGCTCCGGCATGCGCGAACGCATGCCCCGGACGGTGCTGGGGAAGCCCCGGCCCGGAGTCGGCCGCGGTTTCCCGAGGCCGAGGTGTTTCTCTCATCCGCAGAAACCGTACGGCAGCGAAGGGGCGGCCGACAGCAGCCATCGCCTCCCGCCATCGCCCCCGCACACGTTCTTCACAGGCCCTCACCCGGATGCCGGACGGAAGCGGCGAAAGACCGCTCCGTCCGCATCCGGGTTCGACGAGAACGTCAACGAGAACGTCAACGGAATCTTCGGCGGACCTTCGAAGGATCCTCGACGGGTCAGAGCCGGCCGAAAGCCTGCTCGATCAGGTCCAGACCCTCGTTCAGCAGGTCCTCGCCGATCACCAGCGGCGGCAGGAACCGCAGGACGTTGCCGTACGTGCCACAGGTCAGGACGAGCAGCCCCTCCGCGTGGCAGGACTTCGCGAGCGCGCCCGCCGCCTCCGGGTTCGGTTCCTTCGTGCCGGACTTCACCAGCTCGATCGCGATCATCGCGCCGCGGCCGCGGATGTCGCCGATGATGTCGCCGTTGGGGAGCTTGGCCCGCATCTCGGCGAGGCGGCCCTTCATGACCTCCTCGATCCGCTTGGCCTTCCCGTTCAGGTCCAGCTCGCGCATCGTCTCGATGGCCCCGAGCGCACCGGCGCAGGCCACCGGGTTCCCGCCGTACGTACCGCCCAGACCGCCCGCGTGCGCGGCGTCCATGATCTCGGCGCGGCCGGTCACGGCGGACAGCGGCAGACCGCCCGCGATGCCCTTGGCGGTGGTGATCAGGTCCGGGACGATCCCCTCGTCCTCGCAGGCGAACCACTGGCCGGTACGGCAGAAGCCGGACTGGATCTCGTCCGCGACGAACACGATGCCGTTGTCCTTCGCGAACTGCGCGATCGCCGGGAGGAAGCCCTTGGCGGGCTCGATGAAGCCGCCCTCGCCGAGCACCGGCTCGATGATGATCGCCGCGACGTTGTCCGCGCCGATCTGCTTGGTGATCTCGTCGATGGCCTGCGCGGACGCTTCGGCACCGGCGTTCTCGGCACCGGTCGGCCAGCGGTAGCCGTAGGCGACCGGGACCCGGTAGACCTCGGGCGCGAACGGGCCGAAGCCCTGCTTGTACGGCATGTTCTTCGCCGTCAGCGCCATCGTGAGGTTGGTCCGGCCGTGGTAGCCGTGGTCGAAGACGACGACGGCGGTGCGCTTGGTGTGGGCGCGGGCGATCTTCACCGCGTTCTCGACGGCCTCGGCGCCCGAGTTGAACAGCGCGGACTTCTTCGCGTGGTCGCCCGGCGTCAGCTCGGCGAGCTGCTCGCAGACCTCGACGTACCCCTCGTACGGCGTGACCATGAAACAGGTGTGGGTGAAGTCCGCGAGCTGCGCGGAGGCCCGCCGCACGACGGCCTCGGCGGACGCGCCCACCGAGGTCACGGCGATCCCGGACCCGAAGTCGATCAGCCGGTTGCCGTCCACGTCCTCGATGATCCCGCCGCCCGCACGGGCGGTGAAAACCGGCAGGGTGGAGCCCACACCTGCGGCGACGGCGGCGAGACGGCGAGCCTGCAGCTCGGCCGACTTCGGGCCGGGGATGGCAGTGACGACGCGGCGCTCCTGCGGGATTGCGGTCATGAGGGGCTCCTGGGGGGGTGTTTCGGACGCTCTTCTTTCTGCAGGCTAGGGGTGGAGGAGGAGCGCGGGCATGCTCCGATCGGGAGTGGTGGGGGTGTGTCCTTGTCCTTGGCGGACAGATGGCCGGCGCCGCCTCGCGCGTCGGCGCTGCCCGCGCCCACCTGCCCGGCATGTCGGTGGGGCCCGCGTGCAGGTGCCCGGTACGTCCGTGGGACCTGTGTGCAGGTGCCCGGTACGTCGGTGGGGCCCGCGTCCACGTGGCTCCCGGACGGTCACTATCCGGGCGCGTTGCTGAACTCCCCGTGTGCGCGCACTAGATTGACCGGGGCAGCGGACGGACCGGCAGGTCAAGGGGGCAGTGGTTCATGGACGACGACGGCACGCGGGGCGTACGGGGATCGAGCGCGGACAGGGTCCCCGGACCGGCCCTCCCGCCACCGCCCACGACCCCGCCGCGGGTACCCCCGCCCGCCACCGGCCCCGGCCCGGCGGCCCCGCACCCGGCCCCGCCCGCCGAATACGGCCAGGCCCGGCCCGCCGGGGGAGCGGCGCCCCGGCCCGTCGAGCACCACCGGGCCCGGCCCGTCGAGCCCGGACCGGCGCGGCCCGCTTCGTCCCCGCCGGTCGAGCAGCCGCCCCCGGGGGCCCCGGTCGACGCCTGGCTGCGCACACCCCGGCCGCCCCAGGAGCCAGGCGTCTGGCGGTTCGGATACACCCCGCCACCGCCCGAGGCGTCCGAGCGCGTGTCCGACCGGTCGCTGCTGGTCGGCGCGGTGATCTCGCTGCTCTCCGCGCTCCTGCTGTGGTCCCTGTGGCGCAACGGCTACCTCCCCTACCGCCTCGTCCCGCTGAAACTCTTCACCCCGGGCGAGTGGTGGAACCCGGGAACGTCCGGCGGCCCCCGCACCATCGAGGGCAGCGACGCCCTCACGGTGTACGAGGCGATGCTGTTCGGGCTGCTGGCCTACGGCTGCGGCCGGATCGGCAACTTCTCCGAGCTCTTCCGCCGCCATGTCGCGGACCGGGGGCAGCCCTTCCTCGCCCTCGCCGCAGCCGCCGCGGCGGGCCTGACCCAGCTGCTCGTCTGGAAGGAGGCGCTTCCGGTCGTCCGCCCGGTCCTGGTCCTGGTCGCCTCCGTCGCGGGCGGCGAGATCTACCAGAGCCAGACCGTCGTCAACGTGATCTACGCGCTGATCGCCGCCGCCGTCCTCTGGCCGTTCGCCCGGCTCGGCCGCTGGCGCGAACTGCTCGCCGCCCGCCGGGGGAGCGGCACCCCGGCGCCGGACGGCGACGCGGCCCCCGCCACCACGACCTCCGCCGACCAGTGGCCCGAACTGCGCGCCGCGGGCTGGACCGATGCCGCGGACACCCTCACCGCCGAGGTCCGCACCGGCCGGATGAACGACGTGGACGTGGCCCGGCTGCGGCACGCGTGGACGCTCGCCACCCGGCGGCCCGACCGGCTCGCCCCCCTCGCGGAGGCCGTGCTGCGGACCGGGGGCGCCGCCGCCCTGCACCCCTCCGGCCACCGCGACCTGCCCCGGCGCACCGCCCGCCACGACGTGCTCACCGGCCAGGTCAGGATCGGCCGGTGCGCGACCGACCCGCACAACCCCTACGTCCGCCGGGGCACGGGCCTCGCCCTGGACCCCGCGCTCCTCGGCACCTCCCTGCTCGCGGTCGGCCCGCCCGGCGCGGGGAAGTCCGCCCGGCTGGTCCGGCCGGTCGTCGAGGCGCTCGCGCTGCGCGCACTGGCCGGACAGGCCGCGGTCCTCGCCGTCGGCGGGGCCGGTGCGCCGCTCGGTCCGGACGAGGCCTTCGACGTCGTCGTCCGCGTCGGTCACCCCGGCTCCGCCCACGACATCGACCTGTACGGCGGCACCACCGACCCCGACGAGGCGGCAGCCGTCCTCGCCGAAGGGCTCGTCGGCGATGTCGGCAGCCTCGACAGCCGCCGCGCCGCCACCGTCCTGGCCCAGCTGCTCGGCCCGTACCACGCCGCCCACGGGCACTTCCCCTCCGTACCGGAACTGCGCGAGCTCCTCGACGGCACACCGGCCGCACTCGCCGGGCTCCGCGCCCGTCTCGAAGCCGCCGGCCACCACGCGATGCTCCGCGAGCTGGACGCGCGGTCCCGGCAGGCGGGCGGACCGGGAGACCCCGCGCCGGCCCTCGCCGACCGGGTCGCCCTGCTGGACCGGCCGGCGTTCGCCGGGTTCTTCGCCACCGGCCCGGACGCCCGCCCGTTCTCGCTGCGCGCGCTCGGCCAGCACCCGCTGCGGGTCCGCGTCGACCTCCCGGAGCGCGGCCACGCGGAGGCGTCCCGGCTGCTCACCCGGCTGCTCCTCGCCCAGTTCACCGCGATCACCGCCGCCCGCACCGACACCACCCTCTTCGCCTGCCTCGTCCTGGACGACGCCACCCACGCCGTGACCGCCGAGACCGTCCGCGGTATCCGCCGGCTGCGCTCGGTCAACGCCGGGGCGGTGCTCGCCCTGCGTACCGTCGACGACGTCCCCGAAGCCCTGCACACCCCGCTGCTCGGCGCGGTCGGCTGCACGGCGGCCTTCTCCGGCATCACCACCTGGGACGGCAAACGCTTCGCCGAGGCCTGGGGCAAGGAATGGGTCGAGACCCGCGAGGTCGCCCAGCACACCGTCTTCGCCGACCAGCCGTTCACCCGGGCCCTGCACGCCCTGCGCAAACTCGTCACCGGCAAGGCCGTGACCACGGACGCGGTGACCGTACGGCAGGTCGAGCGGGAGCGCTGGTCGGCCTCGGAGCTGGCGTACGCGGTTCCGGCGGGCCATGCGGTCATCCGGTTGGCCACGGTCGGGGGAGAACACGCACCCCCCCTCCTCGTCCACCTGGACGGCTGAGACGCCTGGACGGCTGAGACACCCAACGGCCGAGACGCCTACCGGTAAGTAGGGCGAGGGGCGGCTGAGAGCGGTTACCGGCACCCTGCCGCCCTGGCAGAATCGGAGGAAGCCGTTCATACGGGACGGCGAAATCGGTGCCATCGGTCCGGCCGGCGATCCGGCCGCCCGTACGGCGCCGCGACCTCGTCCCCGACCTTGAGGGTTCCCGCGCCCATGCCCCCCACGCTCGCCTCGCTCGTCCAGCACTCGGCGCTCAAGCTCACCGTGCGGGCGGGCGCGGACCGGCTCGACACGCGCGTGCGCTGGGCCCACGCCAGCGAGCTCGCCGACCCCGTCCCGTACATGGACGGCGGCGAACTCCTCCTGGTGACCGCCACCAACCTCGACGCCGAGAACGCCGAGGCCATGCGGCGGTACGTGCGACGGCTGGCCGGAGCCGGGGTCGCCGGGGTGGGGTTCGGCGTCGGGGTGAACTACGAGGACATCCCGGCCGCCCTCGTGGACGCCGCCGAGGAGGCCGGGCTGCCGCTTCTCGAAGTGCCTCGCCGCACCCCGTTCCTCGCCATCAGCAAGGCTGTCTCCGCCGCCATCGCCGCCGACCAGTACCGCGCGGTCACCGCCGGCTTCGAGGCCCAGCGCGAGCTGACCCGGGCCGCGCTCGCCGGGGACGGGCCCGTCGATCTCCTCGCCCGGCTCGCCGCCCACATCGACGGCTGGGCCGCGCTGTACGACACCTCCGGCGCGGTGCTCGCCGCCGCCCCCGACTGGGCCGCCCGCCGTGCCGCCCGCCTCACCCCCGACGTCGAACGCCTCCGGGACCGCCCCGCCCCCGCCAGCGTCGTCGTCGGCGACAGCGAGGACCGGGTCGAGCTCCAGTCGCTGGGCACCGGCCGCCGGGCCCGCGGCGCGCTGGCCGTCGGCACCGGAGCCGCGCTGGGCACCGCCGAGCGGTACGCCGTGCACTCCGCCGTCGCCCTGCTCACCCTGACCACCGCCCGCTCCCGCTCCCTCCAGGGCGCCGAACAGCGCCTGGGCGCCGCCGTCCTGCGCATGCTGCTCGCCGGGCAGTCCGACCACGCGCGGGCCGTCGCCGGAGACCTCTACGGCGGACTGCTCGACGCCCCGTTCCGGCTGCTCATCGCCGAAGCCTCCGCGCCCGCCGGGCCCGAACTGCTCACCGAGACGATGGAGGCCGCCGCCGCCCGTACCGGCGAGATGCTGCTCCTGGTCCCCGAGGGCGAACGCGTCGTCGTGCTCGCCGCGGACGGCGGAGCCGCCGTCGCCGCCTGCGCCTCCTACGCCGAGGCCCAGGACGACCGTGCCCCGCGCGAGGGCGGCACCGAGGACAGCGACGTCGTGGTGGGGCTCTCCGCGCCCTCCGGCCCGATCGCCGTCTCCGCCGCGTACAAGCAGGCCGAACAGGCCCTGGCCGTCGCCCGCCGCCGGGGCAGGGCGCTGGTCGAGCACGAGGAACTGGCCGCCGGCTCGGTGCTGCCGCTGCTCGCCGACGACGCGGTACGGGCCTTCGCCGACGGCATGCTCCGCCCGCTGTACGAGCACGACGCCAAGGGCCGCGGCGACCTCGTGGCCTCCCTGCGCGCCTGGCTCTCCCGGCACGGCCAGTGGGACGCGGCCGCCGCCGACCTGGGCGTGCACCGGCACACCCTGCGCTACCGGATGCGCCGGGTGGAGGAGATCCTGGGCCGCTCGCTGGACGACCCGGACGTCCGCATGGAGCTGTGGCTCGCCCTCAAGACGACCGAGGCGGCGACGCCCGCCCAGGACTGAGCCACCAGGGGGAACCCACCGTGCCCCGTGCCGTCCACGTACGGGCCCAGCCCCGCCCTGGTCGCACGGGCGCAGCGGACCGGCAACGCCCGACCGCTCGTCAACACCGTGCACAGCTCCTTCATCACCTTCGGTGTGGTCCTCGGGCTCCGTGCTGGGCGGCCCGGACCTCTCCTCCGCCAATTCGGAGCACCCGGCACCCGCTCCGCTCCACGCCGGACAAACGCCCTGAGCACCTCCCCGCCCTACCGTGGGACCACAGAGGGGAGCCTTCTGGCGCCCACCACCCCCGTCACGACCTCCGAAGGGCCGGAACCTCCATGACTTCGCCCCACGCCTTCTGGGTAGCCGGCCGCCAGGCCACCGGTGCCGACAGCTTCGACGTCACCAACCCGTACGACGGACGCGTCGTCGGCACCGTGAGCGTGCCGACCGACGCCCAGGTCGAGGAGGCCGTCGCCGCCGCGCACGCCGTCCGTGACGAGTTCGCCGCCACCCCGGCGCACGTACGGGCGGCCGCGCTCGACCACGTCGTACGGCGGCTGACGGAGCGCACCGAGGAGATCGCCCAGCTGATCTCGGCGGAGAACGGCAAGCCGATCAAGTGGGCCCGCGGCGAGGTCGGCCGGGCCGTGTCCGTGTTCCGGTTCGCCGCCGAGGAGGCCCGCCGCTTCAACGGCGGCGAGGCCCAGCGGCTCGACACCGACCTCGGCGGCACCGGCCGCCTCGGGCTGACCCGGCGCTTCCCGCGCGGGGCCGTCCTCGGCATCGCGCCCTTCAACTTCCCGCTGAACCTCAGCGCCCACAAGGTCGCCCCGGCCATCGCCGTCGGCGCCCCGATCATCCTCAAGCCCGCCCCCGCCACCCCCATCTCCTCCCTCATCCTGGGCGAGCTGCTGGCCGAGACCGACCTCCCGGCCGGCTCCTGGTCCGTCCTGACGGTCCCGAACGACAAGATGCCCGCCCTGGTCCAGGACGAGCGGCTGCCGGTCATCTCCTTCACCGGCTCGGGCCCGGTCGGCTACGCGATCATGGAGTCGGTGCCCCGCAAGCACTGCACCCTGGAGCTCGGCGGCAACGGCGCCGCGGTCGTCCTCGGCGACTACGCCTCGGAGGCGGACCTCGACTGGGCGGCCACCCGGATCGCCACCTTCTCCAACTACCAGGGCGGCCAGTCCTGCATCTCGGTGCAGCGCGTCATCGCCGACGCCTCGGTCTACGACCGGCTCGTCCCGAAGATCGTCGCCGCCGTCGAGGCACTGGTCACCGGTGACCCGGCCGACGCCGCCACCGACGTCGGCCCGCTCGTCAGCGAGGACGCGGCGAAGCGCGTCGAGTCCTGGGTCGACGAGGCCGTCCAGGGCGGCGCCGAGCTGCTCACCGGCGGCAAGCGCGACGGCGCCACCTACGCCCCGACCGTCCTCGCCGGTCTCCCGGACGACGTGAAGCTCTCCTGCGAAGAGGTCTTCGGCCCGGTCATGTCGCTCCAGAAGGTCGACGGCGAGGCCGAGGCGTTCGCCGCCGTCAACTCCTCCAAGTACGGGCTCCAGGCGGGCGTCTTCACCCACGACCTCCAGACCGCCTTCCGCGCCCACCGGGCCCTGGAGGTCGGCGGCGTGATCATCGGCGACGTCCCCTCGTACCGCGCCGACCAGATGCCGTACGGCGGTGCCAAGCAGTCCGGCGTCGGCCGCGAGGGCGTGCGCTACGCCATGGACGACTACACCTACGAGCGCGTCCTGGTCCTCACCGGCCTCGCCCTGTAACACCCCGGACGACCCCGCCCGCGCCCCCGCCCGGACAGCGAGCGCGGGCGGGGGCGTCGGCCGCACTCCGCACGGACCTGGTCAGGACTTGCGGATGGTCATGGTGTTGTCGTTGGAGGGGTATCCGTACTTGTACTGCTGGCAGTCGACGGACTTGGACCGGCTGTACACGGTCCACCCGGTCGGCACCTCGAACAGGCCGCAGATGGTCTTGGTGGTGCCCTTCGGGAGACCGGCGAGATTCACCAGCCCGACCCGGTTGTGGTAATCGCTGGTGGCGCGGCTCCGATTGCAGTCGGAGATCGACCAGTACCGGGTGATGTGGAACCCGGACGGCACCGGGCTGTAGGTGCACGCCGACACCGTTCCGCCGGCGGCCACGCCGCTGGTGTCCGTGATCCGCTTCGTGTTGTACATGCCGCCGCCGGTCGCGCCGCACCGGGAACTGTCCCAGTACTTCACCTCGATCCACCCCACGGGCGTACTCGTCCAGCCGCACACGTCCTTCGGTGTCGCGGCGCCGGCCGTGCCCGAGGCCATCAGTCCGCCCAACAGTGATGCGGCCAGCACAACTCCCGCACGTCTGTACCAGTTCATCCCCATACCCCCAGGTATCGAACGGCGTGCCCTTCGTGGATACGCAGGAGTCTGACACTTCTGACATGCACCTGGCCAGGAATGCTGCTCATCGGCACGCCCCGTAGTCCCCGGCCGAGGGAAACCGGCGTCCCGTCTCGTGCGCGGGGGCTGGTGCGGGTGCCGATCAGCGGGTACACGGGTTACATACGGACCAGAGCAGCCCAGCAGCAGCCCAGTAGCAGCAGCGACGAGCGGCGAGGTGAGGTCCCTCATGTCCGCACCACACAACACCCCCCAGGTCCCCCAGGCCCCCAAGGTCACCGAACGCGAAGCGCGACGGGTCGCCGAGGCCGCCCGGGAGCAGGACTGGCGCAAGCCCAGCTTCGCCAAGGAGCTGTTCCTGGGGCGCTTCCGGCTCGACCTGATCCACCCGCATCCCCTGCCGCCGCCCGACGACGTGCGGCGTGGCGAGGAGTTCCTGGCGCGGCTGCGGGCGTTCTGCGAGACGCACATCGACTGCGCGCGGATCGAGCGCGAGGCGAGGATCCCGGACGAGGTGATCGCCGGACTCAAGGAACTCGGCGCCCTCGGGATGAAGATCGAGACCAAGTACGGCGGGCTCGGCCTCACCCAGGTGTACTACAACAAGGCCCTCGCCCTGGTCGGCTCAGCCAGCCCCGCGATCGGCGCGCTGCTCTCCGCGCATCAGTCGATCGGCGTACCGCAGCCCCTGAAGATCTTCGGCACCCAGGAGCAGAGGGACGTCTTCCTGCCCCGGCTGGCCACCACCGACATCTCCGCCTTCCTGCTGACCGAGCCGGACGTCGGCTCCGACCCGGCCCGCCTCGCCACCTCCGCGGTGCCCGACGGGCCGGACTACGTCCTCGACGGCGTGAAACTGTGGACCACCAACGGTGTCGTCGCCGACCTCCTGGTCGTCATGGCCCGGGTCCCCGCCTCCGAGGGCCATCCCGGCGGCATCACCGCGTTCGTCGTCGAGGCCGACGCCCCCGGCGTCACCGTGGAGCACCGCAACGCCTTCATGGGCCTGCGCGGCATCGAGAACGGCGTCACCCGCTTCCACCGGGTCCGGGTCCCGGGAGCCTGCCGCATCGGGCCCGAGGGCTCCGGGCTGAAGATCGCCCTGACCACCCTCAACACCGGCCGCCTCTCGTTGCCCGCGATGTGCGTGGGCGTGGGCAAGTGGTCCCTGAAGATCGCCCGCGAATGGTCCGCCGCCCGGGAGCAGTGGGGCCGGCCCGTCGCCAAGCACGAGGCGGTCGGCACGAAGATCTCGTTCATCGCGGCCACCACCTTCGCCCTGGAGGCCATCCTCGACCTCTCCTCGCAGATGGCCGACGAGGACCGCAGCGACATCCGTATCGAGGCCGCCCTCGCCAAGCTGTACGGCTCCGAGATGGGCTGGCTGATCGCCGACGAACTGGTCCAGATCCGCGGCGGCCGCGGCTTCGAGACCGCCGAGTCGCTGGCCGCCCGGGGCGAACGCGCCGTGCCCGCCGAGCAGATGCTCCGGGACATGCGGATCAACCGGATCTTCGAGGGCTCCACCGAGATCATGCACCTGCTGATCGCCCGTGAGGCCGTCGACGCCCACCTGAAGGTCGCGGGCGACATCATCGATCCCGGAAAGCCGCTCTCCGCCAAGGCGCGGGCGGGCGCGAACGCCGCCGCGTTCTACGCCCGCTGGCTGCCCCAGCTGGTCACCGGCGCCGGACAACTTCCGCGTACGTACGCCGAGTTCAACCCCACCGGCCACCGCGACCTCTCCGGCCATCTCCGGTACGTCGAGCGGTCGTCCCGCAAGCTCGCCCGGTCCACGTTCTACGCCATGTCCCGCTGGCAGGGCCGGATGGAGACCAAGCAGGGCTTCCTCGGCCGGATCGTCGACATCGGCGCGGAACTCTTCGCGATGAGCGCCGCCTGCGTCCGCGCCGAGCACCTGCGCGGGACGGGTGAGCACGGCCGCGAGGCCTACCAGCTCGCCGACGCCTTCTGCCGCCAGTCCCGTATCCGGGTCGAGGAGCTGTTCACCCGCCTGTGGTCCAACACCGACGATCTCGACCGGCGCGTCGTCGACGGCGTCCTGTCGGGGATGTACACCTGGCTGGAGGAGGGCGTCATCGACCCCAGCGGCGAAGGCCCCTGGATCGCGGACGCCACACCGGGACCCTCCGTCCAGGAGAACCAGCACCGCCCGGTGCGCTGAGGAGCCGGAAACAGCCGGCAACCGGGGCGCGTCCACCACGGCACCGAGGCGGACGGCGCTCCGCGCAGCGGGGAGGCCGGGGCCCGCCCCGCCATGAGTCGGGGCTCCGCGCCGCAGGCGAATCCGGCCCCGCCCCGCCGTGAATCCGGCCCCGCCCCGCCGTGAATCCGGCCCCGCCCCACCGTGAATCCAGGGCCCACCGGGACGCGCTGTCCCCACGCACAGCCGGAGCGGCAACAATGGGGGCCATGAGCGACAGCCCCGCCCCCCTCGCCGATCCGCATCTCGTCTTCGACGCAGCGGACGGCCGCCGGGATCTCGTGATCCTCGGCTCCACCGGGTCCATCGGCACCCAGGCCATCGACCTGGTCCTGCGCAACCCCGACCGCTTCCGGGTCACGGCGCTCTCGGCCGCCGGCGGCCGGGTCGCCCTGCTGGCCGAGCAGGCCCGCCGACTGCGTGTGCACACGGTGGCCGTCGCCGCCGAGGACGCGGTCCCCGCCCTGCGCGAGGCGCTGCGGGAACAGTACGGGGCCGGCGAGCCGCTCCCCGAGCTCCTGGCCGGACCCGACGCGGCCGCCACCCTCGCCGCGAGCGCCTGCCACACCGTGCTCAACGGCATCACCGGATCCATCGGGCTCACCCCGACCCTCGCCGCGCTGAGGGCGGGCCGCACGCTCGCCCTCGCCAACAAGGAGTCGCTGATCGTCGGCGGCCCGCTGGTGAAGGCGCTCGCCGCCCCCGGCCAGATCATCCCGGTCGACTCCGAGCACGCCGCGCTCTTCCAGGCGCTGGCCGCGGGCACCCGCGCCGACGTCCGCAAGCTCGTCGTCACCGCCTCCGGCGGACCCTTCCGGGGCCGTACCCGCGCGGATCTGGCCGACGTCACCCGGGAACAGGCGCTCACCCACCCGACCTGGGCGATGGGCCCGGTCATCACCATCAACTCCGCGACCCTGGTCAACAAGGGCCTGGAGGTCATCGAGGCGCACCTGCTCTACGACCTTCCGTTCGACCGGATCGAAGTCGTGGTCCACCCGCAGTCCTACGTGCACTCCATGGTCGAGTTCAGCGACGGCTCCACACTCGCCCAGGCCACCCCGCCGGACATGGGCGGCCCCATCGCCATCGGCCTCGGCTGGCCCGAGCGCGTCCCGGACGCCGCCCCCGCCTTCGACTGGACCAAGGCCTCCACCTGGGAGTTCTTCCCGCTCGACACCGACGCCTTCCCGTCGGTCGGGCTCGCCCGGCACGTCGGCGGCCTCGGCGGCACCGCACCGGCCGTGTTCAACGCGGCGAACGAGGAATGCGTCGACGCGTTCCTCGCCGGACAGCTGCCCTTCAACGGAATCATGGATACGGTCACGGCTGTGGTGTCCGAACACGGCACCCCCGCCCCGGGAACCTCGCTCAGCGTCGCGGACGTCCTCGAAGCGGAAACGTGGGCCCGCGCACGGGCCCGGGAACTCTCGGCGAAAGCGACAGCGGAGGCGCGCGCATGAGTCTGACCTCGATCCTGCTCACGGTCCTGGGGATCGCCGTCTTCGTCGTGGGCCTGCTCTTCTCCATCGCCTGGCACGAGTTGGGCCACCTCTCCACGGCCAAGATGTTCGGCATCCGGGTGCCGCAGTACATGGTCGGCTTCGGCCCGACGCTCTGGTCGAGGAAGAAGGGCGACACGGAGTACGGCATCAAGGCCATCCCGGCCGGCGGCTACATCCGGATGATCGGGATGTTCCCGCCCGGACCCGACGGCCGGCTCGAAGCCCGCTCCACCTCACCGTGGCGCGGCATGATCGAGGACGCCCGCTCCGCCGCCTTCGAGGAGCTGGAGCCGGGCGACGAGAAGCGGCTCTTCTACACGCGCAAGCCGTGGAAGCGCGTCATCGTGATGTTCGCCGGGCCCTTCATGAACCTGGTCCTCGCGGTCGCCATCTTCATGGGCGTCGCGATGACCTTCGGCTTCCAGACCCAGACCACCGAGGTCGCCGGCGTCCAGCAGTGCGTGATCTCGCAGAGCGACAAGCGCGAGACCTGCAAGGACAGCGACCCGGTCTCGCCCGCCAAGGCCGCCGGCCTCCAGGAGGGCGACAGGATCGTCGCCTTCGACGGCAGAGAGGTCGACGACTGGGCGACGCTCTCCGAGCGCATCCGCGAGACCATCGGCCCCGCCACCCTCGTCGTCGAACGCGACGGCAAGGAAGTGACCCTCGACGCCGTCCTGCGCGAGAACGCCGTCGCGAAGAAGGACGGCAACGGCGACATCGTCCCGAACGAGTTCATCAAGGCGGGCTACCTGGGCTTCGCCGCGCAGACCGAGATCGTGCCGCTCTCCTTCGGCGACTCCTTCGTCCGCATGGGCGACATGATCGAGAACGGCGTCGACTCGATCATCGCCCTGCCGTCCAAGATCCCGGCCCTCTGGGACGCCGCCTTCAGCGACGGCGAACGCGCCGACGACTCGCCGGTCGGCGTGGTCGGCGCGGCCCGGATCGGCGGCGAGGTGATGAACCTCGACATCCCGGCGCAGAACCAGGTCGCGATGATGCTGTTCCTGCTCGCGGGCTTCAACCTCTCGCTGTTCCTGTTCAACATGCTGCCGCTGCTCCCCCTGGACGGCGGGCACATCGCGGGCGCGCTCTGGGAATCCCTGCGGCGCAATCTGGCCAAGGTCTTCCGGCGCCCGGACCCGGGGCCGTTCGACGTGGCCCGGCTGATGCCGGTCGCCTATGTGGTCGCCGGGCTCTTCATCTGCTTCACGCTGCTGGTCCTGGTGGCCGACATCGTCAACCCCGTCAAGATCTCCTGACCGTCCCTTCTGCCACTTCCGTCACTCAGGTAGCGGCCGGGCACACGCGTTGTGTCCGGCCGCTCACCAACGGGTGGACTTGTCGACACGGTGCGTCCGTCCCGGTTCCGGTGCCGTAACCTCGAAGGCCGGAGCCCGCCGATCTCGGGACCTTGATCCACACCTTGGGGATGCACAGCGCATGACTGCGATTTCTCTCGGAATGCCGGCCGTTCCGACCAAGCTCGCCGACCGAAGGGTCAGCCGACAGATCCAGGTCGGCACGGTCGCGGTCGGCGGCGACGCGCCCGTTTCCGTGCAGTCGATGACGACGACGCGTACGTCGGACATCGGTGCCACGCTCCAGCAGATCGCCGAGCTGACGGCGTCCGGCTGCCAGATCGTCCGGGTCGCGTGCCCGACCCAGGACGACGCCGACGCGCTCGCCACGATCGCCCGGAAGTCGCAGATCCCGGTGATCGCCGACATCCACTTCCAGCCGAAGTACGTCTTCGCCGCGATCGACGCGGGCTGCGCGGCGGTCCGGGTGAACCCGGGCAACATCAAGCAGTTCGACGACAAGGTCAAGGAGATCGCGAAGGCCGCCTCCGAGACCCGCACCCCGATCCGGATCGGCGTCAACGCCGGCTCCCTGGACGCGCGGCTCCTGAAGAAGTACGGCAAGGCCACCCCGGAGGCCCTCGTCGAGTCGGCCCTCTGGGAGGCGTCCCTCTTCGAGGAGCACGGCTTCGGCGACATCAAGATCTCGGTCAAGCACAACGACCCGGTCGTCATGGTCAACGCCTACCGCCAGCTCGCCGCCCAGAGCGACTACCCGCTGCACCTCGGCGTCACCGAGGCCGGACCGGCGTTCCAGGGCACCATCAAGTCGGCCGTCGCGTTCGGCGCCCTGCTCTCCGAGGGCATCGGCGACACCATCCGCGTCTCCCTCTCGGCCCCGCCGGCCGAGGAGGTCAAGGTGGGCCTGCAGATCCTGGAGGCGCTCAACCTCAAGCAGCGCCGCCTGGAGATCGTCTCCTGCCCGTCCTGCGGCCGCGCCCAGGTCGACGTCTACAAGCTCGCCGACCAGGTCAGCGCCGGCCTGGAGGGCATGGAGGTCCCGCTCCGCGTCGCGGTCATGGGCTGCGTCGTCAACGGCCCCGGCGAGGCCCGCGAGGCCGACCTCGGCGTCGCCTCCGGCAACGGCAAGGGCCAGATCTTCGTGAAGGGCGAGGTCATCAAGACCGTCCCCGAGTCGAAGATCGTCGAGACCCTCATCGAAGAGGCCATGAAGATCGCCGAACAGATGGAGAAGGACGGCATCGCGTCCGGCGAGCCCGAGGTCTCCATCAGCTGACCCGCGCTTTTCGATCCGCCGCCGCCCCGCCGGGCCCCGTGCCGGGCGGGGCGGCGGCGTATCCGGAAGCCGGCTCCCGGGCCCGAGCGGCGTTCGAGGGCCTTGTCGGTTACAGTGCGGAAATCAGCAGACCGCATGGTGAGGCCCCCTCGTGTTGACGCAGACCACCACCCGGGTCCTCGAACCCAGCGACCTCGGTGCCGCGCTCGCCCTTCTGGAGAGCGAGCCCGTGGTCAACGCCTTTGTGACCTCCCGCGTGCAGGTCGCGGGACTCGACCCCTGGCGTCTCGGCGGCGAGATGTGGGGCTGGTACGCCGACGGCATGCTCCGCTCCCTGTGCTACTCCGGCGCCAACCTCGTCCCCATCTGCGCCGGACCCGAGGCCGTCCGCGCCTTCGCCGACCGGGCCCGCCGGGCCGGCCGCCGCTGCTCCTCCATCGTCGGCCCCGCCGAACCCACCACCCAGCTGTGGCGGCTCCTCGAACCCAGCTGGGGACCCGCCCGCGAGGTCCGCGGCAACCAGCCCCTCATGGTCACCGAGAGCCTCTCCGCCGACGTCACGCCCGACCCGCTCGTCCGCCGCATCCGCAAGGACGAGACCGAGATCCTGATGCCGGCCTGCGTGGCGATGTTCACCGAGGAGGTCGGCATCTCCCCGCTCGCCGGCGACGGCGGACTCCTCTACCAGGCCCGCGTCGCCGAACTCATCGGCACCGGCCGCTCCTTCGCCCGTATCGACGACGGCAAGGTCGTCTTCAAGGCGGAGATCGGCGCGGCCACCCCCCAGGCCTGCCAGATCCAGGGCGTCTGGGTCGCCCCCGAACACCGCGGCAAGGGCCTCTCCGAAACGGGCATGGCCGCCGTCCTGCGCTACGCCCTGGCCGACGTCGCCCCCGTCGTCAGCCTCTACGTGAACGACTACAACACCCCCGCCCGCAAGGCCTACCACCGCGTCGGCTTCCGCGAGGTCGGCGCGTTCATGAGCGTCCTGTTCTGAACCTCTCCCGCGGGTACGCGCCCGGATTCCACCGGTTCTGACCGCCCGCCCCGGCCAGTAGGGTTCCCGCATGGCAGCAGTCCCCGGAGAAGGCTCCGCAGCACCCGGCACCGAGATCGGCCCCGTCGACCTGGCCGCCCGCGTCGACGAAGCCCTGCACGTCCAGGCGGCGGCCTTCGGACTGAGCCAGGACGAGATCGACGTACGCCGCCACATCGTCCTCAGGCACCTGGAACACCCCCAGGCCCGCGCACTCGGCGCCCTCGCCCCCGACGGGCGGCTCGTCGGCTTCGTCTACGGGCTGCCCAACGACCGCGCCCAGTGGTGGTCCACCGTCGTCGAGCCCTATCTGCGGGTCACCGGCACCGACGGCTGGCTCGACGACTCCTTCGTCATCACCGAACTCCACGTCCACCCCGACCACCAGCGGCGCGGCATCGGCCGCACCCTGATCACCGCCATCACCGACGCCGTCGACCACCCCCGGTCGATCCTCTCGGCGATCGACAAGGACAGCCCGGCCCGCACCCTGTACCGCTCGCTGGGCTACCGCGACCTGGCCCGCCAGGTCGTGTTCCCGAGCGCCCCGCAGCCGTACGCGGTCATGGGCGCGCCCCTGCCGCTGCTGCGCTGAGGGGCCCGGGAACTGAACGGATTTCCGCCTGCCCGCACCGCCCGGCTAACCTCGGGCCCACCACCCTTGCGAGCAGGAGTTCACCATGGCCCAGGTCCAGCGCATGTCCCGATTGATGATCAAGACACTGCGCGACGACCCGGCGGACGCCGAGACGCTCAGCCACAAGCTGCTGGTCCGCGCCGGTTACGTCCGCCGCAACGCGGCCGGCATCTGGTCCTGGCTGCCGCTCGGCAAGAAGGTCCTGGACAACATCTCGAACGTGGTCCGCGAGGAGATGGACGCCATCGGCGCCCAGGAAGTCCTGCTGCCCGCCCTGCTGCCCAAGGAGCCCTACGAGGCGTCCGGCCGCTGGGAGGAGTACGGCGACCTGCTCTTCCGCCTCAAGGACCGCAAGGGCGGCGACTACCTCCTCGGCCCGACCCACGAGGAGATCTTCACCCAGACCGTCAAGGACCAGTGCACGTCCTACAAGGACCTGCCGGTGATGCTCTACCAGATCCAGACGAAGTACCGCGACGAGGCCCGCCCCCGCTCCGGCGTGCTCCGCGGCCGCGAGTTCCAGATGAAGGACTCGTACTCCTTCGACACCACCGACGAGGGCCTCGCGCACTCCTACGCCCTGCACCGGGCCGCGTACATCAAGATCTTCGAGCGCCTCGGCCTGGACCACCGCATCGTCTCCGCCGTCTCCGGCGCGATGGGCGGCTCCGCGTCCGAGGAGTTCCTCGCCCCCGCCGCCGCCGGCGAGGACACCTTCGCCGACTGCCCGAACTGCGACTACGCCGCCAACACCGAGGCCGTGACCTTCGCGCTCGCCCCGGTCGACGGCTCGGCGCACGGCGCGGTCGAGGAGCTGGACACCCCCGACACCCCGACCATCGAGACGCTCGCCGCGCACCTGGGCGTCCCCGCCTCCGCCACCCTGAAGAACCTGCTGGTCAAGGTGGACGGCGAGATCGTCGCCGTCGGCGTCCCCGGCCACCGCGAGGTCGACCTCGGCAAGCTCGGCGAGCACCTCGCCCCCGCCGTCGTCGAGCTGGTCACCGCCGAGGACTTCGTCGGCCGCGACGACCTCGTACGCGGCTACGTCGGCCCCCAGGGCCTGGAGAAGGTCCGCTACCTCGCCGACCCCCGCGTCGCCCCCGGCACCGCCTGGATCACCGGCGCCAACAAGGAGGGCAGGCACGCTGCGAGCGTCGTCGCGGGCCGCGACTTCGAGGTCGACCGTTACGTCGACGTCGTCGTCGTCGAGGAGGGCGACCCCTGCCCCGCCTGCGGCACCGGCCTCACCCTGGACCGCGCCATCGAGATCGGTCACATCTTCCAGCTGGGCCGCAAGTACGCCGACACCTTCCAGCTCGACGTGCTCGGCCAGCAGGGCAAGCCCGTCCGGGTCACGATGGGCTCGTACGGCATCGGCGTCTCGCGCGCCGTGGCCGCCCTCACCGAGCAGACCGCCGACGACAAGGGGCTGTGCTGGCCCCGCGAGATCGCCCCGGCCGACGTCCACGTCGTCGCCGCCGGCAAGGCCCTCCAGACGGAGCTGGCCCTCGACGTCTCGGAGAAGCTCAACGCGGCGGGCCTGCGGGTCCTGGTCGACGACCGCCCCGGCGTCTCGCCCGGCGTGAAGTTCACCGACTCCGAGCTGATCGGCGTGCCGAAGATCCTGGTCGCGGGCCGCCGCTCCGCCGACGGCGTCCTGGAGCTGAAGGACCGCCGCACCGGCGAGCGCGAGGAGCTGACCGTCGACGAGGCGATCGCCCGCCTGACCGCCGACCTGGCCTGACCAGCTGCCGAGAAGGCCCCCGCGCAGGATCGCGCGGGGGCCTTCGGTGTACGGGAAGGGCTACAGCCAGCCCGCGAACTCCAGGGTGACCTCGCCCAGCTGCCGCCGTCCCTCGGCCAGCGCGCGGGTGCCCGACTCCACCGCCCGGAACAGCGTCCAGCCGTGCAGCCGTGCCTGTTCCACCTCCAGCGACTCCGCCAGCTTCCTGACCCGCCGCCGGGCCGTCACCGGGCCGCCGGGCGAGGCGATCAGATCCTCCACGCGGTCCCGCACCAGCCGCGCCAGGTCGTAGGCGCGCTCGCCCACCAGCGGCTCCGGACCCACCGTCAGCCACGGCGCCCGCTCGCCGGACAGCACCTTGCTCTGCCGGAAGTTGCCGTGCAGCAGCAGGAGTTCGGGCGCTGCCTCGACCAGCTCCGCCCGTGCCGCGAGCGCCGCGTCCACCAGCGGCGCCAGCTCCGGGTCGGCCTCGGCGGCCGCCCGCATCCCGGCGCTCTGCCGTCCGGTCCGATCGGCCACGCTCTCGAAGGCGTGCCCGGCCGGCGGCTCCACCCACAGCCGGCGCAGCGTGCCCGCCGCCTCCAGCAGGGCCTTCGCCTCCGGCAGCGAACGCAGCGACACCTCGTGGTGCAGCCGCTCCAGCAGCAGCGCACCGGACGCGTCGAGCCCCGGGGCGTCCAGCGGCTGCACCGCGCCCCAGCCGTTCCAGTGCTCCAGCGCCGCCCGCTCCAGCTCCGGCCGGGCGACCGGCGGGGCGATCTTCAGCGCGGCCGGGGTCCCGTCGGCCCGCCGCACCAGAACCACCAGGGAGCTGCGCCCGCCGGGGGCGGCCACCCGCTCCACGGTGAGGTCGTCCCCGGCGGTGAGCGCCTGCTCGGTCAGTGCGGGAAGCCCGTCCAGCCAGTCGGCCGCGGCGGCGTCCCCGTACATCTCACCGAGCGCGCGCACCAGGCGCGGCGGCGGTTCGAAACCCATACGTCGTGTGTTCCCTTTCCGGTCCTACGAATCAGCGCGCGCCGTCCGCGCCGGCGGCCTCCACCGGGCCCGTCGCGGCCGGATCCGCACCGGCGGCCCGCTCCGCGAGCCCCGGAAAGGCTACGTTGCCGCCCCGCCAGCGGGCCGACCGCACCGCGGCCTCGCGCAGCGCGACCGCGGCCTCCTCGCGGCGCGGGCCCTCGGTGGCCCGTACGAGATCGGCGCAGGCGCCCGCGATCCGGTCCTCGAGGACGGCGGCCAGCCGTACCGCCGACGGGGAGTCCGCGACCGCGAACGGCAGAGCGTACGCGGCGTCCGAGGCCACCGGCCGCCCGCCCAGGTCCCGGACGGTGCGCGTCAGCGCGTCCCGGCGGGCCCGGTGTCCGTCGTACGCGGCGCGGGCCTCGGTGCGCCGCTTCCCGTCGAGGCGGCCGCCCAGCACCCCGTAGCCGTACACCGCGGCGTGCTCGGCGGCCAGGGCCGCCTGGACGGCGGTCAGCTCGGGGGAGCCGGCGTCCTCCTCGGACGGCCGGACGGAACGGGTGCTCATGCGGCTGTCTCCTCGGCCAGTTCGGTCAGCAGATACGCGTGCGCGGCCGCGGCCGCCGCCACCGAGGCCAGCAGCCGGGCCAGCTCCGGCCCGGCGCTCAGCAGGGCCTCGGCGTACGCGTCGGCCCGGCGGCGCTCGGCGGCGGCCAGCTCCCGCACCGCGGCCTTCGGATCGGCGGAGACCGGACCGGGGGCGGCCGGCGGAGCGTCGGCTCTCGGTGCGCCCTTCGCGTGCGGCGGCGCCAGTGCCTTCCCGTGCTCCGCCACGGCCGCCCGCAGGGGCGCCAGGCCGGTGGCCGTCGCCGGATGGGCCCCGGCCACCAGGTCGTACCGGGCGAGCAGCAGGGCGCCGTCGCGCACCGCCTTCTCGCGCAGGGTCTTCTCGGCCTCGGCGGCGGCCGCCCGCGCGCCGGAGCCCGCCGGCTTCCCGCTCCCCGCCTCGTCGCCACCACCGCAGCCGGCCAGCACCGCACCCAGGGCGAGGGCTCCCGTCGCGGTGAGCGCCCCCCTGCGCGTCGTCCCCGTGCGCCGCACGTTTCTCCTTCGGGCCTGGACCGGTCCTGACAGGATCTGTCCTGTTGTGATCACCGCAGGCGAGCGTACCCGCGGCCGAGCGGCAGGCGGACGGCAACACCCCTGGCGACCGGATACCCTTTGACCTGACGCACGACGATCCCCACAACAGCACACGCGGCCGAGGAGTCACCCGGATGAGCACCACCCAGAGCGAGAGGCTGCGCGGGTTGCTGGAACCGCTCGTCAGCGCCCAGCAGCTGGACCTTGAGGAGATCGAGGTGTCCCGGGCCGGCCGCCGAGGAGTGCTGCGGATCATCGTGGACTCCGAGGAGGGCGTGGAGCTGGACGCCTGCGCGGAGCTGAGCCGCGCGATCTCCGAGAAGCTGGACGAGACCGACGCGATGGGCGAGGGCGAGTACGTCCTCGAAGTCAGCTCCCCCGGCGCGGACCGCCCGCTGACCGAGCACCGCCACTACGTACGCGCCATCGGCCGGCTGGCCAGGTTCCACCTGGCCGGCGACGGATCCGGTGAACTGGTCGCCCGCATCCTCACCGTCGACGAGGACGGGCTCGACCTCGAAGTGCCCGGCGTCAAGGGCCGCAAGCCCACGGCCCGCCGCCTCGCCTTCGACGAGATCGCCAAGGCGCGCGTGGAGATCGAATTCAACCGCAAGGACAAGAAGGAAGAGGAGGCGTAGCCGTGGACATCGATGTGAAGCTTCTGAAGGGCTTGGCGCAGGACAAGGAGATCCCCTTCGACGTGCTCGTCGGGGCGATCGAGTCGGCCCTCCTCATCGCGTACCACCGCACCGACGGCAGCCACCGCCGGGCGCGCGTGAAGCTCGACGAGAACGGCCACGTCACGGTGTGGGCCAAGGAGGACCCGGCCGACCTCGAAGAGGGCCAGGAGCCCGAGGAGTTCGACGACACCCCGTCCGGATTCGGCCGGATCGCCGCGACCACCGCCAAGCAGGTCATCCTGCAGCGGCTGCGCGACGCCGAGGACGACCGCACCTTCGGGGAGTACGCGGGCCACGAGGGCGATGTCGTCACGGGCGTCGTCCAGCAGGGCAAGGACCCCAAGAACGTCCTGGTCGACATCGGCAAGATGGAAGCCATGCTGCCGGTGCAGGAGCAGGTCCCGGGCGAGGAGTACGTGCACGGTCTGCGCCTTCGTACGTATGTCGTACGGGTCGCGAAGGGCGTGCGCGGTCCGTCGGTGACGCTCTCGCGCACCCACCCCAACCTGGTGAAGAAGCTTTTCGCGCTGGAGGTCCCGGAGATCGCCGACGGCTCGGTGGTCATCGAGGCCATCGCGCGCGAGGCCGGTCACCGGACCAAGATCGCCGTGCGTTCCACCCGCGCCGGCCTGAACCCCAAGGGCGCCTGCATCGGCCCGATGGGCAGCCGTGTGCGCAATGTCATGGCCGAGCTGCACGGCGAGAAGATCGACATCGTGGACTGGTCCGACGACCCGGCCGAGATGGTCGCCAACGCCCTCTCGCCCGCCCGGGTGAGCGAGGTCGAGGTCGTCGACCTCGGCGCCCGCTCCGCCCGTGTCACCGTGCCGGACTACCAGCTGTCGCTGGCGATCGGCAAGGAGGGCCAGAACGCCCGCCTCGCCGCCCGTCTCACCGGCTGGCGCATCGACATCCGCCCCGACACCGAGACGGACGAGGAGCGCGAGAGCGCCGACCGCGAGCGGGCCGAGCGGGCCCGGGAGCGCTCGGAAAGGCGTTGACCCGGAGCCGGTCCAGGGAATAGATCTGGGCGGTACGACGCTGAGATCACGACAACATCCGTTCGATTTTTGCCCCAAAGGGGTGAGGTCGGTACGGGGAGGTAGACTTAAACGTGTCTGGCCGGACGCAAGCCCGCGCTTGCCCCGAGCGAACCTGTGTGGGATGCCGGGAGCGAGCGGCCAAGAGCGAGCTACTGCGCATCGTGGTGGACGAGGGCGCATGCGCCCCTGATCCACGCGGTACGCTGCCCGGCCGGGGTGCTTACGTGCACCCGGTCTCTGTCTGTCTCGACCTGGCGGTTCGCCGCCGGGCCTTCCCCCGGGCCTTCAAGGCCAGGGGGCCGTTCGACACCGCGGCACTGACGCGGTTCGTCGAGCGGGTGACACCGTAAGAAAAGTGAACGGCACGGGTCCCCGTGCGGTCAGGTACCTCGCGAGTTGGAAGTAGGTCGAGATTGCGATGAGCACTCGATGAGTACGCGATGAGTACGCCCATGAAGTAGCGACGGTCCGGCGGTAACCCGGACCTAAAAGGAGCGAAGTGGCTAAGGTCCGGGTATACGAACTCGCCAAGGAGTTCGGCGTCGAGAGCAAGGTCGTCATGGCCAAGCTCCAAGAACTCGGTGAATTCGTCCGTTCGGCGTCCTCGACGATCGAGGCGCCGGTTGTACGTAAGTTGACCGACGCACTGCAGGGGCCCGGCGGCAACGCCGGCAAGTCCGCTGCCAAGCCTGGTGCGCCCCGCAAGGCGGCACCCGCAAAGCCCGCAGCGCCCTCCCCGGCCGCTGCGGCGCGTCCCGCTGCCCCCAAGCCCGGCGCACCGGCCCCCAAGCCGGCCGCGGCCGAGGCCCCGAGCAGCACCCCGGCGGCGCCTTCCGAGCCGTCGGCGGGCCCCCGTCCGGGCCCGAAGCCCGCGCCGAAGGCGGCCCCGGTGACCCCGGTCCCGGCCGCCGAGTTCTCGGCTCCGGCTCCGGCTCAGCCGGCTGCCCCGCAGCAGCCCCAGGCCCCGCGTCCCGCGGGTGCCACCCCGGGGCCCCGTCCCGCTCCCGCCCGTCCGGCTCCGGCCGCCGGGCAGCGCGACGGTGGCCAGCGCGACGGCGGCCGTGACGGTGGCCAGCGCGACGGTGGTCAGCGTGACGGCGAGCGTGGCGGCGACCGCCCCGCACGTCCCGCGGGCCAGGGCGCCCCGCGCCCCGGCGGCGCCCGTCCGGCCGGTCCCCGTCCGGGCAACAACCCCTTCACCTCCGGCGGCTCCACGGGAATGGCGCGCCCCGGCGCGCCCCGTCCCGGCGGCGCCCCGCGCCCCGGTGGCGGCTCGGAGCGCCCCGGCGCCCCGCGTCCCCAGGGCAGTGGCCCCGGCGGCGCCCCGCGCCCCCAGGGCGGTCAGGGTCAGGGCGGTGCCCGTCCCACTCCGGGCGGCATGCCCCGCCCGCAGGCTCCGCGTCCCGGCGGCGGTCCCGCAGGTAACCGTCCGAACCCGGGCATGATGCCGCAGCGTCCCGCTGCGGGCCCGCGTCCCGGCGGTGGCCCCGGCGGTGGCCGTGGTCCCGGTGGCGGCGGCGGTGCCGGTCGTCCCGGCGGCGCCGGTGGCGGCGGTCGTCCCGGTGGCGGCGGCGGCTTCGCCGGTCGTCCCGGTGGCGGCGGTGGCGGCGGCTTCGCCGGTCGTCCGGCCGGTCCCGGTGGCGGCGGCGGTGCCGGTCGTCCCGGTGGCGGCGGCGGCTTCGGCGGTCGTCCCGGCTTCGGTGGCCGTCCCGGTGGCCCCGGTGGCCGCGGTGGCACACAGGGTGCGTTCGGCCGTCCCGGCGGTCCGGCGCGTCGTGGCCGTAAGTCGAAGCGGCAGAGGCGCCAGGAGTACGAGTCCATGCAGGCCCCGTCGGTGGGCGGCGTCATGCTGCCCCGCGGCAACGGGCAGGCTGTGCGGCTGTCCCGCGGTGCTTCCCTCACGGACTTCGCGGAGAAGATCAACGCGAACCCGGCGTCGCTCGTCGGCGTGATGATGAACCTCGGCGAGATGGTCACGGCGACGCAGTCCGTCCCCGACGAGACGCTGCGGTTGCTCGCGGACGAGATGAACTTCGTCCTGGAGATCGTCAGCCCCGAGGAGGAGGACCGCGAGCTGCTCGAGTCCTTCGACATCGAGTTCGGCGAGGACGAGGGCGGCGAAGAGGCCCTGGTCTCCCGTCCGCCGGTCGTGACCGTCATGGGTCACGTCGACCACGGTAAGACCCGACTGCTGGACGCGATCCGCAAGACGAACGTCGTCGCGGGCGAAGCCGGTGGTATCACGCAGCACATCGGCGCCTACCAGGTCGGCGCGGAGGTCAACGGCGAGGACCGCCGTATCACCTTCATCGACACCCCGGGCCACGAGGCGTTCACCGCCATGCGTGCCCGTGGTGCGAAGTCGACCGACATCGCGATCCTCGTGGTGGCGGCGAACGACGGTGTGATGCCCCAGACGATCGAGGCGCTGAACCACGCCAAGGCGGCCGAGGTGCCGATCGTGGTCGCGGTCAACAAGATCGACGTCGAGGGTGCCGACCCGACCAAGGTGCGCGGTCAGCTCACCGAGTTCGGGCTGGTGGCCGAGGAGTACGGCGGCGACACGATGTTCGTCGACATCTCCGCCAAGCAGGGCCTCAACATCGAGTCCCTTCTGGAGGCCGTCGTCCTCACCGCCGACGCCTCGCTCGACCTGCGGGCCAACCCGGAGCAGGACGCGCAGGGTATTGCGATCGAGTCCCACCTCGACCGCGGCCGCGGTGCCGTCTCGACCGTCCTGGTCCAGCGCGGAACGCTGCGCATCGGTGACACGGTGGTCGTCGGCGACGCGTACGGCCGTGTCCGGGCGATGCTCGACGACAACGGTCAGAACGTCGAGGAAGCGGGTCCGTCGACCCCCGTCCTGGTCCTGGGTCTCACCAACGTCCCGGGTGCCGGCGACAACCTCCTGGTCGTCGACGAGGACCGTACGGCCCGCCAGATCGCCGAGAAGCGTGCCGCCCGTGAGCGCAACGCCAACTTCGCCCGCAAGGGTGTCCGGTTCTCCCTGGAGAACCTGGACGAGGCGCTCAAGGCCGGTCTGGTCCAGGAGCTCAACCTCATCATCAAGGGCGACGCGTCCGGTTCGGTGGAGGCTCTCGAGTCCTCGCTGCTCCAGCTCGACGTCGGTGAAGAGGTCGACATCCGGATCCTGCACCGCGGTGTGGGTGCGGTCACCGAGTCGGACATCAACCTGGCGACCGGCTCCGACGCCATCGTGATCGGCTTCAACGTGCGTGCCGCAGGGCGTGCGCAGCAGATGGCCGACCGCGAAGGCGTGGACGTCCGGTACTACTCGGTCATCTACCAGGCGATCGAAGAGATCGAAGCGGCCCTCAAGGGCATGCTCAAGCCGGAGTACGAAGAGGTCGAGCTCGGCACGGCGGAGATCCGCGAGGTCTTCCGCTCGTCCAAGCTGGGCAACATCGCCGGTGTGCTGGTCCGCTCCGGCGAGGTCAAGCGCAACACCAAGGCGCGCCTGCTGCGCGATGGCAAGGTCATCGCGGAGAGCCTCAACATCTCCGGTCTGCGCCGCTTCAAGGACGACGTCACCGAGATCCGCGAAGGCTACGAGGGCGGTATCAACCTCGGAAACTTCAACGACATCAAGATCGACGACGTCATCGCGACGTACGAGATGCGCGAGAAGCCGCGAGGCTGATCCGCAGAGGGAAGGGTCCCGGGCCTCGCCCCGGGCCCCTTCCAGCACGGTCGGGGCCGGTCGACGGGTCGTATTTCCGTCGATCGGCTCCGGCCGTTCCGGTACGGTTCTGAGTGTCCCCGGCAAGCTCTGGCGGGGCACGAACCCGAACCGGCGGGACATCCGGACACACATGTATGTGGGGACCCTGTCCTTCGATCTGCTCCTCGGCGACGTACGGTCGTTGAAGGAGAAGCGTTCCGTCGTCCGCCCGATCCTCGCCGAGCTCCAGCGCAAGTACGCGGTGAGCGCGGCCGAGACCGGCGGACAGAATCTCCACCGCAGGGCCGAGATCGGCCTTGCCGTGGTCTCCGGTGACACCGGACACCTCACGGACGTACTGGACCGGTGCGAGCGGCTGGTCGCAGGACGCCCCGAGGTGGAGCTGCTGTCGGTGAGACGGCGGCTGCACAGTGACGAAGACTGACAGTCGAGCGAAATCAGAAGGAAGAGTGACGGACCGGTGACCGACAACGCGCGGGCCCGCAAGCTGGCCGATCGCATCCAGGTCGTGGTCGCGGAGACCCTGGACCGGCGAATCAAGGATCCGCGGCTGGGATTCGTGACGATCACGGACGCCCGGGTCACCGGCGACCTGCGGGAGGCCACGGTCTTCTACACGGTCTACGGCGACGACGAGGAGCGCGCGGCCTCCGCCGCGGCGCTGGAGAGCGCCAAGGGCGTTCTGCGCACCGAGGTCGGCCGGCAGACCGGGGTCCGGTTCACGCCGAGCCTGGCCTTCGTCCCGGACGCCCTCCCGGACAACGCCCGCACCATCGAGGACCTCCTCGACAAGGCGCGGGCCAAGGACGCGGAGGTGCGCCAGGTGTCCACGGGCGCGAGTTACGCCGGCGACGCCGACCCGTACCGCAAGCCCGAGGACGAGGACGACGAGGCTGAGGCCTCCGGATCCGCCGAGAAGAGCGAGGGCCCGACCTCCGCATGACCGAGCAGCAGACCACCACGCCGGACGGCCTTGTCATCGTCGACAAGCCGTCCGGCTTCACTTCGCACGACGTCGTGGCCAAGATGCGTGGCATCGCCCGCACCCGCCGCGTCGGCCACGCCGGCACCCTGGACCCGATGGCGACCGGAGTCCTCGTGCTCGGCGTCCAGCGGGCCACCAAGCTGCTGGGCCATCTCGCGCTGACCGAGAAGGAGTATCTCGGCACCATCCGGCTCGGCCAGGACACCGTCACCGACGACGCCGAGGGCGAGATCACCTCGTCCACCGACGCCTCCGGCGTGACCCGCGAGGGCATCGACGCCGGGGTGGCCGCCCTGACCGGCCGGATCATGCAGGTGCCGTCCAAGGTCAGCGCCATCAAGATCGACGGCAAGCGGTCCTACGCGCGGGTGCGCGGCGGCGAGGAGTTCGAGATCCCGGCCCGCCCGGTGACCGTCTCCTCCTTCCGCGTCTACGACGTCCGCGAGGGATCCGCCGAGGACGGCACGCCCGTCGTGGACCTGGTCGTCTCCGTCGTCTGCTCCTCGGGTACGTACATCCGGGCCCTCGCCCGGGACCTCGGCGCCGGGCTCGGCGTCGGCGGCCACCTGACGGCGCTGCGCCGCACCCGGGTCGGCCCGTACGGACTGGACGCGGCCCGGACGCTCGACCAGCACCAGCAGGAGCTGACCGTGATGCCGGTCGCCGAGGCGGCCGCCGCCGCGTTCCCCCGCTGGGACGTGGACGAGAAGCGCGCCAAGCTGCTCCTCAACGGCGTACGGCTGGACATGCCCGCCCACCCGCCGGGGCCGGTCGCGGTCTTCGGGCCCGACGGCACGTTCCTCGTGCTCGTCGAGGAGGAGAAGGGCAAGGCCAAGAGCCTCGCCGTCTTCGCCTGAGCCGCGTCCGGTGCCGTCCCGTGCCGCGCATGATCTCCGTGTGGCAGGTCATACGTGGCAGTTCACCTGTAGCAGGTCATGTGTCGCAGGTCCTGCGTGACACGTCCTGCGTGGAGCGGGCGCCCACCCCCCAACCCGGGCGCCCGCTCCACGTTCCCCTCCCCGGCACCATTCCTGCTCCCCGCGGGACACGCTTATTCACCCCATTGGACGGGCGCTCGGAGCGAACACCGGGGGCGCGGGGGGCGCTTTCCCCGACCGCGCACGCCGGGAGATCATCGGCGGCCTAACGTCGGACCATGGGCAGTGGGGACCGGTCGAAGCTGGTAAGAATCTGCGATCAGGCCGGCCGGCCGCGGGGGACGGGATTCGTCGCGGACGACCGCGGCACGGTCGTCACCGCCCACCAGGCCGTCGCCTCCCCGGGCCCGCTCCTCCTCCACGGCACCGACGGCCGCACCTGCTCCGTCGCCCCCGACGACATCACCGCGCTGCCCGCCCTCGGTCTCGCCCTCCTGCACACCGGCGGCCCCGACACCCTCGACGCGGAACCCCTGCCCATCGCCGGGCGCGACCACGCCGAGCCCGGCGGCTACGTGGACATCGCCGCCCACGGACGGCGCGAGGCCCGGGTCCTCGGCACCACCCCCGCCCTCTGCACCGCACCGGACGGCGTCGGCCACCCGGTCCCCGCCGCCCTGGAGCTGGCTCTCGGCACCGACGGACGCGACGCCCTGCGCTCCGGGGGCGCGGCCATCGGCGGGCCCGTCACCGACCCGGCCACCGGCGCGGTCATCGGCATCCTCTGCACCGCCCTCACCGCCCCGCACGAGGCGGCCGGGCTCGCGCTCCCGATCACCCGCGGTGCGGACGACACACTGGACGCCCTGCTGCGCCGCAACGCCACCGCCGCCCCCGCCTACGGCCCCGACCTCAACCTCGCCGGGGCCCTCCAGCTCACCGCCACCTCCGTCGGCTCGGCGGACGGCCCGAAGGCCCGCACCGCCCCGGTCGAACGCGGCGACGTCCACGCCGAGCTCACCGCCTTCACCGCCGGCCGGGGCCTGGTCCTCGGCCTCGTCGGAGCGCCCGGCACCGGCCGCACCACCGAGCTGGCCGCCCTCGCCGCCCGCCGCGCCGACGGCGGCGCACCCGCCCCCACGCTCTGGCTGCGCGGCGCGGACCTGCTGGCCGACGACACCTCCATCGAGGACGCCGCGAGCCGTACGCTCACCCGCTCCGCCCGGATCGTCACGGCGGCGGGGGCTCGCGGCGACATGAGCACGGCCACCCCGGAGCGCGTCGCCCGGCTCGCCGCCGACGCCGGGCATCCGCTCCTGGTGGTCCTCGACGGCCCCGAGGAGATGCCGCCGCTGCTGGCCCACCGGCTCGCCGACTGGACGGCCGGCACCGCCGCCTGGCTGCGCGAGCAGGACATCCGGCTCGTCGTCGCCTGCCGCCCCGAGCACTGGGAGACCGCTGGCTCCCTGTACCCGCCGGGCACCCTGCACCGCCCGCACCGGCCCGCCCGGCGGCTGCCGCCCGCCCTGTGCCTGGGCGACCTCACCCCCGAGCAGGCCGAGCGGGCCAAGGAGGCGTACGGCATCCCGCCCGCCGCTCTCGCCCCCGGCCACGACCGGCACCCGCTCACCCTGCGGCTCCTCGCCGAGGTCCGCGCGGCGCTGCCGCCCGGGGTGCCGGGCCGCCCCGGCACCGAGGACGTCTTCGGCGCCCACCTCGACCTGCAGTGCCTGCGCGTCGCGGTCCGGATCGCGGCCGCCGACGACGAACAGCCCCGGGGCGCCGCCGTGCGCCGGCTCGCCGCCCGGGTCGCGGGCCAGGTCCACGAGGCGGCCCGCCGCTGCCTGGGCCCGGGACAGGGGGAGCTGGACCGGGCGGCGTTCGAGGAGATCTTCCCCTGGCGTACCGGCTGGGCCTCCGCCGTGCTCACCGAGGGCCTCCTCGTCCCCGCAGGGGCCGGCTACCGCTTCGCCCACGAGGAGCTCGGCGACTGGGTGCAGGGCGCCCACCTCGACCTCGACGCGGCCCTGCGCTCCCTGGTGCACCGCTGGCACCGGGGGAGCGTGGGGCCCGACCGGTCGCCGCACCCCCGCACCGCCGGTGAGCCCCGCAGCCTGCCCGTGCCCCGGCACCGCATCGGACCGGTGATCCAGGCGATGGTGCTCCTCGGCCGCCGCCAGGGCACGGCCGCGCTCGCGCACCGGATGGCCGACCTGATCGAGGCGCTGGACCGGCTGTGGACCGACGAGGGCCCGCGCGACGAGGACGCCGCCTGGTGGGCGGCCCACCTCCTGGGCGGCAGCCTGCTGCGGGTGCCCGACGCCCGCCCGTACCTCGGCGTCCTGCGGGTCCTCGCCGGACGCATCACCCGCAGCTCCGCCGCCCCCGAAGGACCCGGGGACCGCGGGGCGTACGGAGAGTTCGGGCCCTGGTTCTGGCGGCGGCTGCGGCTGCCCGAGGAGGACCGGATCGACCTGCTCCGCCGTCTCGTGCCCGCCGACGGGCTGCCCCGCACCGACGGCGACGAACGGTATCTGGACGCGGTCGCCCGCCGCCTCGCCCTCGACGCGCCCACTGTGCAGCCGCTGCTGTGCCGCTGGTTCACCGACGAGCGCCCGCTGCTCGTCGGCCCCGACGCGCCGGACGTCCCGCTGCGCCCCACGGTCGCCGCCGCCGCGCAGGCCCTGCTGTACGCCCGCCGCGACCTCGCCCTGGACGACCTGACCGACGCGCTGATCGCCACCCCGCACCAGCGGGCCGGGGAACTGCTCCTGGCCCTCGCGGAGGACGAGCCCACCGCGCTCTGCCGGGCCGTGGAGCGCTGGGCCCGCGACGAGGACCGCCCGGCCCGCCGCTCCGCCGCCGCCCGGTACGCCGGACTCCTCCAGCCGCGGGTCACCGCCGAGGGCGACCGGGCCCTGCTGCGCTCCGCCGCCCTCGTCCTGCTGGGCCGGCCCGAGGACACCGGCCTGCACGCCGCCGCCCTCACCCTCCTCGTCCGCGACCCGGAGGCCAGGAACGGCTACCTCCCGGCGGCCCTGCGCGCGTTCGCCGCCGGAGACCCCCGGCTGCCCGTCGAGCTGCTCGCCGAGGTGTTCCCGGCCCATCCGGAGCCGGTCCTCGCCGCCCTCCGCGCCCGCCTCGCCCGCCCCGGGGACAGCGGGGGAGCGGTGCTGCTGGCGCTCGCCGGCCTGGACACGCCCGCGCTCGCGCTGCACGTCGCCGGACTCGTACGGGAGTACATCGACGCCCACCCCCAGGACGGCACGCACGCCGCCGAGTACGTCGACCTCCGTCTGGAGCACGGTCCCGCCGCCCGAGCGCTTCTCCTGCCCCTGGTGACCGGGCTGCTGCGGGACCGCCCCGCACCGCCGCCCGTGCGCGCCGCGCTCGCCCGGGTCCTCGCCGGGGCGGGCAGTGCCGCGTCCCGGCCGCTGCGGGCCGAGCTGCTGGAGGTCCTGCTGGAGTTCGAGCAGGTCACCGGGCGGGACCCGGACGTGCTGGAAGCCCTGCTCCGGGCGGCCGCCGAGGGCTCGGAGCGCCGCCCCGAGATCCGTACGCGCGCCCTCGTCCACCGCACCGGGATGCTGCTGGTCCGCACCCCCGAGGGCGCCGCCCGCTTCGACCGGGGCCTGGTCGAACTCGCCCGTGACGTGCCCGGATTCGCCGCCCTCGTCACCCGCTGGCTGGCCGACGCCCCGCAGGAGTGGGCGGCGGTCGTGGGGCCGAGCGCCCGGCGTACGGTCGAGGCGTTGGAGACATCACGTCAGCCGATGCCGATGCCGATGCAGGCGGCGGGACGTGAGCATGGCAGTCTTAGACCTGCGTAATCGACATACACACGTACACAGGTTCGGGCGAGGAGCGGTCACAGTGCAGCGCTGGCGTGGCTTGGAGGACATCCCCCAGGACTGGGGACGCAGCGTCGTCACCATCGGCTCCTACGACGGTGTGCACCGCGGGCACCAGCTGATCATCGGCCGGGCCGTCGAACGCGCCCGTGAGCTGGGCGTTCCGTCCGTTGTCGTCACCTTCGACCCGCACCCCAGCGAGGTCGTCCGCCCCGGCAGCCACCCGCCGCTCCTCGCCCCGCACCACCGCCGCGCCGAGCTGATGGCGGAGCTCGGCGTGGACGCCCTGCTGATCCTGCCGTTCACCACCGAGTTCTCGAAGCTGTCGCCCGCCGACTTCATCGCGAAGGTCCTCGTCGACCGGCTGCACGCCAGGACCGTCATCGAGGGCCCCAACTTCCGCTTCGGCCACCGGGCCGCGGGGAACGTCGCGCTGCTGACCGAGCTGGGCGCCACCTACGACTACACCGTCGAGGTCATCGACCTGTACGTCACCGGGGACGCGGGCGGCGGACAGCCGTTCTCCTCCACGCTCACCCGCCGGCTGGTCGCCGAGGGCGACGTCACCGGAGCCGCCGAGATCCTCGGCCGCCCGCACCGGGTCGAGGGCATCGTCGTGCGCGGCGCGCAGCGCGGCCGCGAGCTGGGCTTCCCGACGGCCAACGTCGAGACCCTGCCGCACACCGCGATCCCCGCCGACGGCGTCTACGCCGGCTGGCTGGAGGTGGACGGCGAGTCGATGCCCGCCGCGATCTCGGTCGGCACGAACCCCCAGTTCGACGGCACCGAGCGGACCGTCGAGGCGTACGCCATCGACCGGGTCGACCTGGACCTGTACGGGCTGCACGTGGCCGTCGAATTCCTCGCGTACGTCCGCGGCATGCTGAAGTTCGACTCCATCGACGACCTCCTGGTCGCGATGGCCGCCGATGTGAAGCGCGCCGGCGAGCTGACCGCCGCGTACGACCGCGCCCACTGAAGCCGCCACGGACGCATCCCCTCCCCGTGCGCGCCGCCCCGGGGCGGCGGATGCTGACAGGGTGCGCGACATCCTGCCCGACCTCCGTGCCCGGTGCGCCGACGGCATTCCCTTCGCCCTGGCGACCGTCGTCGCCGTGCACGGCAGCGCGCCCCGCGACCCCGGCGCCGTGCTGGCCGTCGACGCGGCGGGGACGGTCATCGGCAGCGTCTCCGGGGGCTGTGTCGAGGGCGATGTGTACGAGGTCGCCCGCGAGGTGCTCGCCGGGGCGGGCCCGCGCGTGGTGCCGTACGGGATCAGCGACGACGAGGCGTTCGGCATCGGCCTGACCTGCGGCGGCACGATCGAGGTCCTGGTGCGTGCGTACGCGACCACCGCCGAGCGCGAGGAGCTCGCGGCCGTGCTGGACCTGATCGCCGCCGATCGGCCGGTGGCCGAGGCCACGGTCCTGTCCGGCGCGGCGGAGACCGGGGCCCGCCTGGTCGTCCGGCCCGCCGGCACCCTGGGCACACTCGGTACCGAGGGGCTGGACGCCGCCGTCACCGACGACGCCCGGGGACTGCTGGCCCAGGGCCGCACCGGGATCCAGTGGTACGGGGCGCACGGCCAGCGCCGGATGCAGGAGGTCGCCGTCTTCGTCCGGACGTACGCCCCACCGCCCCGCATGCTCGTCTTCGGCGCGATCGACCACGCGGCGGCCACCGCCCGCATCGGCTCGTTCCTCGGCTACCGGGTCACCGTCTGCGACGCCCGCCCCGCCTTCGCCACCCGGGAACGCTTCCCCACCGCGGACGAGGTCGTCCGCGCCTGGCCGCACACCTACCTGGAGTCCACCGAGATCGACGCCCGCACCGTGATCTGCGTCCTCACCCACGACCCCAGGTTCGACGTGCCCCTGCTCGTCGCGGCCCTGCGCACGCCCGCCGCGTACATCGGGGTGATGGGCAGCCGCCGCACCCACCGCGACCGGCTGGCCCGGCTGCGCGACGCCGGGGTGGACGAGGCGCACCTCGCGCGCCTCGCCGCACCCGTGGGCCTCGACCTCGGAGCCCGTACGCCACAGGAGACGGCGGTCTCCATCGCCGCCGAGATCATCCAGCACCGCTGGGGCGGCACGGGCCGCCCGCTCGGCGAACTGACCGGCCCGATCCACCAGGACACGGACTGAGACCCACGCTCCAATCGCCGGTGGGCCTAAGAGGCGTCACCGCGGGCCGCCGCCCAGTGGCACGCCACCTGGGCGTCCCCGCCCCCGTTCAGCACCGGCAGATCCACCGTGCGGCACGCCTCCGCCACCCCGGCCCGCTCCGCCTCGCCCGAGGCCAGTACCTGGCAGCGGATGTGGAACCGGCAGCCGGAGGGCACCTTCGAGGGGTCCGGCGGCTCCCCGGCCAGCACGACCGGTTCGCCCTCCGCCTCCGGAAGCACGGACAGCAGGGCCCGGGTGTACGGGTGCTGAGGGGCCGTGAGCAGCTGCTCGACCGGGCCCGTCTCGACGATCCGGCCCAGATACATCACCGCCACCCGGTCCGCGATGTTCCAGGCGAGCCCGAGGTCGTGGGTGACGACCAGCGCCGAGAGCCCCAGCTCGTCCCGCAGCCGCAGGAGCAGGGCCAGGATCTCCCCCCGTACCGACGCGTCCAGCGAGGCCACCGGCTCGTCGGCCACGATCAGCTCCGGCTCCAGCACCAGCGCCCCGGCGATCACGACGCGCTGGCGCTGACCGCCCGACAGCTCGTGCGGGAAGCGGAGGAAGAACCGCTCCGGCGGCCGCAGCCCGGCCCGGGACAGGGCCCCGGAGACGGCCGCCCGCTCGTCCCCGGCGTACCCGTGGATGCGCAGGCCCTCGGCCACCGCGTCGTACACCGTGTGCCGGGGGTTGAGCGAGCCGCTCGGATCCTGCAGGACCAACTGCACCCGCTTCCGGTACGCCTTCAGCGCCCGGCCCGCGTAGTCGAGCGGTGCGCCGCCGAAGGTGACCCGCCCCGAGGTGGGCGGGACCAGGCCGAGCAGCGACCGGGCGAGCGTCGTCTTGCCGCAGCCGGACTCGCCGACCAGCGCGACGATCTCGCCGGGCCGGATGTCGAGGTCGACGCCGTCGACGGCGCGGGCGGTGGCGGCCCCGCGCCGGCCGGGGAAGGCGACCTTCAGCGTCTCGGCGCTGAGGAGGGGAGCGGTGCCGACCGGAGGGGCGGCGCCGACCGGAGGGGTGGTGCTCATGGGGTGCTCCTTGCTTCTTCGTCCCCGGGCTGTGCGCGGTCCGCGTCCACCAGCACGCAGGCCGCCCGGCGCTCGCCCCCGGCGTCCCGCAGCTCCTGGTCCTCGGTGGCGCAGGAGCCGAGCGCCACCGGGCAGCGCGGATGGAAGGCGCAGCCGCCCGGCAGCGCCGCCGGGTCCGGCGGGTCGCCCGGCAGGCCGCGCGGGGCGTGCCGGGAGGAGAGGTCCCCGATCCTCGGGAACGCGGCGGAGAGCGCCTTGCCGTACGGGTGGCGGGCATCCGTGTACACCTGCCGGGCGGGGCCCTCCTCGACGATCCGGCCCGCGTACATCACCGAGAGCCGGTCGCAGGTGTCGGCGAGCACCGCGAGGTCGTGGCTGATCATGATCAGCCCGACGTCCTGGTCGGCGACGAGCGCCTCGATCAGCCGCAGGATCTGCGCCTGGATCATCACATCGAGGGCGGTCGTCGGCTCGTCCGCGACGATGAGGCGCGGATCGCAGGCGAGCGCCATGGCGATCATCACGCGCTGGCGCTGCCCGCCGGACAGCTCGTGCGGATAGGCCTGGGCGCGGGCGGCGGGCAGCCCCACCTGCTCCAGCAGCTCACCGGCGCGTCTGCGGGCGGCGGCGGGGGTGGCCCTGCTGTGCAGGAGGATCGGCTCGGCGATCTGGTCCCCGATCCGGTGCACGGCGTTCAGCGAGTGCATCGCGCCCTGGAAGACGATCGACGCGCCCGCCCAGCGGACCGCCCGCAGCCGCCCCCACTTCATGGTCAGGATGTCCTCGCCGTCCAGCAGGATCTCGCCGGACAGGGTGGCCGTCGCGGGCAGCAGCCGCAGCAGCGCGAGGGCCAGCGTCGACTTGCCGCAGCCGGACTCCCCGGCGATGCCGAGCTTCTGCCCGGCCTCGACCCGCAGATCGACTCCCCGGACGGCGGGGACGGCGTCGCTCCCGGTGCCGTAGGTGACGGTCAGGTCCCGTACCTGAAGGAGCGGCGGATCGCCGACCGGCCTGGTCGGGCCGGGCGAGCCGGACGGGTCCGGGTTCGGTGCGGCGGTCGTGGTCGTGGCGGTCAACGGGACACCCCCAGCCTGGGGTTGAGCACGGACTCGATGGCGCGGCCGCACAGCGTGAAGGCGAGGGCGACCACGGCGATGGCGAGTCCGGGCGGGGCGAGGTACCACCAGTTGCCGGAGCTGACGGCGCCGGCCTCGCGGGCGTCCTGGAGCAGTCCGCCCCAGGAGACGATCGTGGGATCGCTGAGCCCGAGGAAGGCGAGGGTCGCCTCGGTCAGGATGGCGGTGGAGATCACGAGCGTGGTCTGTGCCAGCACCAGCGGCATCACGTTGGGCAGCACATGGCGGGACATGATGTGCCCGTGTCCGCCGCCGAGCGCCCGGGAGCGTTCGATGTACGGACGGGACTCGACGGACAGCGTCTGGGCACGGACCAGGCGGGCGGTCGTCGGCCAGGTCGTCACGCCGATCGCCAGGATCGTCGTCCAGAGGGACCGGGACAGGACGGTGGCCAGGGCGATGGCCAGCACCAGGGTCGGCATCACCAGGAACCAGTCCGTCACCCGCATGAGGATGGTCGCGTACCAGCCCTTGAAGTGACCGGCGGTGATCCCGACCAGGGTACCGATGGCCACCGACAGGAACGCCGCGAGCAGCCCCACGGTCAGCGACACCCGCGTTCCCCAGAGCATCAGGGCGAGCAGGCTGCGCCCGAACTGATCGGTCCCCAGCGGGAATTCACCACTGGGGGACTCCATCGGGCCGCCCGGGGCATGGGTCACGCTCTGCGAGTCGGCCCCCACCAGCAGCGGGGCGGTCAGCGCGAGCAGGGCGATCACCGCGAGCACGGCGAGTCCGACGAGCCCGGCGCGGTGCGTGCGGTACTGCCGCCAGAAGCGGACCACGGCCTGCCGCCGCCGGGCCCGGGTGAGGGCGCGCGGGCTCCGCCCCCGTACCTTCCCGGGCGGCTGTGCGGGCTTGTCCATCGACGTCGTCATCGGCCCACCCGGGGATCGAGCAGCGGATAGAGCACATCGGCCAGCGTGTTCATCAGGATCACCGCGGCGGCGAACACGAAGAACAACGCCTGCACCAACGGCAGGTCGGGCACGCTCAGCGCCTGGTAGAACAGCCCGCCGAGTCCCGGCCAGGAGAACACCGTCTCCACCAGGATCGCCCCGGCCACCGTCGTACCGAGGTTCACGAAGAGCAGCGTCACCGTCGGCAGCATCGCGTTCGGCACGGCGTGCCTGCGGCGTACGAGGTCGTCGCGCAGCCCCTTGGCGCGGGCGGTCGTCAGATAGTCGCTGCCCATCTCGTCCAGCAGCGAGGAGCGCATCACCAGCAGGGTGCGTGCGTACTCCACGGCGACCAGCGTGATGACGGGCAGCACCATGTGGTGGGCGATGTCCAGCACCCGGTCGAAGCCCTCGGTGCTGCCGGACTCCATGCCGCCGGTCGGGAAGAGCCCGGGGACCGGGCCGATACCCACCGACAGGGTGATGATGAGAAGCAGTCCGAGCCAGAACGAGGGCACCGAGTACAGCGTCAGCGCGAACGCGGTGTTGGCCCGGTCCCCGGCACTGCCGTTGCGCCACGCGGAGCGGGCGCCCAGCCAGATGCCGAGCAGGGTGTAGATCACGAAGGCGGTGCCGGTCAGCAGCAGGGTGGCGGGCAGCGCCTCGGCGATCTTGTCGACGACCGGGGCGCGGAACTGGTACGACGTACCGAAGTCGCCGGTCAGCGCCTTGCCGCAGTACTGCGTGAACTGCTGCCACAGCGGCAGGTCGAGGCCGAACTCACGGCGCATCGCCGCGATCTGTTCCGTCGACACCTGACGGCCGCCGGTCATCTGCTTGACCGGGTCGCCGGGGATCAGCCGGAAGAGGAAGAAGCTGGTGACGAGGACGGCGAAGAGGGAGACGGCCGCCCCGGCGAGCTTGCCCGCCGCGTAGCGGGCGTAGGCGGCCGTACCGCGGGAGCGTGGGGAGCGGTCCGGCGGCCCGGCCGGAGCCGGGCCGCCGGATTCGGTGCTCGCCACGCCCGCCGCCCCCTTCAGCAGGGCGGGAGTGCTTTCTGAGCTCATGGACTATTCACGGTCTTCCGCGGTGGAGCGGCGACGCATGGCGAACAGGAGTCCGCCACCGGCGAGGACGACGACGGCGATCCCGACTCCGACGAGCACTCCGGTGGAGCCGCCACCGGAGTCGGAGGAACCGGACGAGGAGGCCCCGGCGGCCGGGACCGCCGACCACCAGCTCCAGTAGCCGTCCTGGCCGTAGATGTTGCCCGCGGCCGACGGCATGGTGGTGATGGACTCGATGTGGTCGGTGCGGTAGGCCTCGACGGCATTCGGGTACGCCATGACGTTCATGTACCCGGTGTCGTACAGCCGTGACTCCAGTTGCCTGACCAGATCCGCCCGCTTGGCGGGGTCGTACTCCGCCAGTTGCTTCTTGTAGAGCTCGTCGTACTGCTTGTCGCAGATGAAGTTGTCGGTCGCGGCCGACTCCTTCGCCCTGGTCGGCAGGGCGGCGCAGGTGTGGATCGACAGGACGAAGTCGGGATCGGGGTTGACGGACCAGCCGTCGAAGGCGAGGTCGTACTCACCGGCGTACCAGGGGTCGGACACGTTGTCGAGGCAGTCGACCTTCAGTCCGATGCCCTGCGCGCCCCACCACTCCTGGAGGTACTTGCCGATCGCCTTGTCGTTGGGGTCGGTGGCGTGGCAGAGGATACGGAAGTCGAGCGGCCTGCCGTCCTCGCCGACGCGCTTGCCCTGGCCGTTCTTCCGGTACCCGGCCTCGTCCAGCAGGGCCGCGGCCTTCGCCGGGTCGTAGGCGAGCTTCTGGTCCGCCGACGGCTTCCAGAAGTAGTCGGCGAAGCGCGGCGGGATGTAGCCCTCGCCCTCGACGGCGTGGCCCTGGAAGACCTTGTCGATGATGGTCTTGCGGTCGACCGACATGAACAGGGCGTGCCGCACCTTCTGGTCCAGCAGCGCCGGGTGGCCGTCGCCGAACGTCTGCCCGTCCTTGGTACGGGCACCGGGGTTGACGGCGAGCGCGAAGAAGCGGCGGCCCGGGGCGTCGTTCACCTTGATGTCCGGGGCGCTCCTCAGCGAGGCGGACTGGGCCGGGGTCAGGCTGGGGTTGCCCGCGACGAAGGAGACCTCACCCTTGCGCAGGGCGGCCACGGCCGCGTCCTGGTCCTTGTAGTAGCGGAAGACCAGCTCGTCGAACTTGGGCGATCCGCGCCAGAAGTCCTTGTTGGCCTTGAGCTTCACATAGCTGTCGACCTTGTAGTCCGTCAGGATGAACGGGCCGTTCCCCACGATGGGGAAGTCCTTGTCGTTGTTGAACTTCGAGAAGTCGCCGACCTTCTCCCAGAGGTGCTTCGGGACGATCGGCACATCGAGCGCGGCCATCGTGGCCTGCGGCTCCTTGAGCTCGATGACCAGCTTGTCCTTGCTGGGTGCGGTCACCGTCTCGAAGTTGCCGACGAAGCTCCCGTTGGAGGTCGCGGCGCTCTCGTCGGTCATCATCTTGTTGAACGTCCAGGCCGCGTCCTCGGCGGTGGCCTGCTGCCCGTCGGACCACTTCGAGTCCGAGCGGATCGTGTACGTCCAGGTCAGCTTGTCCGCGGAGGGCTCCCACGCGGTGGCGAGGCCCGGGATCGCCTTGCTGTCCTTGGCGTCGTAGTTGGTGAGGTAGTCATACATCAGCCGGTGGATGCTCGTGCTGAGCAGCCGCTGCGCGAGGAACGGGCTGAGCGAGTCGACGCTCTGCGCCACGGCGACCGTGAGCGTCGTCCTTCCGTCGTCGGCGCGGGCCTCGGAGGGCGCGGGCGCGAGCGGGTTTCCGGGGACGACGGACCCGGCGGCGAGCGCCAGGGCGGCCACGCCGGAGGCCGGCAGGAGGCGCAGGCGTCGGCGTGGCCGGGAGGAGCGGGCGGGAACTCTTGTGACCATGGACGGGACCTCGCGTCATCACTCGCTGAGAAGAGGGCGGGCAGATCTCTGGTTCGCCAGTTGGTGAAGCGAGGTCTATCAGCGGCGGTCGAGGCTCGTCAACGGTGTGTCAAACCGCGTGTGGGCTGCGGGAATACGAAAGGGCTCGCACCGCGTGAGCGGTGCGAGCCCTCATGGTCCCTCCCTCTTGCGCCCTACTGCGGAGGCGCCGGAGGCGGCTGCGGAGGCGTCTGCTGCCAGCCGGCGGGAGGTACGGGACCGTGCGGATCGGGCCGGTCCGCCGACTCGCCCTGTCCACCCTGCTGTTCCGGCTGCCCCTGCTGCTGCCCGCCGGTTCCGGGCGCACCCGGAGCGGCCTGCGGGGGAGGCGACTGGGGCCATCCGCCCGGGGCCGCCTGCGGGGGGTAGGGGGCCTGCGGGGAACCGGGCTGACCCGCCGCCGGATATCCCCCGTACGGCGGCTGTCCGGCGTAGGGCTGCTGGGCGTACGGCTGCTGCTGCGCCGGCTGCGGCTGCCCGGGGTGCTGCTGCGGCGGATAGGGGTGACCGGGTCCGGGCTGCTGCGGTGCGTACGGCTGCTGACCGGGCATGGGCTGACCGGGAGCCTGCTGACCGGGCATGGGCTGACCTGGAGCCTGCTGGCCGGGCATGGGCTGACCGGGGATCTGCTGACCCGGAGCCTGCTGTCCCGGTCCGGGCTGACCGGGGCCGCCCTGCTGTCCCGGTCCCGGGTAGCCCTGCTGGCCGGGCATCGGCGGGGCGTACTGCGGCGGCGGGTTCTGGCCGTCCGCCGTCCACAGCCCCTGCTGCTGCTGGGCCCGCGCGAAGTCCTCGGCCACCAGCGCCGAGAGGTGGAAGTACGCCTCACGGGTCTTGGGCCGCATCATGTCGAGGTCGACCTCGGCGCCCGCCGCCAGGTGCTCGTCGAACGGCACGACGACGACGCCGCGGCAGCGCGTCTCGAAGTGCTGGACGATGTCGTCCACCTTGATCATCTTGCCGGTCTCGCGGACGCCCGAGATGACGGTGAGCGAACGCTGCACCAGATCGGCGTAGCCGTGCGCCGAAAGCCAGTCCAGCGTCGTGGAGGCGCTGGACGCGCCGTCGACCGAGGGGGTCGAGATGATGATCAACTGGTCGGCGAGGTCAAGGACCCCGCGCATCGCGCTGTAGAGCAGCCCGGTGCCCGAGTCGGTGAGGATGATCGGGTACTGCTTCCCGAGCACCTCGATCGCGCGCCGGTAGTCCTCGTCGTTGAACGTCGTGGAGACCGCCGGGTCCACGTCGTTGGCGATGATCTCCAGACCGGAGGGCGCCTGCGAGGTGAACCGGCGGATGTCCATGTACGAGTTGAGGTACGGGATCGCCTGGACCAGGTCGCGGATGGTGGCCCCGGTCTCGCGGCGCACCCGCCGGCCCAGCGTGCCGGCGTCGGGGTTGGCGTCGATGGCGAGGATCTTGTCCTGCCGCTCGGTGGCCAGGGTCGAGCCCAGCGCGGTGGTCGTGGTGGTCTTGCCGACGCCGCCCTTGAGGCTGATGACGGCGATCCGGTAGCAGGACAGCACCGGGGTGCGGATCAGCTCCAGCTTGCGCAGCCGCTCGGCCTCCTCCTTCTTGCCGCCCAGCTTGAACCGGGAGGCGGCGGAGGGGTTACGGCTGCTCTTGGCCTTCTGCTTGCCCCGCACCAGCCGGTCGGAGGAGAGCTCGACGGCCGCGGTGTACCCGAGCGGGGCACCGGGCACCGACCGCTCGCGCTGGTCGTGCGCGACCGGGGTGGGCCAGGCTCCGCCCGTACGCGGGTCGACAGGATGTTGCTGGTGTTGCTGGTGCGGCGGCTGGGCCTGGGCCGGGGGCTGCTGCTGCCCGTACGCCTCCGGCTGCTGCGGGAACTGCGCGTTGGGCTGGGGCGCGTCGGGCGTCTGCCCGGTCTGCTGGGGGATCTGCCCCGGCCGGCCCGGCTGCCCGGTCTGCGGGTAGCCGTAACCGCCCTGCTGCGGGTAGCCGTAGCCGCCCGCGCCCTGGGGGGCCTGGGGGTGGGCCTGCGGCGGCAGGGGTGCGCCGGAGCCGGGGTGGCCGGGGTACGGCTGCTGCTGGTGCGGCGGCTGGGGTGCGTGAGGCGCTTGGGGTGCCTGGGCCGCATGAGGGGGCTGAAGTGCCTGCGGCGCATGAGGTGCCTGGGCCGCCTGTGGGAAGCCGTAGCCGCCGGGTGTCTCGTTCGCCGGGACGGAACCGGGCCACTGCGCCGCGGGCTGCGGTGCGGAGGGCGCCGGAGCGGCCGGCTGGAAGGCGGGCGGCAGCGGCGGCAGCGCGCCGCCCTGTGCGGGCGGTGACCACGGCACGGGTGCGACGGCGGCCTGCGGGGCGTCGGCGGGAGGCGGCACCTCCTGGGGCGCGGCGTCCCGGGGACCCGCGTCCTGCGGCCCGACACCCTGCGTACCCGCGTCCGGAACGGCGTCGGCGGCGGTTACGTCAACAGGGCCCGGGGCTTCGTCGGTGCTCGGCCTGCCGCCCTGGGAGTCCACGGCGTCCGCGTCCGTACGGGAGACGGCCGTGGAGTCCGTGCCGCTGAGCACGGGAAGGGCGGCGGGCGGCTCGGAGGACGTACCGGAGGGGGACGCGTCCTCGAAGGACGTACCGGAGGAGAGGACATCGGCGTTCTCGTCGTCCTTCGCCCCGGCGGCGGATGCGCCTTCCGCGGCGGCCCCGGCCCCGGAATCGGAACCGGCAGCGGACCCGGAACCGGAGCCGGCGGCGGCCCCGGCCCCGGAACCCGCTGCGGCTTCCGCCTCGCGCTCCGCGATCTCCCGCTTGAGCGCGGCAGGCGAGAACCGCATCGTCGCGCCGCTCTCCACATCACCGCCGCCGAACGGTCCGGCATCCCCGGTCTCGGCAAGCGGAGCGGCCGGAGCAGTCGGAGCGGCAGGAGTCGGGGCAGCCGTGGTCGGAGCGGCAGGAGTCGGAGCGGCCGGAGTCGGAGCGGCCGGAGTCCGGGCGTACGGCGTCTCCGGCACGGCGGGGGAGGGGGAGACCGGGGCCTCCGGAGCCGTGGGTACGGCGGGCTCGGCCGGCGCCGGCGGGGCGGGCGCCCAGTTGGGGTCGAAGCCGCCGGGCGTCGCCGACAGGCCCGGAGCGGACACGGGTGGCCCGGCCGGCGGCGGAGGGGGCGCGAGGTGCGAGCCCGCTCCGCCCGACGAGTCCCCCGCCGCGTTCTGCGTGTACCAGGCGGGAGGGGTGTAGTCGATGGTGAACTCACCCGTCATCTCGGCGGGATCCGCGTCGGACGACTCGTCGACGGGCAGGTCCCATCCGCCGCGGATCTCGTCCCGATCGCCGTTCACTTTGCCTCCTGGTGTGGTCGAGCACCCTTGTGCCGTGGTGGGTGGGGGCGACCGTTCCCGATGTGCCGGTCCGCCCGGCTCTCCCCCTTGCGACGCGCATCACCTGCTCGCAGGTTTCCTCTGCCGCGCCCCACCCACCCTAATCGCCATCCGGTGAACTCAGGCAGGGCGTGGGGCACGGCAAACCCCGCCCCACGGGCCATGTGTCACACCCCGGTGAACCACGTGCGACGGAAGGGGGCGGCGAGACGGTCAATCCAGGCCATACACGTACAGAGCGAAGAGTGGAAGCTCACCCGGGCCGCCACCCTTCGCCATGCCCGCGCCCGTGCGGGGCCGATCCTGTACGGCGACGCGCCTACGTGAGGTCGAACTCACCGTCGCGAGCGCCCAGGACGAACGCCGTCCACTCCGCCTCGGTGTACCGAAGGACGGTGTCCGGGTCCAGTGAGGAGCGCATGGCGACGGCGCCGCCCGGCAGATGCGCGATCTCGACCCGCTCCTCGGCGTCCTCGGTGCCGGGCGCACTGAGCCACGTCACATCCGAGATGTCGAGAGCGTAGAGCTCGTCCTTTTCCTGCTGGGTGCCCATGACGGCGTCCCTTCGATCGAACGGATTCGTTGCGTGATCCATGTTCCCTGGCGGGAGGGGTGTCCGTGCACCGAACGGGACAGGAATCAGTCCATCCGGCGAGCTGTGCCCAGCAGACCGGTCTCGGCGTCCGTCGGGTTCGTCATCACCCAGTGGTGTTCCCGCCCCGCCACCCAGAGCGTGACACCGTCCGCCAGCGTGGGCAGCGCCTCGTACTCGGCACGCGCCAGCCCCAGGATCCGGCCGATCTGCTCGGCCTCACCGGGCGACACCCGCTGGATGCCCACCAGCGCCGACGACCGCATCAACCGCGGTGCGACAGGGCTCAGATAAGGAAGCAGCGTCAGCACGGACTGCCACGGCGAGGACACCACCCGGCCGCGCGGCGGCCGCATGCCGCAGTCCCGCACGACGACCACGGGGCTGCCCACGGTCGCCCCCGTCGGCGGAACACGGCCCACGTCGTACAGGGAAACGCACTCCAGCCCGGCGCCCGCCGCCTGGGCGAGCGTGGTCCAGGCCTGGACCCGACCGGTCTCGACCGCCACCCGGGCGCCGGTGCCCGCCGCCCGCAGGGCCAGGACCTGTGCTGTCCACAGTCCGCCGATCAGGGTGACGTCGTACGGCACGGGGCGGTGGAAGCCGATCAACTGCGGCCGGTTGTTGGCGTCGTTGCCGATGATCACGCCGTCGTCGCCGACCGGCAGGGACAGCGCGCCGAGGTGGTCCGCGGCCACGGTGTGGCCGGCGTGACGGGGGCCGCGCAGCCCGCGGCGCGGCTCGGTCCGGTTGCTCACTGAGCGCCTCCCAGCGGGAGCGTGGCCAGGACGCCCGGCAACTGCTCGCGGTCCAGCCGGACAAGACCCACCTTGGCGTGCCGGGCGGCCTGCTCCAATGTCCTTCGCACCCCGATCAGTTCGGTGTCCGAACCACCGGTGACCCGCACATGGCCGCCCACCCGCGTCGAGCCCTGGCGCACCCCGCGGCGCACCGTCAGGCTGAACGTCGTCGCGTACGCGGGCACCGAGGTCAGCAGCGCGACCAGCTGCGGCAGCGGCGTCGCGCCCCGGCCCAGCTCGGGCCAGCGGTCCACCGCGTACGTGGTGTGCCAGCGGTCGTCGCACCGCCAGACCCGGGACGTCTCCATCGTGCGCCGCTGCGGTGCGGCGTCCGGCCGGCCCGCCCGCCCCGACAGGATGGGATGGGCGCACGCGGAGGTGGCCACGGCGGAGTTCAACTCGTCCTGGTCGAGCACCGCGGCCTGGAAACCGGCGCCCGTGATCCGGCTCGCCACATGGTCCGCGGCCCGTACCAGGCAGCGCTGCGCACCGTCCAGCCCGCCGCCGCGCGCCTCGATGGCCTCACGGCACAACTCCGGATCCAGCTTCACCGCCACCCACGTCATCCGCAGGGCGGGCGCACCGGTCTGGTCCTGCAGCGGCGCGTAGGAGAGCCGGGCCACCGACTGCTGCGGCAGATGCGGGGCCGGAGCACACCGCACCTGCTGCACCAACTGCGCCGACTCCAGAACGATGTCGTCCACCTGGAGGGCGTCGCCCAGCAGGGACAGCGGGAGCGACCGGGCGCCGGACGCGGGCCGTAGCGACTCGCCGCTCGCCTCCACCCGCACCACAGCGGTCAGGAACGTACCGTCGCCGAGCATGCCCACCGTCCGATGGGCCCGGTCCACATAGACCTGCGGGCCGAAACCGGGCACGTTCTCGGCGACCGGGGCCAGCATCGGCTCCGCGTCCGCGGGCGGCGTGACGGCGGCCCGGCGCCTGGCCCGGAGCCCGAGAGCGGTCGACACCCAGTCCTGGAGCGCGCGGCCCCGTCGGCGTACCACCGCGAGGGCGACCAGCAGACAGAGCAGCACGAGCGAGGGGATCAGCCACGCGCCGCCCAGCACCGCGCCCACGGCGGCGATCACGAGAGCCACCTCGATGATCACCATCTGCCGCAGCAGGGGGCGCACCCGGTCGGTCCGTGAGATCGAACGCAGCGTCGTCGCGGCGGGCGCGTTCTGCCCGGGGGCGACGGAATCCGGGGACGGATCGGGGGCCGGTGCGGGCGACCGGTTGCTGCGTTGCCTCCGGGAAGTCCCGGCGGCTCGACGGCCGGTCCGCCCGGTACGCTCGCGCGTAGCTGCACCCATCGCCGCGTTGCCCCCTCGTGTCCGTATTCACCGCTTTTTGCACGGGTGTTGATCGGGTCGTCACCCTACCTGAGCACAGGGAGCGGAACCCCAGCAGGCATAGTAGGGGCGCGGTACGGAGCGGGGGCCGACGGTGCGTGTGGGACCCTGTTCGATCACTGGGGAGAAGGGTCAGCGGACACATGGCATCACGGCGGGATGAGCTCAACGCCTATACCTTTGCGAAGCGGAGGTTGATCGCACAGTTCCTGCAGCCCAACCCCACCGGTTCCGAGGAAGGCGCCCCCCGGCCGCTGCGCGCGGTGCTGCCCGGGGCCATCATCGCCGTCGTCGTTCTCGCCGTCTTCGGCGCCTGGGGGATGTTCAGGCCGGTGGCTCCCCAGAAGTGGGACGCCCCCAAGGAACACGTCATCATCGCCAGCAAATCCACCACCCGGTACGTGGTGCTGGAGACCGACGGCAAGAAGCAACTGCACCCCGTCCTGAACATGGCCTCCGCCAAGCTCCTCCTCGCCCCGGACAAGGGCACCGTCGTCAACGTCGACGAGTCGGTCCTGGACAGCGGCAAGATTCCGCACGGCGCCACCCTCGGCATCCCGTACGCCCCCGACCGGCTGCCCGACGCCAAGGAAGCGGGCGCGGCCAAGCGCTGGGCGGTCTGTGAGCGGCCCGGCGAGGGCGGCAGGGCCATCCAGAAGGCGACCTTCATCTTCGCCGAGCGCGAGCAGAAGAAGACCGAGGGCAAGAACGCCCTGCACGGCGGCGAGCTGATGTACGTCGAGGGCCCGGACCGTACCCGCTACATCGTCGACAAGGCGGGCAAGGCCTACCCGGTCAAGAAGGACGAACTGCTCCTGCGCACCCTGGTCGGCCAGGACACCAAGCCCCAGAGGGTCTCGGCCGCCTGGCTCGCCACGCTCCACACCGGGGCCCCGATCACCTTCCCGACCGTGGACGGCGTCCCCGGAGCCCCCGCGGGCGCCCCCGGCACCCTCGACGCGCGGACGAACAAGGTCGGCATGGTCCTGGCCGCGACAGCGGGAACCAAGACCCAGCAGTACGTCGTCCTGCCGGGCAGGGTCGCCCCCGTCTCGGACTTCACCGCAAAGCTCCTGCTCAGCAGCAGGCAGCTGGTGGACCTCAAGCAGGCGGGAATCACCAAAGGGGTGAGCGCCGGCGAGATCGAACCGGGCGCCCCGTTCGGCCAGGACAAGGACTGGCCGGTCAGCGAGCCGGAGCCCGTCAACTCCCCGAGCGTCAAGAAGGGCAGCCGAAACACCGTGTGCAACGTTCTGCGCGGCGTCGACGCGGACAACGGCGTCACCACGCTGAGCACATGGGTGGGTACGAGCTTCCCCGCGACGCTCCCCACCGGCTCCAGCAGCGCCTACGTCACGCCCGGATCGGGTGAGTTCTTCCGCCAGTTCAAGGGCTCCACGACCAGCGCGGGCTTCCTCTTCCTGGTCACCGACACCGGGCTGCGCTACGCGATGCAGTCCAACAGCGACAGCGGCCAGGACGACTCCGGCATCGGCGAGTCCGGCTCGAAGGAGGAGAAGGAGGAAAGGGCGTCCCAGCAGGAGGAGGCGCAGCAGTCGCAGAACCGGCTCGGCTACAAGGACGTCGACCCCAACCCCGTACCGGCGGTCTGGTCCGCGTTCCTGCCGACCGGCCCCCGGCTCTCCACCGGCGCCGCCAGCCAGCCGCAGGGTTCGTGAGCGTGCGTACGGACATGGCGACCCACGAACACCGCCCGGCCCGCCGCCTCCTGACCGCCGCGGCGGCCGCGGCCGTCCTCCTCGTCACCCTGCCGGCGCTCCCCGCGGCCGCGGCCGACTCGACCCAGTGCACGTTCCCCTCGAAGAAGTACCCGGGCCGCCCCTGGGCGTTGCAGCGTGTCCTGCTGGACGAGCTGTGGAAGCAGTCCACCGGCAAGGGCGTACGCGTCGCGGTCATCGACACCGGCGTCGACGTCAGGAACACGCAGCTCACGTCCGCCGTCGACACCAAGGCGGGCCGCAACTTCCTGCCGAAGGGCCTGAAGGCCGACGACGGCACGAAGATCGAACGCGGCAAGGAGGACGGCACGACGGACACCGTGGGCCACGGCACCAAGGTCGCCGGCATCATCGCCGCGCGCAGGGCGAAGGGCACCGGCTTCAGCGGCCTCGCCCCCGACGCGACGATCATCCCGATCCAGCAGAACGACGCGGACGGCCACGGAACGACCAAGACCCTCGCCGACGCCATCCACTACGCCACCGTGCAGGCGGACGCGGACGTCATCAACATCTCCCAGGACACCGCCGACGCCGTGAAACCGTCCGCGGAGCTGAAACAGGCCGTGGACAGGGCCCTCGCCCGGAACATCGTGGTCGTCGCCTCGGCCGGCAACGACGGGCTCGGCGGCAACGTCAAGGAGACCTACCCGGCCTCCTTCAAGGGCGTCCTGGCCGTCGCCTCCTCGGACCGGAACAACGAACGGGCGCCCTTCTCCCAGTCCGGCGACTTCGTCGGCATCGCCGCCCCCGGCGTGGACATGATCTCCACGGTCCCCGGCGGCGGGCACTGCGCCGACAACGGAACCAGCTTCTCCGCCCCGTACGTGGCCGCGGTCGCCGCCCTGATCAAGGCGAAGCACCCCGACTGGACACAGGCGCAGATCGTCGCGCAGATGCAGCAGACGGCGGAACGCTCGGTCGCGGGCCACGACCGCCTGGTCGGCTGGGGCGTGATCGACCCGGTACGCGCCCTCACCGAGGACGACCGGCCGATCGACCGCCCGGTCGCGAGCGAGGGAGTGAGCAAGGGCAAAGCCCCCACCCCCGCCGAACTCCATCTGGGCGAAACGGCCGACGAGCGGAACGTGCGCCTGGCGACGTACGTCATGGTCGGCGGCGGCGTCCTGGTGGCGGCCATCGCGGGCACGGCAGTGGCGGTACGGGACAAGCGGCGACGCACGGGGCGCCTGGCGGGCGGGGCGTAGCGGGGGAACCGGTGAAGTGCCGGCCATGAGACAAGTCACGTGGTCACCAAGTCGATTGGCGCTGTCGTAGCCAGTGACTACAGTTGTCGGGATGAGATCGGATCGGATCGCGTCAGTGCGATAGCAACGCGGGACGATCCGAGCAAACGGGGATGCAGAACGGGGAGGACGGCATTGTGACCGATCCAGGTGGCGGTGGCGGTACGGGTGACCTCAGGCGCGGAGTGGGCGCGCTGGAGACGTTCAAGAAGCGTGTCGACGCCTTGCTGGCGGACTTCGAGGGCTCGGCGGCCAGCAAGACGAAGGTCGCCGGCCAGAAGGTCTCGCGGGCCTCACTGAGCGGCCCGAACGCGCGTTTCGCCGAGGCGGACGGCCTCTACACCCAGTACAACCGGGTCCACTCCTCCCTCGTCTCGCTCTCCAGGTCCCTCGGCGACCAGATCGAGTACCTGAGCCTGGGCGTGCACGCGGCGGCCGTCGGCTTCGACAACGTGGACGACGACATCAGGCGACGCTTCTACGAGATCCAGACCCGCATGGACGCGGAACGCGAGAAGTACGCGAAGTCCGAACAGGCCAAGCCTGAAGAGACCAACAACGACAAGCAGTCGGACTCCGGGTGGGCGGCGGAATGAGCGACGAGAAGCAGCAGAACCTGACGCCTGCCGAGCAGTCGAAGCAGGACGAAGGCCGAGTCCAGAGCCAGATCGTCGTCACGGACATGTCCGAGATGGCCGGCCGGGCCCTGGAGTCCTTCGGCTTCGGCAACTTCCGCACCGGGGGCCGTACCTCCTTCGAGGGACACGAGCTCAACGCCCTCATCGACATGGTGGAGAACTCCAACCCGGAACACCTGGAGAGCGCGGGCGAGGCACTCTGGAATGCCAGGGACGCCATCCGGCGCGCGGCGAAGGAGCTGGGCGACCACCTCAAGGGGGTCGACTGGCAGGGCGAGTCCGGCACGGCCTTCCGGTCCTTCGGCACGGGCCTGGTCGCCCACGCCGAAAAGCTGGGCGACTTCGCGGACGCGGCGGGCACGCAGATCACGGTCGCGGGCACCGGCCTCGCGTCGGTGAAGAGCGCCATGCCGCCGCGCGACAGCCGGCTGATCCGGAAGATGCCGGACGACATCGAGTTCCCGGCCCGGATCGAGGCCAACCCGGAGTACGAGGCCGCCGTCAAGGTGGAGAAGAACCGCCAGGAGGCCATCAACCAGGTCAACCGGCTGGCTTCGTACTACTCGGTCTCGGAGGAGGTGCTGGCGGGGCAGGAACCGCCTCGGTTCGAGAAGGACCTTGGTATCGATATGCCGCCGCCGCAGAACGATGGTTGGCGCCCTCCGTCATCCGGTACTTTCGGCGAGCGCTCCGAGAGTCTTGGCAACAGTGCAGTGCCAGGCTCTTCAGGGCGCTCTACGCCGGGGGAATCCGCTTCAGTAGTCGCAGCCAGTCGGCCACTGGATCAGGTACTCGGCTCGGCACCCCTGCCTGACAGGAGCACCGCTACGGAGATCAACAGCGTTGCGCCTCCTCAGGCTCCGACGACGATCAACAGTGCGCCACCGCTACCCACGCCCACGCCCACGCCGGGGCCGTCTGGAGCGCCACCGTCGCTCATGCAGCCCAGCCTCATGAACCCTGTGCAGGGCGGCACACAGCGTCCGACGGGACCTCCCGGCATGCCGCGAACGGTCAGCCGGACCGGTTTGGGTACGGGCAAGGCTCAGTCCACCGGGGGAGGTCCCGTCGCGAAGGGGCCGGGCGGGCCCCCGGTCGGTCGTCCCAGTCCCATGGGGGGCGGAGGATCGTCCACCGGCCGTCCGCCGGTCGGCTCGCCATCGCAGTCGCCGACTGGGGGCCGTTCCGGTGTGACGGGCGGTCGCCCCATCGCCGGCCAGGGCGGTACATCCGCAGTCGGCGGCCCTCGTGCAGGAGGCAGAAACGGCATTGTCGGTGGAACTCCCCAGCACGCGCCTCAAGGCAGAAACACTGCTGGAGGGTCCGGCCAGCGGGGAGTGATCGGAGAACGTGGAGCAGTTGCCGCCACCTCTCGTACCGGTGGGCGAGTCACCCCTGCTCCCGGTGCCAACGGAGTCGTCGGCGCACCCCGCAAGGCTGCGGGGAGTGGCACGAACGCCAAGGGCTTCACGGCCGGTGGGGCAGGGCTAGTCCGTGGTCCTGCTGGTCGGCGAAATTCCGGCCGGAAGGAAGACGACGACAACGGATCGACCCGTCCCGACTACCTGACGGAAGACGAAGAGACATGGAACGTCGGACGGCGCGGAGCCGTGCCGCCGGTGGTCGAGTAGCAGTCCCAGGGAAGGTACGGAAGCCGCGATGACAGCAGGAATGGGCCGAGCTCAGAGGCGCGTGCGTGGGCTCGGCGCGCTGGCTGTGGCCGCTTCGTGGAGTGTGCTGTTCGTCGGCGCGGCGCAGCCCGCCGCAGCCGATACGCAGTCGAAGCAGTGGTATCTCAGCGCGATGCAGGCTGAGGACATGTGGAATGTCACGACGGGCGAAGGCATCAAAGTCGCCGTTATTGACTCGGGTGTGAACTCGTCAACGCCGTCGCTACAGGGACAAGTCCTCAAGGGGGTCGACGCAACCGAGGCACCAGGCGACGAAACCGACGACTACGACGGTCACGGTACGACGATGGCTGAGTTGATCGCCGGGACAGGCAAAGGAGGCGGTCTGAAGGGACTCGCCCCAGGAGCCAAGATCATTCCAATGCGGATTGCCCTGGGCGAGTTTGAGGAGGAGAAGCCTTCCATCACGATCCAGGACACCGCGAACGCCATCCGCGCTGCGGCGGACAGCGACGCACGGATCATCAGCATGTCCTTCGGTAGTTTCTACGTCTCGCCTCAGCAACATGAAGCGATCAAGTACGCCGAGAGTAAAGGGAAACTGCTCTTCGCTGCCGTTGGGAACGAAGGGCATAAGCAGAACAAGCGGGGGTACCCAGCCGCACACCCTGAGGTAGTGGGCGTCGCTTCAGCAGACCGCGTCGGGAAGGTCTCGTCCACTTCGCAGCACGCTGGCACGGTGGATGTCGCGTCTCCCGGGAGCGACGTTCCCGGCTGGTGCGACAACTCCTTCAAGAGCTACTGCGACGGCGACGGCGGCACCAGCGCCGCCACCGCCATCGCCTCCGCCTCCGCAGCCCTGATCTGGTCCCTCCACCCCGACTGGACCGCCAACCAGGTCCTCAACGTCCTCTTCGACACGGCCAGCCGTGACTGGAAGGACGGCGAGCGCAGCAAGTACCTCGGTCACGGTCTCATCCGCCCTTCGATGAACATCCTCAAGGGCAAGGGTGAGCCTGGCGACCCGGACATCAGCCCGCTCACCAAGAAGAGGACGACCGGCCCCGCCGACTCGTCCGAGAAGCCGGCCGACTCGGCCTCACCGCAGCCCGCCAAGAACGGCGCGGAGGGCGACAAGCCCGTAGCGGCAGAAGAAACCAAGTCCTCGGGGGACGAAGGCCGGCTGGGCCTGATCCTCGGAGTGACCGCAGCCGTGGCCGTGCTCGGCGGGGTCACCTACGCCGTGATCCGCAGGCGTAAGGCCGCTTGACCGCACGTTCCGCATGTACCGGTCGGCGACCCATGCCGGCCTTGCAGAACCAACCGAAAGGGAAAGAGAACCATGGCAGACCAGAAGGTCTCAGATGCCGCACTCCTGAAGCTGGAGGGTGACCTCACCCTGCGGTTCAACTCGGTGAAGGGGCAGCTCCAGAAGCTCCACGCGACGATCGACAGCCTCGAAGGCAAGTGGCAGGGCATCGGCGCCAATCACTTCAATGTGAAGCAGGACCAGATCAACAACCGCATGGTCAGCCTGGGCAAGCAGCTTCTCCAGTTCCAGGAGGCCATCAAGGCCGCCCGTACCATCTCGGGCAACAACGAGGACGAGATCCGCGCGGCCCTCAGTGGCGTGGACGTTGTCGACGGCTACTCCGGTGACGCGGCGGCGACGGCCAAGACGTCGAACCTGAACAACTTCTGACCCTCATCCCGTAACTCGAAATCCAGCGGAGGACCACATGGGGAACAACGACGGCACGACGGTTGTCACTTACGCGAGCCTTGATCTCGCGGCCGCCGAGATCAAGCGGCAGGGCAAGCTGCTCACCGACGACCTCGAGGCGATCAGGAACATGATCGCGGGCGCTTCGGAGCTGTGGGAGGGCGAGGCGAAGCAGGCCTACGCCCTCGCCCAGAAGAAGTGGAGCGAGGACGCCAGCGCTATCCGCGACAACCTCAATGACATCGCTCAGAAGGTCAGCGAGGCGGCGCCCATCTACCGCGGCGGTGACAAGCGGGCGGCAGCGAACTTCTAACAGAGTTCGAGCACAACGGCACGCAGCACAACAGCACACAGCACACAGCGCAACAGGGTGGACACACGCGGGAGGTGTCCACCCTGAGCTGTGTCCCAAGGCTGGGGAGCTGTGTCCCGAGACCGGGACCTCCTCACGAGAGCCGGATCGGGGGACGGGACGGGACGCACGGAGGATCCGTGCGTCCCGTCCCGTCCCCGCTTCGCCGGCCTACCGTTCCCCGTCCATGAGCCCCGTCTGCACCAGCGGGTTCCCCCGCCGGCGCGTGACGAAGATGCCCCGGCCCGCAGGCATCGGCCGCGGTCGTACGTTGCCGAGGACGTCGCCCTCGTTCGGGTCGCCCGACAGCACCACGCCCTGTGCGCCCAGTTCGATCATGCGCTGGAGGAAGGGTTCGTACAGGGCACGGCTGGCCCCCGCCGTATTGCGGGCGATGATGAAGCGGACGCCCACATCGCGGGCGAACGGCAGCAGCTCCGTGATCGGTGACAGCGGGTTGCCGCTCGACGTGGAGACCAGGTCGAAGTCGTCGATGACGACGTACACCGTGGGGCCCTGCCACCAGCTCTGGTCGCGCAGTTCCTGCGCCGTGACGTCGGCGGACGGTGTGCGGCGCTTCATCAGATCGTGCAGCGCCGTCATGTGATGTTCCATGTTGTTGGACATCGGGATGTACTCCGCCAGGTGCGAGCGCGGGGTCACGTCCAGCAGCGAACGCCGGTTGTCGATGACGAAGAGCTTGCAGGAATCACCGTCGTACCGCTCGGTCAGCTGCTTGATGAGCAACCGCAGCAGGTTCGACTTCCCGGACTCGCTCTCGCCGAACGCCAGGAAGAACGGGTCCTGCTCGAAGTTCAGGAACACCGGCTCCAGGTTGTTCTCGTCGATGCCGAAGGCGACACCGCGCTCCGGTACCGCGTAGCCGGCCGGGAGCTCGCTCACCTCCAGCGCGCGCGGCAGCAGACGCACCGCCGGGGCGGGCGCGGCCGTCCAGTGGCGGGCGACCTCCTGGTTCATCGCCGCGGTGGCCTCGGAGAGGTCGCTGTCGGAGTTGATGCCGTCGATCCGCGGCACCGCCGCCATGAAGTGCAGCTTCTCCGGGGTCAGGCCGCGGCCCGGCACCCCGGCCGGCACGTTGGCAGCCACCTTGCGGTCCAGTTCGGAGTCCATCACGTCGCCGAGCCGCAGCTCCAGACGGTTCATGAGGTGGTCCTTCAGACTGGCCCGCACCTCCATGGAACGCGACGCCGTGACGATCAGGTGGATCCCGTAACCCAGTCCGCGGGCCGCGATGTCCGTGGCCGCCGACTCCAGCCCCTCGTAGTCCGTCCGGAAGCTGCCCCACCCGTCGATGACCAGGAACACATCCCCCCACGGCTGGTCCGTCACCGAGATCTCACCGCGCGCCCGCAGCCTGCGGAACGTGGCGATGGAGTCGATCCCGGCGCTGCGGAAGTACTCCTCGCGCCGCGCCAGGATGCCGTACACCTCGGCGACCGTACGGCGTACCCGCTCGGGGTCGAGCCGGGACGCGATGCCGCCGACATGCGGCAGCCCCGCGATCGAGGACATGCCGCCGCCACCGAAGTCGAGCCCGTAGAACTGGACCTCCTCCGGTGTGTGGGTGAGCGCGAAACCGGCGATGAGCGTCCGCAGCAGCGTCGACTTCCCGGACTGCGGCCCTCCGGTGATCTGCATATGACCGGCCGCGCCGGAGAAGTCCCGGTAGAGGGTGTCGCGCCGCTGCTCGAACGGCTTGTCGATGACGCCCAGGGGCACGACCAGCCGGCCGGCGCCCTCGAAGCCGGGCTGGGTCAGCCCCCGGCCCTGCACGGGGGAGAGCCCCGGCAGCAGCTCGTCCAGCGACGGCGGATTGTCCAGCGGCGGCAGCCACACCTGATGGGCGGAGGCGCCGCGGCCCTCCAGCCGGCGCACGATCACATCGAGCACCGTGTCCGCCAGCGCGTCGTCCTCCGTCGAGCGCTGATCCGGTACGCCCGCGGGCTGCGCCGCCGGCTGAACGTACTGCACCGGAACCGGGGCGGCCGTGAACGGAACCGGCCTGCGGTCCACCGGCAGCGGAGCACCCGGCGCCGCGGCCCGGTGCGCGCCCGAGCGGTACACCCCGGAGACGTACGCGGCCTTGAACCGGACCATCTCCTCCGTACCGAACTTGAGCAGCCCGGAGCCGGGAACGTTGGGAAGGTGGTACGCGTCGGGCACGCCGATCGCGGCCCGCGACTCCGCCGCCGAGAACGTCCGCAGACCCACCCGGTACGACAGATACGTCTCCAGACCGCGCAGCCGCCCCTCCTCCAGACGCTGCGAGGCCAGCAGCAGGTGCACGCCCAGCGAACGGCCGATACGGCCGATCTGGACGAACATGTCGATGAAGTCGGGTTTGGCGGTGAGAAGTTCGCTGAACTCGTCGATGACCAGGACGAGGGAGGGAATGGGCTGCAGCGGCGCACCGGCCGCGCGCGCCTTCTCGTAGTCGTGGATGTTGGCGTAGTTCCCCGCGTCGCGCAGCATCTCCTGCCGGCGGTTGAGCTCACCGCTGATGGAGTCACCCATACGGTCGACCAGCGTCAGGTCGTCCGCGAGGTTGGTGATCACAGCCGCGACGTGGGGCATCTGCGCCATACCCGCGAAGGTCGCGCCGCCCTTGAAGTCGGCGAGGACGAAGTTGAGCGTCTCCGAGGTGTGGGTGACGGCGAGGCCGAGCACCAGCGTACGCAGCAGCTCGGACTTGCCGGAACCGGTGGCGCCGACGCAGAGACCGTGCGGGCCCATGCCCTCCTGCGCCGCCTCCTTCAGGTCCAGCATGACGGGCGCGCCGTCCTCGCCGACACCGATCGGAACCCGCAGCCGCTCCGCCTGCGATCGCGGCCGCCAGGTCCGGCTGACCTCGACCGAGGCGGCGTCCCCCAGGTTCAGCAGATCGGTGAACTCCAGATTGGCCAGCAGCGGTTCGTCGTCGTCCCCGCCCGTGGCCATGTGCAGCGGGGCCAGCTGGCGGGCGAGCGCCTCGGCGGCCTCGTAACTCAGCAGGTCCGGAGCCCCGTCGTAGACGAGCCCCTGCCCCGATTCCAGCTGCAACGACTTCGGCTGCACCACGATGGAGAGGCCCCCACGGGCCCCCGTGACCTCGCCCGGCACGACCTCGATGACCGTCACGCCCTGCAGGCCCTCCGCCGAGGCGAGCACCGACATGGGGGGCACCGACTCGCCGTCCAGGACGACGACGACATGGGGCTGTTCCATGAGCGGCTGCCCGCCGGGCTGGAAGCGGGGCCTGCCCTCCAGGTGCCCGGCCAGCAGCTCCTCCAGGGCCAGGGCACTGGTGGTGATGAGACGTCGGCTCCCGGCCCCGTCCACGGGCCCGGAGGCCTGGACGTGCGGGAGCCACTTCGCCCACTCCCACTGCGGCGCCGCCTCCGTACCGGTCACGACCGCGATCACCAGGTCCTGCGGAGAGTGCAGCGAGGCCAGCCCGCCGACCATGGCCCGCGCCGCGGAGCGCGCGGAATCCTCGTGGCCGCTGATCGTCAGGTGATAGAACGCCCGCAACGAGACGGCCATGGGCAGGCCGTCCAGCGTGGAGTGCGTCGCCAGGAACTGCTGCATCGCCCCGGCGGCCAGCGGCTCCAGTTCGTCCAGGGGCGCCGTCTCGGGGGCGATGAGCGGCGTGGCCAGCTCCTGGCTGCCCAGCCCGATGCGCACCTGCGCGAAGTCCGCGTCACCCGCGCGCCGCTCCCACACCCGGCTTCCCTCGGCGACGAGCGCCCACAACTGCTCGGGAGAGGGGTGGAGGTAGAACTGCGCGTCGCGCTGCTTGCGCGCCGTCTTCAACACCGTACGCCGGGTCTGTGTCAGGTACTTCAGATAGTCGCGGCGCAGGTCCGCGAGCTCCCCCTGGGTGCCCCGCCGGTACCGCACGAGCATCGCGATGGCCATGGCCACCGTCGAGGCGATCATGACCATGCCCATGATGCGCATGATCGGGTTCGGCGTCATGAAGAAGAAGACGACCGAGCCACCCATGCCCAGCATCGGCAGGAGCTGCATCAGCGCCCCCTCCTGCTGCCCTCGGGGGAGCTCCGGCGGAGGTTGCAACTGCACCTGCTCGACCGGCACTTCGGTGGGCAGAGCCCGCGGCGGGCGCTTGACGACGATCTGGCTCACAGCTCACCAATTCCCTTGCCGGACGGAAGTGTTCCTATCGGCGCCCCCGTGGCGACGGGCTCCATCCGCGGGAAGGATCCTACTGGCGTGGCGACGGCCCCATGGCGGTAGGGTGTCGCGACGCGTGTACGCATCCGCTAACTGTCGCGAGAAGACGGTCATTCGGGACGTGCGGTGCGATCCGTGGTCCCGGTGGTGTGTTTCCGGCAGAAGCGGACGCGGCCCGGCAGAAGCGGCGGCAGCGTAAGCGAACGGTCGGCGCGAGCGATCGGCGACCGCGGCGCGAAACAGCATCAGCAGAAGCACAGAACCAGGCAGAAGCGCAGAACAAGCAGCGCAGCAGCAGAACAAGGCAGCACAAGCAGCGCAGCAGCAGAACAAGGCAGCACAAGCAGTGCGGAACGAAGCAGCGCAGAACAAGGCAGCACAAGCTAGGGGGAGCACCAGGTGACCATGACGGCCCAAGCGGCAGCCACCGGATCCGGTCGGCAAAGTCACGGGACCCCGTCCGGCAGCGGCACCGGATTCTGCCGGGTCACGGTCGTCGCGCCCGACGGCCGTGTCGACGTGGCCCTGCCCGAGGACATCCCCGTCGCCGATCTCTATCCCGAGATCCTCCGGCTGTCCGGACAGAGCCCCGCCCCCGGCGCACCGGTCGGCTACCACCTCGTACGCCGCGACGGCACCGTCCTGGACAGCGCGCGTACGCTCGCCGGCCACCGCATCCTCGACGGCGAGCTGCTGTCGATGCGGCCCTTCTCCGCATCACTGCCCCCCGCCGTCTTCGACGACGTCTCGGACGCCGTCGCCACCGCCGTGGCCAAGGACCGCACGCTCTGGGGCGACGCGCTCATGCGGGGAGCCGGCCTCTTCGGCGGTTCCGTCCTGCTGGCCCTGCTCGGCTTCGTGCTGTGGACGGCCGACCCGCTCCACGACATGCACAGCCTGCCGGGAATCCTGGCGGCGGTCGCCGCCCTGCTCCTGCTCGCCTTCGCCTGCGTCCGCGCACGGGTGTACGAGGACCGGGCCTCGTCGATCGCGCTCGGCACCGGCGCCCTGGCGAACGCGGCGGTGGCCGGGTCCGGGCTGCTCCCCCTGAGCGCCGGGCAGGGCATCGGACGGCTGCAGTTCCTCCTCGCCTGTGCGGCGGTCCTGGTCGTGGCGGTCGTCCTGATGATCGTCGCGCCCGGCGGGGACGGGCCGTTCGTCGCGTTCGTCTTCGCGAGCGCCGTCGGCCTCCTGGTCACCTTCACCGCGATCCTGACCGGCATGGAGCCGATCGAGTCCGCCGCCGTGTGCTCCCCGCTCGCCGTGGGGGCGCTCGCCTTCCTGCCGGGGCTCTCCACCCGCTTCGCCCGGCTGCCCATCGGATTCGAACCGCCCCGCACCACGGTCGGCGACTACGGGACCTCCGACCCCGCGCCCTCCGGCCCGGTGGACGCCGTACGCCTCGCCGCCCAGGCGCGGCGCGGCCACGAACTGCTCCTCGGTCTGGTCGGCGGCTGCGCCCTGGTCGCCGTGGCGGCCGCCGCCGTGCTGGGGTTCTCGGACAACGTCTGGGGCCAGCTGCTCGCCCTGGCCACCGGGGTCGCCATGCTGATGCGCGCCCACCTGTTCCGCTACACGGCCCAGGTCGGCTGCACGCTCGCCGCGGGACTCGGCTCGCTGGTCCTCCTGGGCCTGGGGCTGTCCCTCAACCCGCCGGGCACCATGTTCCGGGACGCGCTGCGGGGCGACGGCGCCGCACTCGACATCCGTACGGTGTGGCTCGCCGCCGCGGTCGCGGGCGTCGCCGTCCTGATCACCGCCATCGGCCTGATCGTGCCGCGCAAGGGAGTGACCCCGTTCTGGGGACGCTTCCTGGAGATCGCCGAAACGGTCGTCCTCCTGACCCTGCTCCCGCTCTGCCTCGCGGTCTTCGACGTCTACCACTCGATCCGGGCCCTCACCAGCTGATCAGCGGCGGGGCGTGACCCGAATGGCTGGTACTCTGTCCAGTGGCCGTTTGTGTACGCGCCCTCGGATCATCCTGGGGGCTGCGCTCATCGGACCTTCGCCTCCGAGTCACGGAAGCTCCCCTGAGATCAAGACCAGGGGCACTCGTGGGCGCTTCGAACATCAAGAGGAGTACGCGTGCCGCTCGACGCCGCTACGAAGAAGCAGATCATGTCCGATTTCGCCCAGAAGGAGGGTGACACCGGATCCCCCGAGGTCCAGGTCGCCATGCTCTCCCGCCGGATCTCGGACCTGACGGAGCACCTCAAGACGCACAAGCACGACCACCACTCCCGTCGTGGTCTGCTGATCCTGGTCGGCCAGCGTCGCCGCCTCCTGCAGTACCTGGCCAAGAAGGACATCCAGCGCTTCCGTGCGCTCGTCGACCGCCTCGGTATCCGCCGTGGCGCGGCCGGCGGCGCCAAGTAAGGACGCTGTGAAATGGGAGCGGTTCCCGGGTTCGAGGGGACCGCTCCCTTTGCCGTACGTGCACGACCGGTGTCAAGCTCAGTAACCTGGGTGCAGCGACACCCGCACGAGCAGGACCGCACGAGCGAGAACGCGTCAGCGGGAACGCACGAGCAGGAAGCACGACCAGCAGGAACGAGGGAGAGGCGCGACGACGCCGCCGCCGGTCCTCGGTAGTGGCCCCCGGGAACATGCCCGGGAGCTTCGATCGAAGACCGGCCCGCATCCACGGTGCGCCTCTCCCGCACCGTCCCCCGCCACACGGGCGTGAGGACGAAAGACGACGAGTATGGAGAAATCACTAGTGGAGAACGAGACCCACTACGCCGAGGCCGTTATCGACAACGGAACCTTCGGCACCCGCACCATCCGCTTCGAGACGGGCCGCCTGGCCAAGCAGGCCGCCGGCTCCGCCGTCGCGTATCTGGACGACGACACCATGGTGCTGTCGGCCACCACCGCTTCCAAGCGGCCCAAGGAGAACCTCGACTTCTTCCCCCTCACGGTGGACGTCGAGGAGCGGCAGTACGCGGCCGGCAAGATCCCCGGCTCCTTCTTCCGCCGTGAGGGCCGGCCCTCCGAGGACGCGATCCTCACCTGCCGCCTGATCGACCGGCCGCTGCGCCCCTCCTTCAAGAAGGGCCTGCGCAACGAGATCCAGATCGTCGAGACGATCATGGCGCTCAACCCCGACCACCTGTACGACGTGGTCGCGATCAACGCCGCCTCCTGCTCCACCATCCTGGCGGGCCTGCCCTTCTCCGGCCCGATCGGCGCCACCCGCGTCGCCCTGATCAAGGGCCAGTGGGTCGCGTTCCCGACGCACACCGAGCTCGAGGACGCCGTCTTCGACATGGTCGTCGCCGGTCGCGTCCTGGAGGACGGCGACGTCGCGATCATGATGGTCGAGGCCGAGGCCACCGAGAAGACCATCCAGCTCGTCAAGGACGGCGCCGAGGCTCCCACCGAGGAGATCGTCGCCGCCGGTCTGGACGCCGCGAAGCCCTTCATCAAGGCGCTCTGCAAGGCCCAGTCGGACCTGGCCTCCAAGGCCGCCAAGCCGGTCGGCGAGTTCCCGGTCTTCCTGGACTACCAGGACGACGTCTTCGAGGCGCTCTCCAAGGCCGTCACCTCCGAGCTGACGCAGGCGCTCACCATCGCCGGCAAGCAGGACCGCGAGGCCGAGCTGGACCGCGTCAAGGAGATCGCCGCGGAGAAGCTCCTCCCGGTCTTCGAGGGCCGCGAGAAGGAGATCTCCGCCGCGTACCGCTCGCTGACCAAGAAGCTGGTCCGCGAGCGTGTCATCAAGGACAAGGTCCGCATCGACGGCCGCGGCGTCACGGACATCCGTACGCTCGCCGCCGAGGTCGAGGCCATCCCGCGCGTGCACGGCTCGGCGCTGTTCGAGCGTGGCGAGACCCAGATCCTGGGCGTCACCACCCTCAACATGCTCCGGATGGAGCAGCAGCTGGACACCCTCTCCCCGGTGACCCGCAAGCGCTACATGCACAACTACAACTTCCCGCCGTACTCCGTCGGTGAGACCGGCCGCGTGGGCTCGCCCAAGCGCCGCGAGATCGGCCACGGAGCGCTCGCCGAGCGCGCCATCGTGCCGGTGCTGCCCTCGCGTGAGGAGTTCCCCTACGCGATCCGCCAGGTCTCCGAGGCGCTGGGCTCCAACGGCTCGACGTCCATGGGCTCGGTCTGCGCCTCCACCATGTCGCTGCTGAACGCCGGTGTGCCCCTCAAGGCCGCCGTCGCCGGTATCGCCATGGGCCTGATCTCGCAGGAGATCGACGGCAAGACCCACTACGTCGCCCTCACCGACATCCTCGGTGCGGAGGACGCCTTCGGCGACATGGACTTCAAGGTCGCCGGCACGAAGCAGTTCGTGACCGCGCTCCAGCTCGACACCAAGCTCGACGGCATCCCCGCCTCGGTCCTGGCCGCCGCGCTGAAGCAGGCCCGTGACGCGCGTCTGCACATCCTGGACGTCATGAACGAGGCCATCGACGTCCCGGACGAGATGTCCCCGAACGCCCCGCGGATCATCACCGTCAAGATCCCGGTGGACAAGATCGGTGAGGTCATCGGCCCCAAGGGCAAGATGATCAACCAGATCCAGGAGGACACCGGCGCCGACATCACGATCGAGGACGACGGCACCATCTACATCGGTGCCCAGCAGGGTTCGCAGGCCGAGGCCGCCCGCGCCACGATCAACGCGATCGCCAACCCGACCATGCCGGAGGTCGGCGAGCGCTACCTGGGTACGGTCGTCAAGACCACCACCTTCGGTGCGTTCGTCTCGCTCATGCCCGGCAAGGACGGTCTGCTGCACATCTCGCAGATCCGCAAGCTCGCCGGTGGCAAGCGCGTGGAGAACGTCGAGGACGTGCTCGCGGTCGGTTCCAAGGTCCAGGTCGAGATCGCCGAGATCGACTCCCGCGGCAAGCTCTCGCTGATCCCGGTCGTCGAGGGTGAAGACGAGGACGAGAAGAAGGACGACACCGACAAGTGACGTCCCGTAGTTCCGCGACGACGGCCCGCCCCTCTTCGGAGGGGCGGGCCGTCGCCCGTACCCAAACGCTTCTCAAGGGCAGCAACGGCATCGGAACGGTCCGCCGCACCGTCCTCCCCGGCGGTCTGCGGATCGTCACCGAGACCCTGCCCTCCGTCCGGTCCGCCACCTTCGGCATCTGGGCCAACGTCGGTTCCCGCGACGAGACGCCCACCCTGAACGGCGCGACCCACTACCTCGAACACCTCCTCTTCAAGGGCACCGCCAAGCGCACCGCCCTCGACATCTCCTCCGCGATCGACGCGGTCGGCGGCGAGATGAACGCCTTCACGGCGAAGGAGTACACCTGCTACTACGCGCGGGTCCTGGACACCGACCTGCCGCTGGCCATCGACGTCGTCTGCGACATGCTGACCGGCTCGCTGATCGCCTCCGAGGACGTCGACGCCGAGCGCGGCGTCATCCTCGAAGAGATCGCGATGACCGAGGACGACCCGGGCGACTGCGTGCACGACCTGTTCGCGCACACCATGCTCGGCGACACCCCGCTCGGCCGCCCCGTCCTCGGCACCGTCGACACGATCAACGCGCTGAACCGCGGCCAGATCGCCCGCTTCTACAAGAAGCACTACGACCCCACGCACCTGGTCGTCGCCGCCGCCGGCAACGTCGACCACGCCACGGTCGTGACCCGGGTCCGCCGGGCCTTCGATCGTGCCGGAGCCCTCTCCCGCACGGACGCCGTCCCGATGGCGCCCCGCGAGGGCTCCCGCACCCTGCGCACCGCGGGCAAGGTCGAGCTGCTGAACCGCAAGACCGAGCAGGCCCACGTGGTCCTCGGCATGCCCGGCATCGCCCGCACCGACGAGCGCCGCTGGGCCCTCGGCGTCCTCAACACCGCCCTCGGCGGCGGCATGAGCTCCCGCCTCTTCCAGGAGGTACGGGAGAAGCGCGGCCTGGCCTACAGCGTGTACTCGTACACCTCGGGCTTCGCCGACTGCGGCCTCTTCGGGGTGTACGCGGGCTGCCGGCCCAGCCAGGTCCACGACGTCCTGAAGATCTGCCGCGACGAACTGGACCGGGTGGCCACGCACGGTCTGGACGACGACGAGGTCGCCCGCGCCATCGGACAGCTCTCCGGGTCCACCGTCCTCGGCCTGGAGGACACCGGCGCCCTCATGAACCGCATCGGCAAGAGCGAGCTGTGCTGGGGCGAGCAGATGTCGGTCGACGACATGCTCGCGCGCATCGCGGAGGTCACCCCCGACGACGTACGGGAGGTGGCGGGCGAACTCCTCACCCGGCGCCCCTCGCTCTCGGTCATCGGCCCGCTCAAGGACAAGCAGGCGGACCGCCTCGACGAAGCGGTCTCCTAATCCCTTAATCCCCCAAGGAATCAAGATGAGCAAGCTGCGCGTAGCCGTTCTCGGTGCGAAGGGCCGCATCGGCTCCGAGGCCGTACGGGCGATCGAGGCCGCCGACGACCTGGAGCTGGTGGCGGCCCTGGGCCGGGGCGACAAGCTGGAGGCCCTCGCCGACGCGGGCGCCCAGGCCGTCGTCGAGCTCACCACCCCCGCATCGGTGATGGGCAACCTCGACTTCTGTGTCCGGCACGGCATCCACGCCGTCGTCGGTACCACGGGCTGGACCGACGAACGGCTCGCGCAGCTGACCACCTGGCTGGCGGGTTCCCCGGGGACGGGCGTCCTGATCGCCCCGAACTTCTCCATCGGCGCCGTCCTGACCATGAAGTTCGCGGAGCAGGCCGCCCGCTGGTTCGAGTCCGTCGAGGTCGTCGAACTGCACCACCCGAACAAGGCCGACGCCCCCTCCGGCACCGCCACCCGCACCGCCCAGCTCATCGCGGCGGCCCGCGCGAAGGCGGGCAGCGCGCCCCAGCCGGACGCCACCGCCACCGCCCTGGACGGCGCGCGCGGCGCGGACGTCGACGGCGTCCCGGTCCACGCGATCCGGCTCCGCGGCCTGCTCGCCCACCAGGAAGTGCTCCTCGGCGGTGAGGGCGAGACCCTCACCATCCGCCACGACTCCCTCCACCACAGCAGCTTCATGCCGGGCATCCTGCTCGGCGTCCGCGGTGTGGTGACCACTCCCGGCCTCACGTTCGGCCTGGAACACTTCCTCGACCTGAACTGACTGAGCCCACCATGCGCGCAAAGATCACCTACATCGTCACGGCCGCCGTCCTGGTCTTCTACTTCGTCCTGGTCGGCAGCCGCGGCCTGATGCTCATCCGGCACGGCACGCTGGTCACGATCACGTTCGGCGTCGCCGTGCTGATCCTGCCGGTGATCGGTGTCTGGTTCCTCTGGAAGAACACCCAGTTCGTCCGCCGCGCCAACACCCTGGCCGCCGAGCTGGACGCCGAGGGCGGCCTGCCGGTCGACGAACTGGTCCGCACTCCGTCCGGCCGCATCGACCGGGACTCCGCGGACGCGGTCTTCACCAAGCGCCGTGAGGAGACCGAGGACGCCCCGGACGACTGGCGCACCTGGTTCAGGCTGGCCGTCGCCTACCAGGACGCCAGGGACACCCCGCGCGCCCGCAAGGCCATGCAGAGGGCGATCGCCCTGCACAGATCCAGCCCGTCCGGCGTTTGAGGGCATCTTTCACTCCGTACGCGGATGAGCCCGGGACCCACAAGGGCCCCGGGCTCATCCACGTACAGGCGACGGCTCACACCTGCCGGTACTCGTCCGCCCAGGCCTCAACGGCATCCGTGGCCCGCTCGAACGCCTCCTCACGCCCGAGGAAGTCCGCGTTGTGGTCGGTGGCCAGCGGCGGCAGCGTCTCACCGCCGGGCCGGACCACGACGAGCGCCTGGCCCTGGACCGTACGGGGAAGGCCCATCCACTTCACGGGCTGCTGGACCGTACGCACCGCCGACGTACCGCTCCAGGCCACCGTGGTGGTCCGGAAGAAGGCGACGCGCCGCACACCGTGCCGGCTGACCCACGCGCCGACCCGCAGCAGCCGCAGGGCGGCGGCGATCACCGCACCGGACAGGGCCAGGAACACGGTGGCGCCCGAAGGCGCTCCGGCGACACCGATGATCATGGCCGCGAGCAGAACGAACGAGGCCAGCAACAACAGGGTGGCCGCCGCCGCGACCCGCCACGGGCCGGGGCGGTAGGGCCGCCGCCAGCTGTCGTGGTCGTCGAACGGCAGCGCAACGTCCTCCGCGCTCGCATCGAATGCGCGGTCGGCCGTCAGAAAGGGCAGGGGCACGACTCATCCTCACTCACAAGCACGCTCGATTGCTGTGCCCGGTGAGGCTACCGAGGGTGCCACCGGCCCGACCACCCCAGGGGGGCCGTACGAGTCAGCGGCGTGCCGGTCAGCGGCCCTGGGACGCGGTGGACTGCTTGTCGTGCTCTGCGGACTGCCCGGAGTCGAGCGCCGGGAGCCCCAGCAGCAGGGAGCCCACGAGACCGGCGACCACGGTCAGCCCGACGAGGGACCGCCCCAGCAGCTCGGGAACGGTGACACGGGCGGAGGGAGGGGGAGTGACGTTACTGCGGAATCGGTCGGACTCGGCGACGAACGAGAACGGGACGGCTTCACGCCGGCGGAACATGAGGAAGATCTCCTTGATCTCGGTGACGGTGCTGCTGATGAGTCAGACGTACGAAGGGCCGGGTCGGTGCCCGAATCGCCGTACTTGTTGGGGGAACTCCACGAACGGCTGCCCGATCGGCCCGCTTGCACGCAGGCAGTCGAGTGGCCCGTAAAGTGGTCGCCGCCCGAGCGAAGCCCCTGGAAGGACCCCTGTCGGTGACCGACACTCCCGAACCCGCAAAGCCCCACTTCCGCAGCGACGTCACCGTCGAGCTGGTGAAGAGCGACGCGCGCGACGCGGACGTGCTGTTCGCCGCCCGGGTCTCCACGGCCGGCGAGCAGTCGCTCGAAGAGGTCACCAAGGACCCCGAGCGCTCCAAGGGGCTCATCAACTACCTCATGCGGGACCGGCACGGCAGCCCGTTCGAGCACAACTCGATGACGTTCTTCGTCAGCGCCCCGATCTTCGTCTTCCGCGAGTTCATGCGGCACCGCGTCGGCTGGTCGTACAACGAGGAATCGGGCCGCTACCGGGAGCTGGATCCGGTCTTCTACGTCCCCGGGGCCTCCCGGAAGCTGGTCCAGCAGGGCCGCCCCGGCAAGTACGAGTTCGTCGAGGGCACCGAGGAGCAGTTCGACCTCACCACCCGCGCCATGGAGGAGTCCTACCGGGCCTCCTACGCGGCCTATCAGGAGATGCTGGCGGCGGGCGTGGCCCGCGAGGTCGCCCGTGCGGTCCTGCCGGTCGGCCTCTTCTCCACGATGTACGCCACCTGCAACGCACGCTCCCTGATGCACTTCCTGGGCCTGCGCACCCAGCACGAACTGGCGAAGGTCCCGTCCTTCCCGCAGCGCGAGATCGAGATGGTCGGCGAGCAGATGGAAGCCTGCTGGGAGCAGCTCATGCCGCTCACTCATGCGGCCTTCAACAAAAATGGACGGGTAGCCCCGTAGGTGGTGTCCGTATTGCGGCGTTTCGAGAAGTTCATCTAGGCTGATCAAACGGACCCGGCACTGCTTGAACCCCCGAGCAGGCAGTGCCGGGCTCCTCTTCCCCGTCCCCCGAGGGGACCCCGCGCGCTGAGCAGCGAGTAGCGTGTTACCCATGGCTCCGATCTCCACTCCGCAGACCCCCTTCGGGCGGGTCCTCACCGCTATGGTCACGCCCTTCACGGCGGACGGCGCTCTCGACCTCGACGGCGCCCAGCGGCTCGCCGCCCACCTGGTGGACGCAGGCAATGACGGTCTGATCGTCAACGGCACCACCGGTGAGTCCCCGACCACCAGTGACGCGGAGAAGGACCAGCTCGTGCGGGCGGTGCTCGAAGCGGTCGGCGACCGAGCGCATGTCGTCGCCGGCATCGGCACCAACGACACCCGTCACAGCGTCGAGCTCGCCCGGACGGCCGAGCGCACCGGCACCCACGGACTGCTCGCCGTCACGCCGTACTACAACAAGCCGCCGCAGGAGGGCCTGCTCCGGCACTTCACGGCCATCGCCGACTCCACCGGCCTGCCCGTGATGCTGTACGACATCCCCGGCCGCAGCGGGGTGCCGATCGACACGGAGACCCTCGTCCGGCTGGCCGATCACCCCCGGATCGTCGCGAACAAGGACGCCAAGGGTGACCTGGGCCGCGCCAGCTGGGCCATCGCCGAATCGGGCCTCGCCTGGTACTCCGGCGACGACATGCTCAACCTGCCGCTCCTCTCGGTCGGCGCGGTCGGCTTCGTCTCCGTGGTCGGCCACGTGGTCACCCCCGACCTGCGTGCCCTGATCGACGCGCACCTGAGCGGCGACGTCCAGAAGGCCACCGAGATCCACCAGAAGCTGCTCCCGGTCTTCACCGGCATGTTCCGCACCCAGGGCGTGATCACCACGAAGGCCGCCCTGACCCTCCAGGGCCTCCCGGCCGGACCGCTGCGCCTGCCGCTGGTGGAGCTCAGCGCCCAGGAGACGGCCCAGCTCAAGATCGATCTCGCCGCCGGCGGGGTACATCTCTCATCACAGACTTCTTTGATCGCAGATCACGGACTTCACAACTGAACAGCGGGGCGACCCGCGTCAAGCACCACCCCAAGACAACAGCAAGTGCACGAATGACATGCACGCCACGTGCCTAGCGGTACGTGGCGTGCGTGGTAAGGAGAGTCTTTTGAGTCATCCGCATCCTGAACTCGGTACCCCGCCGAAGCTCCCGAAGGGCGCCCTGCGGGTCACCCCGCTCGGCGGCCTGGGCGAGATCGGCCGCAACATGACGGTCTTCGAGTACGGCGGCCGCCTGCTCATCGTCGACTGCGGCGTCCTCTTCCCCGAGGAGGAGCAGCCGGGCATCGACCTGATCCTGCCGGACTTCACCACGATCCGGGACCGCCTGGACGACATCGAGGGCATCGTCCTCACGCACGGCCACGAGGACCACATCGGTGGTGTCCCGTTCCTGCTGCGCCTGAAGCCGGACATCCCCCTCATCGGCTCGAAGCTGACCCTCGCGCTCATCGAGGCGAAGCTCCAGGAGCACCGGATCCGTCCGTACACCCTTGAGGTCACCGAGGGACAGCGCGAGCGCATCGGCGTCTTCGACTGCGAGTTCATCGCGGTCAACCACTCGATCCCGGACGCACTCGCGGTCGCCATCCGCACCCCCGCGGGCCTGGCCGTGGCCACCGGTGACTTCAAGATGGACCAGCTTCCGCTGGACGGCCGTCTCACCGACCTGCACGCGTTCGCCCGGCTGAGCGAGGAGGGCATCGACCTCCTCCTCTCCGACTCCACGAACGCCGAGGTTCCCGGCTTCGTACCGCCGGAGCGGGACATCTCCAACGTCCTGCGCACGGTCTTCGCGAACGCCCAGAAGCGCATCATCGTGGCGAGCTTCGCCAGCCATGTGCACCGCATCCAGCAGATCCTGGACGCCGCCCACGAGTACGGCCGCAGGGTCGCCTTCGTCGGCCGCTCGATGGTCCGCAACATGGGCATCGCCCGGGACCTGGGCTACCTGAAGGTTCCCGCCGGGCTGGTCGTCGACGTCAAGACCCTGGACGACCTCCCGGACGACGAGGTCGTGCTGGTCTGCACGGGTTCGCAGGGTGAGCCGATGGCCGCCCTCTCCCGGATGGCCAACCGCGACCACCAGATCCGGATCGTTCCCGGCGACACGGTGATCCTCGCGTCGTCCCTGATCCCGGGCAACGAGAACGCGGTCTACCGGGTGATCAACGGCCTGACCCGCTGGGGCGCCAACGTCGTCCACAAGGGCAACGCCAAGGTCCACGTCTCGGGCCACGCCTCGGCCGGCGAGCTGCTGTACTTCTACAACATCTGCAAGCCGAAGAACCTGATGCCGGTCCACGGCGAATGGCGCCACCTGCGGGCCAACGCCGAACTGGGCGCCCTCACCGGCGTGCCGAAGGACCACATCGTCATCGCCGAGGACGGCGTGGTCGTCGACCTCATCGACGGCAAGGCCAAGATCGTCGGCAAGGTCCAGGCCGGTTACGTCTATGTCGACGGGCTCTCCGTCGGCGACGTCACCGAGACCTCCCTCAAGGACCGCCGCATCCTCGGCGACGAGGGCATCATCTCGGTCTTCATCGTGGTCGACAGCTCCTCCGGCAAGATCGTGGGCGGCCCCCACATCCAGGCCCGGGGCTCCGGCATCGACGACAGCGCCTTCGTCGGGGTCACGCCGAAGATCCAGGAAGCCCTGGACAAGTCGGCGCAGGACGGCGTGCTGGAGCCTCACCAGCTCCAGCAGATGGTCCGCCGCGTCGTCGGCAAGTGGGTCTCCGACACCTACCGCCGGCGCCCGATGATCCTTCCGGTCGTCGTCGAGGTCTGACCCCTCCCGACCGCCTGACCTGGAGCGGGGCCCCCGATTTGCATCGGGGAGCCCCGCTCCAGTACGTTTACGTCTCCGCCTGAACGGGAAGCACCGCGCGCACCCGTGCGCCTGGAGATTCCCGAACAGGGCGGGAATTCCGACTCAGAATCTCTGATAAAGTCGGATCCGCCGAAAGGCAAGGCCACTCCACAGGCCACCGGAAATCGAATTCGGACCGGAAACGGAACGAATGAGAGTCTGGTAAAGTTGGAAACGCCGGAAAGGGAAAACGCGAAAGCGGAGGACCTGGAAAGCGAAAACTGCTTGACCCGCTTCGACCGGGAATCGGACACGAAAGAGTCTGATAGAGTCGGAAACGCAAGACAGCAGGACACAGCAGGAAAACGAAGGGAAGCGCCCGGAGGGCCCCGGT